>CALKHQ010000244.1 GCA_937988735.1 uncultured Alphaproteobacteria bacterium
GAGCCGCTGGACGCGGTCGCCTACATGGCCGACCTGCCGCGGCACCTGATGCCGCTGATCGACGGCGCTCCCTATATCCGGGCGGACCCCGCGAGGGCCGCCGAACTGCGCGCGTGGCTCGCCTCCCTCGGGCCCGGGCCGAAGATCGGCCTGTGCTGGCGCAGCAGCCTGCGGGGCGCCCACCGCGACGACCGCGTGCCCCCCGTTTCCGCGTGGCGGTCGCTGTTCGCAGCCTTTCCCGACGCCTGCTTCGTCAACCTGCAGTACGACGACCCCGAGGGCAGCAGCTGGGGGCCAGCCGGTCCGGCCGCGATCCACATCCCGCCGGCGCTCGACCAGTTCGACGACCTCGACGGGGTGGCGGCGCTGATGGCCGGGCTGGACCTCGTCGTCACCGCGCCGACAGCCGTCGCCTCTCTCGCCGCCGCCCTCGGCCGTCCGACGCTGCGGGTGTTGCGGGGCACCGACTGGTCGCAGTTCGGCAGCGGCCGCCATGTCGCCAGCCGCAGCCTGGAGACCGTGCAGCTCCCGCGCGAGTGGTACGGCGATGCCGCGATGGCGCCGGTGATCGCCGCCGTCCGTGCTGTACTGGGACGCCGGACGGGGGGGGCGCCGATGAGCGTGAGCGCCCTGGAACGCGCGATGGCGCTGCACCGTGCCGGGGCGCTTGGCCGGGCGCTCGCCGCCTATCAGGACCTGCTCGCCGCCGACCCGGCCAATGCGGACGCCCTGCACCTGACCGGCGTGCTCGCCCACCAGATGGGGCGAACCAGCGTCGGCATTGCCTGCATCGAGCAGGCGCTGCAGCTCAACCCCCGCGCCCCGCTCTACCACCGCAACATGGCCGAGCTGCGCAAGGCCACCGGCGACCACGCCCGCGCCGCGGCCCACCTGCGGCAGGCGGCGGCGCTCGACCCCGCCAACGTGGACACCCGCATCGCGCTGGGCCTGGCGCTTGCGGCGGATGGCGACATCGCCGGCGCGATCGAGAGCTATCGCGCGGCGCTGGCGCTGGATCCCGCCTGCGCAGCCGCCCATGCCAATCTCGGCCTTGCGCTCGAAGAGACGGGCGACGTCGCAGGCGCCGAGGCGGCCTATCGCAGCGCGCTCTCCGCCCGGCCCGATTTCGTGCCGGCCCTGAACAATCTGGCCATGCTGCTCGGCGAGCAGAACGCAGTCGAGGCCGCCATTGCGCTGCTCCGCCGCGCGATCGCGGTCGATCCCGGCAACGCCGAGGCCGGCGTGAACCTGGGTCAGCTCCTGCTGCTGACCGGCAACCTCCGCGAAGGATGGCGGCTGCTGGAGGCGCGGCGGCGTGTGCCTGACGCCCTGCATCCGCCGGCGGGCGTCCGGGAATGGGCAGGTCCCGGCGACCCGTGCCGCCGGTTGCTGGTCTGCGCCGAGCAGGGCCTGGGCGAGGAGCTGCTGTTCGCCTCCTGCCTCGCCGACCTCGCTGCGGCCCAGCCGCGCACGACGCTCGTGGTCGAGTGCGATCCGCGGCTGGCGCCGCTGTTCGGCCGCAGCTTCCCCGCCTGCGAGATCCGCCCCTACCGCCTCACCGAGACCCGGCGGCGCTCCAGCCGCCGCGACTGGCTGGCCGAGGCACCGGTCGATGCCTACGTCCCGGCCGGAACCCTGCCGCTCCACTTCCGCAGCGCGCGGGCCGACTATCCGGCCACGGCCGGCTACCTGGTCGCAGACCCGCAGCGGGTGCGCCACTGGCGGGCGTGGCTGGCGCAGGCAGCAGGCAGCCGGATCACGGTCGGGCTGTGCTGGCGCAGCGGCACCCGCGGCGGCATCCGCGATACGCGGGCACTCCCCCTGCCGGCATGGGAGCCGCTGCTGCGCGATCCGAGAATCGCCGTCGTCAACCTGCAGTACGGCGAGGCCGGGCCGGCTCTGGTGAGCCATGCGCAGACGATCGGCGCACCGGTGCTGGAGGCGCCGGGGCTCGACCTGTTCGACGGCCTCGACGACCTGGCGGCCCTGATGACGGCGCTGGATGCCGTGGTCAGCGCGCCGACCGCCGTCTGCGAGCTGGCCGGCGCGCTGGGCCGTCCCACCTGGCGCACCCTGCGCGGCAATGACTGGTCGCGGCTGGGCGGAACCGGCGGTGTCTGCCCCTGGCATCCGAACACGCGCATCGTCGCCGGCGAGCCATCGACGCCGCCCGAGCAGGTGATCGCGGCGTTGTTAACCAGCCTGTTCGAAGCGGAGAACGGGACTGGCAAAGAGACGTGACTCGCGGTAAAGTTCCGTTAGTCATCAGAAGTTAAAATTCGAATAATCACCGTTTGACATGACAGGTCTCTTGTGGCGCGATATTATCGTGTGCCACAGGTAGGACCATGTTGACAGCAGTCGCCATGACGCCGCCTCAGACGAGCGCCGGGTTCCTCGATGGGCACCGGCCGACCGTGCTGAGCCTTGTCGTCACTCCGCGGGAGACGCGACCGATCGAGCGGCAGTCGTCCAGTGGCGGCGCGACCGCACGCGACTGGCGTTCGGACGGCGGCCCCGAGGGCGAACGCAGGACCGATGCCGGAACACTGGCCAGCCGGGAGCGCAGCGCTCCGGCCTACACGCCGATCAGCCGCAACCTCAACATGGTGTTCGACGAGAAGTCCGGCCGGCCGATCATCGAGATCCTGCATCCGCGCACCGGCGAAGTCGTGGATCGCATCCCGCCCGAGAGCCTCGCCGAGCGCGCAAGGCGGACCGAGCTCCCGGCGCGCGCCAACCTGGTCGACGAAACCGCCTGACGGTCGCGGGCGCGCGCCCCCCTTCCCCGCCCCGCATGATCGTCGTGGTCCGCCCAGACCGGACCACCCACGAGGCCGCGGATGCTGTGGCCGGGCCCGGCCCGTTCACCCTGTCCGCGCCCTTCTGCTACCCCCCGACACGAGGATGCCCGGCACGAGGCCGGGCACCACGGGTTGAGACCAACGGCGGTCGCGCGATCAGGCCGCTTCGGCGGTCTCGATCAGGTTGCGCAGGACGTAGTGGAGGATGCCGCCGGCGCGGTAGTACTCCACCTCGTCCAGCGTATCGATCCGGCAGGTGAGCGTGATCGTCTCGCTGCTGCCGTCGGGGCGGCGGATGGTGCACGCGACGTCCATCCGCGGCCGGATGCCGTCGGCGAGCCCGGTGAGGTCGAACACCTCATCGCCGGTCAGTCCCAGGGTCCGCCGGTCCATGCCCGGCTTGAACTGCAGCGGCAGCACGCCCATGCCGACCAGGTTCGAGCGGTGGATGCGCTCGAAGCTCTCCACGATCACCGCCTTCACTCCCAGGAGCTTGGTGCCCTTGGCCGCCCAGTCGCGGGACGAGCCGGTGCCGTACTCCTTGCCGGCGACCACCACCAGCGGCACGCCTTCGGCGGCGTAGCGCATGGCGGCGTCATAGATCGACATCACCTCGCCCGACGGCTGGTGCTTCGTGACCCCGCCGACCGTCCCCGGCGCCATCTCGTTGCGGATGCGGATGTTGGCGAAGGTGCCCCGCATCATCACCTCGTGGTTGCCGCGGCGGGCGCCGTAGGAGTTGAAGTCCGCAGGCATCACCTGGTGGCTGATCAGGTACTGGCCGGCCGGGCCGTCCTTCTTGATCGAGCCCGCGGGCGAGATGTGGTCGGTGGTGACGCTGTCGCCGAGGATGGCGAGCGGGCGGGCGCCGACGATGTCGCCAACCGGGCGCGGCCCCTCTGCGATGCCCTCGAAGAACGGCGGATAACGAACGTAGGTCGAGCCCGGATCCCAGTCGTAGGTGAGGCCGCCGGAAATCTTCACGCTCTTCCACAGGTCGTCGCCCTCGAACACGTTCGAGTAGCGGCGGCGGAACATCTCCGGTGTCAGCACCCGCTCGATGGTCTCGCGAATCTCCCGGTTCGACGGCCAGATGTCGCGCAGGTAGACGGGCTGCCCGTCACGATCCTCGCCGATCGGGTCCTTCGTGAGGTCGATCCGCAGGGTACCGGCGAGCGCATAGGCGACGACCAGCGGCGGCGATGCAAGGTAGTTCAGCGCGGTCAGCGGATGCACCCGGCCCTCGAAATTGCGGTTGCCGGAGAGCACGGCGCCGACGATGAGGTCGCCGCTCTCGATCGCCTCGTGGATCGGCTCCGGCAGCGGTCCGGAGTTGCCGATGCAGGTGGTGCAGCCGTAGCCGACGAGCCCGAAGCCGAGCTGGTCCAGCGCGTCCTGCAGCCCGGCCGCGCGCAGGTAGTCGGTCACCACCTGGCTGCCGGGGGCGAGCGAGGTCTTCACCCACGGCCTCACCTTCATCCCGCGCTCGACGGCGGCCTTCGCGAGCAGGCCCGCGCCGATCAGCACCGAAGGATTGGAGGTGTTGGTGCAGCTGGTGATGGCGGCGATCACCACGTCGCCGTCGCTGAGCAGGTAGTCGGCGCCGGCGACCGCATGCGACTTGACCGGCGTCGGCGGCACGGGCGCCCCCTCCTCCACCATGTCGGACTTCGCGCCGTTGCCGCCCTCTGCGGCCCGGGCCTCGACGATGGCGACGCTGGCCGAGGTGGACATAGCCGACAGCGGAACCCGGTCCTGCGGCCGCTTCGGCCCGGCAAGCGACGGCTCCACCTTGGCGAGGTCGATCTCCACCACCTCGGTGAACACCGGGTCGGGACTCGACGCCTCGCGCCACATGCCCTGCGCCTTCGCATAGGCCTCGACGAGCTGGATCCGCTCCTCGGCGCGGCCGGTGAAGCGGAGGTAGCGGATGGTCTCGGCGTCCACGGGGAAGATGCCGCAGGTCGCGCCGTATTCCGGCGCCATGTTGCCGAGGGTGGCCCGG
>CALKHQ010000245.1 GCA_937988735.1 uncultured Alphaproteobacteria bacterium
AGGCCAGTGCGTCCGCGACCGCTGGCGAAAGCGGTGAGCCGGACCTGCGCGAGGCGCAGCGGATGCTGGCCGCCCTCGGTTACGGCGACAACCTCACCGTCGACGGGCGGATGGGTCCGGCGACGGCGGCCGCGATCACTGCCTTCCAGCGGGCGGAAGGCCTGAACCCGAGCGGACGGCTCACGCCGGCGACGATGGAGCGGCTGCGGCTGCGCATGCCCACGACCGCAGTCCGCACCGACCCGGTGGTGCAGCACGCCCAGGAGTGGCTGAAGCTCCTCGGCTATGACGTGAGCGTCGCCGACGGCGTGATGGGCCCGGAGACGGTGCGCGCGATCAGCCGGTTCCAGGGCGACGAGAACCTGCGCCGGACCGGCACCATCACGCCCGAGACCTACGAGCGGATGCGGGCGCGGGCGCAGGAGGTCACCAGCATCCCGCGCGAGAACCCGTTCATCGAGGAGGCGCAGCGCCTGCTGATTGCCGCCGGCTACGACCCGGGGACGCCCGACGGCATGGAGGGTGCCCGGACTGCCGCGGCGATGCGCGCCTTCCAGGAGGCCGAGGGCCTGCGGGTGACAGGCACGCTTACGCTCGAGACCCTGAACGCGCTGCGCGGGGAGGACAACTCCGCGACCGAGATCATGGACTTCTGGAGCCTGCAGCGGGCCCAGACCCTGCTTCGCGAGCTCGGCTACTTCGCCGGGGCGGCCGACGGCGTGCTGGGGCCGGCGACCGCGACCGCGATCGCCCGGTTCCAGGGCGCGAACGGCCTGGTCACCACGGGCACGCTCACGGTCGAGACCTACAACCTGCTGGAGGACCAGCGCGCGGCGCACCGCAACACCGTGCAGTCGCTGGCGATGCAGTACTGGGAGCACCAGTTCGCCGACTTCCCGGTCGACGTCATCTACGAGGGCGAACCGGCGCCGCTGAACGAGACGGGCCATCCGATGATGGCTGAGGCGGACCCGATGGACCTCCACGCCCAGTACGAATCGCCGCCGACCTTCGCCGGCCACTACGTGGTGCTGCAGGTCAACCTGCTGAGCGGGGTCGCGCCGCTGTCGATCATCGTCGACGTCAAGACCGGCGAGACCGTCGGTGCGATCTCGTCCACCTACGGCGTCGAGTTCCGGCCCGACAGCCGCCTGATCGTCGCCGACCCCATCAACACGCCCGACGTGGTCGAGGAGGTCGAGCGCGGACTTCGCGTGCGGCCGAGCTACTACGTGATGTCGGAGGAGGGGACCCTCACCGAGCTGCGCGGCGGTACCTGATCAGCCGAACACCCAGTTCACCAGGTGCATCAGCTCGGTCACTGCGAACGTCCAGATCCAGACCAGGAAAACGATCCCGGCGATGCCGATCACCCAGCCGGCCGTCACGAACCAGCCGTCGCGCTCCAGCAGCCCGATTCCCATCGCCGCCAGGGCATAGGCCGGCAAGAGGTTCGAGAACGGGATCGGGGCGGCCAGCACGACCGCGTACACCATGGCGAAACAGCCGAGCACCACTTCGCCCTTGCGGGAAAGCACGATCTCCGCCCGCGGCCGCGCCAGCTTCTCGACCCAGCGGAGCAGCGGCAACACCTTCCCGATGGCAAGGTTGAACCTGGCGCGGCTGAACTGCTTGCGGCCGATGGAGCGCGGCAGGGTCGGCCGGTCCCGCCCCAGCGTCCACTGCATCGCCAGCAGGAACAGGGGAACGCCGAACAGGGTGGACACCCCGGGAATCATCGGGATCGGCGGCAGGTTGGGAATCGCGAGCAGGATGAACAGCAGCCCGAAGCCGCGATGATGCAGCGCCGCGAGAATCTCGTCGATGGTGATCGTGTCCGGTTCCTGGGCGGCGGTGACGCGGGAGAGAACGGCGGAGGCGCTTTCGCTGTGATCGCTGGTCACGTCTCGGCCCGACCTGTCAGATGCGATGAGCCCCCGCAGCATGATCGAGAACCCTTGCGTTGTCGTTGACACGCTAGAGTTCGCTGCCGGGCGCCGGCAAGCGAAACCCTCACACGCGGTGGTAGGACCGGAACCAGGCGACGAAGCGCGGCAGGCCTTCGGCGATGGTGGTCGTCGGCTCGAAACCCAGCTCCGCCCGGCTCTCGGTGATGTCGGCGAAGGTCGCCGGCACGTCTCCCGGCTGCATCGGTGCCATCTCGATCACCGCCTTGCGCCCGAGCGCCTGTTCCAGCACTGCGATGAAATCCATCAGCCGCTCGGAACGGTGGTTGCCGAGGTTGTACAGCCGGTGGGGCAGGCCGTCCGCGTCCGGCTTGATCGGGCGTTCCAGCGCGGCCATCACGCCGGCGACGATGTCGTCGATGTAGGTGAAGTCCCGCTGCATCTGCCCGTGGTTGAACACCCGGATCGGGCGGCCGGCGAGGATCGCCTCGGTGAACAGCCAGGCCGCCATGTCGGGCCGCCCCCATGGCCCATAGACGGTGAAGAAGCGCAGGCCCACGCTGGGCAGGCCGTGGTTGTCGGCGAAGACGCGGGCGATCAGCTCGCCGCTGCTCTTGGTTGCGGCGTAGATCGAGACGGGCCGGTTGGTGCACTGGCGAACGCTGAACGGCGTCTCGCGAATGGCGCCGTAGACCGACGAGGTCGAGGCGTAGACGACCCGCGCGAGCCGGGGCAGCCGCCGCGCGGCCTCGAGAATCACCAGCTGACCCATCACGTTCGTGTTCACGTAGACGAACGGATCCGTCAGCGAATGGCGGACGCCGGCCTGGGCCGCGAGGTTGAGGACGTGGGTCGCGTCCCTGTGGGCGTCGAAGGCGGCGCGCATCGCCTCCCGGTCGGCGATGTCGGCCTCGAGGAAGGTGAAACCGGGACCTGCGATCTGCGCGAGGCGGTCGCGCTTGAGCGCCACGCTGTAGTAGGAGCTCAGGTTGTCGATTCCCACCACCTCGTGCCCCTGGTCCAGCAACCGGCGGCACAGGTGCATGCCGATGAATCCGGCCGCGCCGGTGACGATGGCCTTCATGCCCCCTCCCTCGGCCGAAAATCTCTGGCGTCGGCCGAGGGATTGCCATATCGAACCCCATCCGGAGTTCCAACACCTTTCCGTCTGCGACGTTCATGCCCCACCAGGAACAAGCGGTCGCCGTGATCGGCCTGGGCTATGTCGGCCTGCCGCTGGCCCATGCCTTCGGAAAGGCCTATCCGCGCGTCATCGGCTTCGACATCCAGCGCAGCCGCATCGAGGAGCTGCGGCGCGGCCATGACCGCACCGGCGAGGTGACGGCAGACGAGCTTGCGCATTCCGGGGTGCTCTTCACCGACGATCCGGCGGCACTGCGCGAGGCCACCGCCTTCGTCGTCACGGTGCCCACTCCGATCGACACCGCCCGCCGGCCGGACCTGCGACCGGTGCTCGCCGCCTGCGACACCGTTGGCGCAGCGATGACCGGCACCCAGGGGCGGCTGGTGGTGTTCGAGTCGACCGTCTATCCGGGCCTGACCGAAACGATCTGCGTGCCGCGGCTGGAGGCGGCGTCCGGCCTTTCCTGGCCCGGCGGGTTCGCCGTTGGCTATTCGCCGGAGCGGATCAACCCCGGCGACCGGGAGCACCGCCTGGAGCGCATCGTCAAGGTGGTCAGCGGCGACCGGCCGGAGACCCTGGACCGGGTGGCTGCCCTCTACGCCCCGATCATCGCGGCCGGCATCCATCGGGCGCCGTCGATCGCGGTCGCCGAGGCAGCGAAGGTGATCGAGAACACCCAGCGCGACCTCAACATCGCGCTGATGAACGAGCTGGCGA
>CALKHQ010000246.1 GCA_937988735.1 uncultured Alphaproteobacteria bacterium
CGCTGCTCGCCGCAGCGCTGATCGTCGTCGGCCTGGGGCTGGTGCTGGAGCGGACGCGGCTCGGCCGCTGGCTCAGGGCCAGCGCGCAGGACCCCGAGATCGCACGCAGCCTCGGCATCCCGGTGACGGCGATGACGCTGGCGAGCTTCGCCGCCGCGGCCGGGCTTGCGGGCGCCGCCGGACTGATGACCGGACACGCGCTGTTCATGACGCCGACCGACGGCGGCACCTTCATGCTGAAGGCCTATGTCGCCGTCACCATCGGCGGCTGGGGCCGGCTGACGGGCGCGGTGGCCGGGGCGTTCGTCATCGCGCTGTTCGAGGTGCTGTTCGCCGGCTTCGTTTCCTACGTCTGGGCAGAGGCGGCGCTCTACGCCGCGCTGCTGCTCGTCCTCGCCTTCCGGCCGCAGGGGCTGCTCGGCGAGCCGGCGCGCGTGCGGGCGTGAGGCACCTCCTCGCCTCCGTCCGCCCCAGCGCGGCGGTCGCCTTCCTCTGCGTCGCGGCCGCACTCGCCTACGGCCTCGGCGCGGCCGGGCCGTACGAGCAGCGGGTTCTGGCGCTGGCCGCGATCTACGGCCTCAACGTCGTCGGCTACCAGCTCATCTTCGGCCACGCCGGGGCGCTGTCGCTGGCGCAGGCGACCTTCTTCGGGCTCGGCGCCTATGCGACCGCGCTGCTGTCGCTCGCCTTCGGCTGGGATGCGCTCCTCACCTTCCCGGCAGCGATTCTGGTGGCGACGGCGCTGGGGCTCGTGGTGGCGGTGCCCGTGCTGCGGCTGGAGACCCACTATCTGGCGCTGGCGACGCTGGGCATCAGCCAGGTGGCCCTGCTCGCCGCCACCAACTGGCAGTCGCTGACCGGCGGCGCCAACGGGCTGCCCGGGGTGCCGGGCTTCGCGGTCGCCGGGTTCGAGATCGGCCGCGGGCTGCCGATGCTGGTGCTGGCCTGGGGCTGCCTCGCGCTCGGGCTGCTGGCGGCGGCGCGCTACCTCTCGCCCCGCCGCCGCCTCGCATACGAGCTGCAGCGGGAGCGGCCGCTCGCCGCCGCGGCGGTCGGCATCGACCGCGACCGGCTGCGGCTCGTCGCCCTGCTGATGAGCGCGGCCTACGGCGGGGCGGCCGGCGCCCTCTACGTCCACACCACCCGGGTGATCTCGCCGGATGCGCTCGCCTTCTCGATCCTGGTGCTGACGCTGGCGATGACGGTGATCGGCGGCCGGCTGAGCCTGGCCGGCGCCGTGCTCGGCGCGCTGCTGCTGACCCACGTCCCGGAGTGGTTCCGCGTGCTCGACCGCTGGTACCTGCTCGCCTACGGCGCCGCGATGCTGGCGATGATCGTGTTCGCCCCCAACGGGCTGGCGGCCCTGATCGACGGGCTCGCGGCCCCGCTGTCCCGGCGCGCGGGCAGGCTTGCACTGCCGGCGCTGCCACCCGTGCCCGCGGAGGCGGAGGTGCCCCCTCCCCCGCCCTCCCCCGCGCCGGCAGAAGGGGTGGCGCTGTCGCTCGACGGGCTGCGCAAGAGCTTCGGTGGGGTGGTGGCGGTGGATATCCGCGCGCTGGCGGTGCCCGCCGGACAGGTCTGCGGCATCATCGGCCCCAACGGCTCCGGCAAGACGACGCTGCTCAACCTCGTCAGCGGCTTCGAGACGCCCGACCGCGGCGCCATCGCCGCCTTCGGCACGCGCCTCGACCGGCTGCCCGCCTTCCGCCGCGCCGGGGCGGGGATCGCCCGCTGTTTCCAGCATCCGATGCTGCTCGACGGCCGCAGCGTCCTCGACAATGTCGCCACCGCCGCGCGCGGGCGCGACGCAGCGGCGGTGCGGGCGGCGGCGCTCGACGCCATCGGCCGCTGCGGGCTGGACGCGGTTGCGGACCGGCCGTGCCGCAGCCTCTCCTTCGGCCAGCGGCGGCTGGTGGAGCTGGCCCGCGCGCTCGCGGCGGGGCCGCGGCTGGTCCTGCTCGACGAGCCGGCCGCCGGCCTCGCCGACGCCGACCGCGACCGGCTCGCCGCCGTCATCGCCGGCAGCCCCGGCGTGACCTGGCTGGTGGTCGATCACAACACCGCCTTCCTCGCCGCGATAGCGTCGCGGCTGGTCTGCCTCGACGCCGGCACCGTCATCGCCGACGGCACGCCGGAGGCGGTGCTGGCGGACCCGGCGGTGCGCCGCGCCTATTTCGGGATGGCCGCCCGATGAGCGCGCCCGCGCTGCAGGTCGAGGGCCTCACCGTCCGCTACGGCGACGCGCCGGCGCTCTCCGCCGTCGATCTCGCCGTCGCGGCCGGCGAGATGGTGGCGGTGCTGGGCAGCAACGGCGCCGGCAAGACCACGCTGCTGAAGGCGGTGATGGGGCTGGTGCCGCCGGCGGCAGGCCGCGTGCTTCTCTCCGGCCGCGACATGACGGGCGAGCCGGTGGAGGCGCGCGCCCGCGCCGGCCTCGGCTACGTGCCCGAGGGGCGGCGGGTGTTCCCGGCGATGACGGTCGCCGACAACCTGCTGGCCGGGGCGCGCGGCACGGCCGCGGAGCAGCGTCGGCGGCTGGCGGAGGTGCTGGCGCTGCTGCCGGCACTGGAAGGCAAGCTGCGGGCGCGGGCATGGAGCCTCTCCGGCGGCCAGCAGCAGATGCTCGCGATCGGCCGCGCGCTGATGACGGCACCGCAGGTCCTGCTGCTCGACGAGCCGACCCTCGGGCTTGCGCCCGGCCTGGCGATGGAGGTGATGGCGCACCTCGCCGAGATCGCGCGGCGGGGCGCGGCCGTCCTGCTGGTCGAGCAGAACGCGCCGGCGGCGCTGGCGGTGGCGACGCGCGGGCTGGTGCTGGAGCTGGGGCGCGTGGTGCAGGCGGGCGATGCGGCGACGCTGCGCGCCCGGCTGGGGCTCGACCGCGAGGGCTGAAGACCCCCGGGAAGCGCCTTGTCCGCCGCCCGGTTGCGGCCCATGCTGGCGGCAAGAGACGAGCCGGGGAGGTGCCGCATGGTTTCGGTCAGGGTGGGTCTTGCCGCATGGACGGCAGCGGTGCTGTGCGCGACCGCACTTTCACCCGCCCTGGCACAGGAGGACGGCGAGCTGGTCATCGGGGTCAGCCAGTACCCGGTGAACCTGAACCCGCTGACCGAGGCCCATGTCGTGCAGTCCTACATCCACGGCATGACCCGGCGGCCGTTCACCGCCTATGACCCCGAGTGGGAGGGCCGCTGCTTCCTGTGCACGGCGCTGCCCAGCCCCGAGGCCGGTACGGCGGAGATCCGCGACATTCCGGAGGAGCTGGGCGGCGGCCGCGGATGGGCGGCGACCTTCACCATCCACCCCGACGCCGTCTGGGGCGACGGCACCCCGATCACCACCGAGGACGTGCTGTTCACCTGGGAGCTCGGCCGGAATGCGCAGTCCGGCGTGATCAACTTCGAGCTGTTCCAGGACATCGTCGCCATCGACGCGATCGACGACAAGACCTTCACCATCCAGTGGGACCAGGTCTCCTGCGGCTTCGACATGATCAACAACTTCGAGCTGGTGCCCGCCCACCTGGAGCGCGCGCTGTTCGAGGCGGAGCCGTCGGCCTATCCCGAACGCTCGCTCTACGAGACCGACCCGACCAACCCGGGCCTGTGGTTCGGCCCCTACCTGCTGTCGGACATCGAGCTGGGCGGCGAGATCACGATGACCCGCAACCCGCTGTGGTGGGGCGACGAACCGTGGTTCGAGACCATCCGGGTGCGCCCGATCCAGAACACCGCCGCGCTGGAGGCCAACCTGCTGGCCGGCGAGATCGACATGATCGCGGGCGAAGACGGGATCTCCATCGACCAGGCGATCGCCTTCGCCGAGGCGCACGGCGACGACTACGAAGTGATCTTCCAGCCGGCGCTGTTCTACGAGCACATCGACCTGAACCTGGACAACCCGATCCTGGCCGACGTGCGCGTGCGCCGCGCGCTGCTGCACGCGATCGACCGGGAGATGATCTCCGAACGGCTGTTCGCCGGCCACCAGCCGGTCGCCCACGTCAACATCAACCCGCAGGACCGGGTCTACAATCCGGACGTGCCGACCTACGCCCACGACCCGGAGCGGGCAGCCGCCCTGCTGGACGAGGCCGGCTGGACGCTGAAGCCCGGATCGGAGGTGCGCACCAACGACGCCGGCGAGCCGCTGGCGCTGACGATCATGACCACCGCCGGCAACGCCACCCGCGAGCTGGTGGAGCAGGTGCTGCAGAGCCAGTGGCGGCGGCTGGGCATCGACGTCGCGATCAAGAACGAGCCGGCGCGCGTCCTGTTCGGCCAGACGCTGGCGCACCGGCAGTTCGATTCCATGGCCATGTTCGCCTGGCTGTCCTCGCCGGAGAACATCCCCCGGACGACGCTGCACTCGACGATGATCCCGACGCCGGAGAACAACTGGGCCGGCCAGAACTATCCCGGCTACCGCAGCGACGAGGCCGACCGGATCATCGACGCGCTGGAGACGACCTGCGAGGACCCGGAGAAGCAGGAGCTGTGGAACCGGCTGCAGGTGGTCTATGCCGAGGACCTGCCGACGCTCCCCCTCTACTACCGCGCCATGCCCTACATCCTGCCGACGTGGCTGGAGGGGCTGACGCCCACGGGACACCTCGCCCCGTCCACGCTCTACGTCGAGCACTGGCGACCGCGCGAGGGGGCCGCCCGGTAACCGACCCGCGCATGGGCGCCTTCCTCGTCCGCCGGCTCGTCGGCCTGGTGCTGGTGATCGCGGCCGTCTCCTTCGTCAGCTACGCCCTGATCGGGCTGATGCCCGGCGACCCGATCGACGTGATGGTCAGCTCCAATCCCGACCTGACCCCCGCCGACGCCGAGCGGCTGCGCCAGCGCTACGGCCTCGACCGGCCGCTGCTCACCCGCTACCTGCGCTGGGCCGGCGACGTGCTGGCCGGCGACTTCGGCTTCTCGCGCACCTACCGCGTGCCGGTGTGGGACATCCTGCTGCCGCGGCTGGGCAACACCATGGTCCTGCTCGGCGCAAGCTTCCTGCTGTCGCTCGCCATCGCCATTCCGGCGGGCGTGCTGGTCGCCACCCGCCCGGGCGGGCCGGTGGACTACGGCGTCAACCTGCTCTGCTTCGCCGGCGTCTCCACCCCCTCCTTCTGGCTGGGGCTGCTGCTGATGTACGCCTTCTCGGTCAACCTGCAGTGGCTGCCGCCGAACGGCGGCGGCTCGGTGGCGCGCGACGGCTTCTTCGGCTGGCTGTCCTACCAGGTGCTGCCGGTGACGGCGCTGACGGTGGCGAGCCTCGCGGTCTACATCCGCCACGTCCGCGCGGCGATGGGCGAGGCGCTGGCCCAGGACTTCGTGCGCACCGCCCGCGCCAAGGGCGCCTCCCGGCGGCGGGTCGTCTATCACCACGCACTCAGGAACGCGATGATCCCGGTGGTGACGGTGATCGCCCTCGACTTCGGCACGCTCTTCTCCGGCGCACTGGTGGTCGAGCAGGTGTTCTCCTACCCCGGCATGGGGGTCACCATCTACGACGCGATCATCGGCAACGACTACAACCTGGCGCTCGCAGCCCTTCTGCTGGCGACCTTCGCCATCCTGCTCGCCAACCTGCTCGCGGATCTGGCCTATGCCTGGCTCGACCCGCGCGTGCGGCTGCACTGACCGATGACGGTGGCGGTCGCCCCGGTCCCGCCCCTTCCCGGCCGCCCCCGCGGTGCGATCGGCCGGTTCGTCCGCCACGTGCCGGCGCTGGTCAGCCTGATCGTCATCCTGGCGCTGGTCGCCGGCGCCGTGTTCGCGCCGGCGGTGGCCTCTCTCCTCGGCATCGACCCGCTGGCGGAGGACCTGTTCAACCAGTACCAGCCGCCCTCGGCCGCGCACTGGCTCGGCACCGATGCGCTCGGCCGCGACGTGCTGGTGCGGCTGCTCTACGCCGGCCGGGTATCGCTGCTGGTGGGCTTCGCCGGGGCGCTGATCGCGAGCCTGATCGGCACGCTGGTCGGGATCGCGGCCGGCTATTACGGCGGCCGGGTGGACGCGGTGCTGATGCGGATCACCGACGCCGCCATCGCGCTGCCCGTGCTGCCGCTGCTGATCATCCTCGCCGCCGTCGATCTGGGGAAGATCGGGCTGCCGGAGAGCTTCGTCCGCTCCGGTCAGGCGGGCGTGTGGCGGATCGTCGTCATCGTCGCGCTGTTCGGCTGGACCACCGCCGCGCGACTGGTGCGCGCCTCTGCGCTGGCGGTGCGCGAGCGCGAATTCGTCCGCGCCGCCCGGGCGCTGGGCGCCAGCGACCTGCGGATCATGGCCACCCACATCCTGCCCAACATCCTGTCGCCGCTGGTGGTGGCGACCACGCTCGCAGTGGGCAGCGTGGTGCTGGTGGAATCGGTGCTGAGCTATCTCGGGCTCGGCATCAACCCGCCGACGCCGAGCTGGGGCGGCATGCTGCAGAATGCGCAGCAGACGGTGAGCCGGGCGCCGTGGCTCGCCATCTTTCCGGGTATCGCGATCTTCGCCACCGTGCTCGCGTTCAACTTCCTCGGCGACGGGCTTCAGGACGCCCTCAATCCCCGCCGCACGCGCCGCTGAATGGCCGAAATTAACGTGAAATTCATGCTGCCTTGCTAGCGTCCGTGCCATCACTTCACTCGTGCAGGGTGCGACATGGACGGCGGGATTGCCCAGCAGATGTCGGCCGATGTAGTGGGCCGCGTCGCAAGCGTCTCGGGATCGCAGATGGTCGTGCTGCTGTCCGAGCGCGGAAGATACGACAGCTCGGACACCAGTTCCGGCCTTCATGCCGGCCAGATCGTGCGCATCCCGGTCGCCCACAACTGGGTGTTCGGGCTGGTGACGGCGCTGACCGAGCCCACGGCCACCTCCAGCGGCGGCGACGGCGAGGTGTTCGCGGAGCTGGACCTGCTCGGCGAGGCCTCGCGCGCGCCCGACGGCACCGCCCGCTTCGCCCGCGGCGTCTCGCTGGTGCCCGCGGTGGGCGCACCGGTGAGCCTCGCCGGCACCGACGACATCGCCATCGTCTACGCCAACGCCGGCCGCTCGACGGTGCGCATCGGCTCCGTCCACCATGACTCCGCGATCGCGGCCACGGTCGCGCCCGACGACCTGCTCGGCAAGCACTTCGCCATCCTGGGCGGCACCGGCACCGGCAAGTCCTGCGCCACAGCGCTGATCCTCCACCGCATCCTGGAGCGGAACCCCAACGCGCACATCGTGCTGCTGGACCTGCACAGCGAATACGGCCCGGCCTTCGCCGGCATGTCGGAGGTGGTGGACGGCAATACGCTGGAGCTGCCCTACTGGCTGTTCAGCCTGGAGGAGCTCGCGGCGGTGATCATGCGCACGGACAAGCCGATGCGCGACTGCCCGGCCGAGGTCAACATCCTGTCGTCGCTGATCGCCAACGCCAAGCGCGCCTACCAGTCGACCAGCAACGACCACCGCCGGCCGATCACGGTGGACACGCCCGTCCCCTACCGCATCACCGACGTGCAGAAGATGCTCGAGGAGGAGATGGGGCGGCTGGACAAGTCCGAGTCGCTCACTCCCTTCCTCCGGCTGAAGTCGCGGCTGCAGGCGCTGCGCGAGGACGCGCGCTTCAGCTTCATGTTCTCCGGCATCGCGCTGCGCGACAACCTGGGGCAGGTGCTGTCGCGGCTGTTCCGCGTGCCGGTCGACGGCAAGCCGATCACCATCATCGACCTCTCCGGCCTGCCGTCCGACGTGGTCAGCGTCATCGTCTCGGTGCTGGGGCGCATCACCTTCGAGTTCGCGCTGTTCAGCGGCCAGTCGATCCCGATCCTGCTGGTGTGCGAGGAGGCACACCGCTATCTGCCGGAGCAGACCGGCACCGGCTTCGAGCCCGCCAAGCGCAATCTGGCGCAGATCGCCAAGGAGGGGCGCAAGTACGGCGTTTCGCTGTGCCTGGTCAGCCAGCGGCCCGCGGACCTCGCCGCCGGCGCGCTCTCGCAGTGCAGCACGGTGTTCGCCATGCGGCTGACGAGCCAGGCCGACCAGGCCTTCGTTCGCGGGACGCTACCCGACTGGAGCGCGGGGCTGATGGAGCTGCTGCCGTCGCTGCGCAACGGCGAGGCCATTGCCGTGGGCGAAGGCGTCTCGGTCCCGATGCGGCTGGTGTTCGACAAGCTTCCGCCCGAGCGCCGGCCGCAGAGCGCCACCGCCGCGTTCAGCGAGCGCTGGCAGAAGGACGACATCACGCCCGAGTTCATCCGCAGCGTCGTCAACCGCTGGCGCGACGCGCGGTAGCCGGCCATGCCCCTGGAAACGCTGGAGCTGCGACACGGAAACGCCATCCGGCGCTTCCTGCGCCAGCGCCATCAGATCGACGCCCGCCGCGACGCCGACCTGGCCATCACCCGGGCCGCCCGGCTGCGCGAAGTCGAGGCACTGATGGCCAGCGTCTTCGCCACCAGCCAGGATGCGATCCTGGTGGTTGGCGAGAACGGCGCGGTGATGATGTGCAACGCGGCGGCGACCCGGCTGTTCGGCCGCGGCCCGGAGCTGATGACCGGCGCGTCGATGGACGCGCTGCTGCCGGGCGCCGCGTGGCAGGAGAAGGCCGACGGCTACCGCGAGGGCATCGCCTGCGACGCCCTCGGCCGCGCCTTCCCCGTGGAATATGCGGTGACGACGGTGGGCACGGCCAACGCCCTGATCCGGGTGGTCGTGCTGCGCGACATCTCGGAGCGCAAGTCGTACGAGGGCTCCCTCCAGCACCAGGCGACGCACGATCCGCTGACCGGGCTGCCGAACCGCACGCTGCTGGCGCAGGTGGTCGAGGAGCGGCTGGCGGCCGCCGGCGACGGGCGCTTCGCGCTGCTGCTGCTCGACCTCGACCGGTTCAAGGAGATCAACGACACCCTCGGCCACGACATCGGCGACGAGCTGCTGTGCCGGCTCGCCGCGCGCCTGACCGAGGCACCGATCGGTTTCATCTGCCGGCTCGGCGGGGACGAGTTCGCGCTGGTGATGCCGTCGGTGCGCGACGCAGGAGAGGCCGAGGAGGCCGCCGCGGCGCTCGCGGCCCGGATCGAGGAGCCGGTCGTGCTGCGCGACATGTCGCTGACGGTGGCGGCCAGCATCGGCATCGCGCTCTGGCCGGACCATGCGGCGACGGTGAAGGACCTGCTGCGCTGCGCCGACGTCGCGATGTATGCGGCCAAGCACCGGCGCTGCCGCGCCGCCGTGTACGACGCCGCCGCCGACCGCAACTCCATCAGGCAGCTCACCCTGAGCGGCGAGCTGCGCCGGGCGGTCGAGAGCAACGTGATGACGCTGGAGTACCAGCCGAAGCTGTCGCTGACCGGCGCGGGTTCCCACGGCGCCGAGGCCCTGCTGCGCTGGACCCATCCGACGCTGGGCGCGGTCTCGCCGGCGGAGTTCGTCCCGCAGGCGGAACAGACCGGGCTGATCGCGGCACTCACCACCCACACGCTGGAGACCGCGATCGCCCAGATCGCCGCCTGGCGCGGCGCGGGCCTGTCGCTGTCGGTGGCGGTCAACCTGTCGGCGCAGGTGATCCACGACCCGAAGCTGCCGCAGCGGGTGAACGACCTGCTCGCCCGCCACGAGGTTCCCGCCGCGCTGCTCACGCTCGAGATCACCGAGAGCGCGATCATGCACGACCCGGACTCGGCGCTGGCGGTGGCGCACCAGCTCAGCGAGATCGGTGTGCACCTGTCGATCGACGACTTCGGCACCGGCTATTCGTCGCTGGCCTATCTCAGCCGCCTGCCGTGCCAGGAGGTGAAGATCGACCGCTCCTTCGTTTCGCGCATGCTCGCCTCGCCGACGGACCTCACCATCGTCCGCTCGACCATCGACCTCGCCCACAGCCTGGGCATGGCGGTGGTGGCGGAGGGCATCGACCGGGTGGAGATCCTGCAGCGCCTGGTGCCGCTGGGCTGCGACTACGGACAGGGTTTCCTCCTCGCCCGGCCGACCCGGCCGGAGCAGCTGCCGGCGGTGATCGCCGCCATGGCACGCACCGCGCGGGAGGAGTGGGGGATCGGCCCCGGCGGCGTGGCCCCGGATACTCTGGCGCCGCGCCAGGCCGCGATGGCCGAACGGGTGCGCGCGGCCGCGGAGCGCGAGAGGCTCGGGCGCACCCTGGCCTGACGGCGGGGATGGCGCGCCCGGAGCGGGATGGCTACCAGATGGTGTAGCCGGCGTCGGCGACGATGATGCTGCCGGTCAGCAGCGAGGAGGCGTCGCTGGCGAGGAACAGGACCACGGAGGCGATCTCCTCCGGCTGGCCGACGCGGCCCATCGGCGTCATCTCCAGCCAGATCCGGTACCACTCCGCATTCTCCATCCCGGCGCGGGTCATCGCGGTCTCGATGTAGGTCGGCGCGATGGCGTTGACCCGGACCCCGCGCCGGGCCCATTCGCCGGCGAGCGACTTCGTCAGCATGTGCACACCCGCCTTGGAGGCGTTGTAGTGCGCCTGGGGCTGCGGCTTGTTGCTGATGATGCCGGACATCGAGCCGATGTTGATGATGCTGCCCTTCCCGGCGGCGAGCATGTGCCGGCCGAAGGCGCGGTTGCACCAGTAGACGCCGTTCAGGTTGATGTCGATCACCCGCAGCCAGTCGGCATCCGACGTGTCCTCGCCCGGCGTGTTGATGGCGATGCCGGCATTGGCGAGCAGGATGTCGATGCGGCCGTGGCTGGCCCTGATCCGGTCGGCGGCGGCATTGACGTCGGCGGGCCTGGTCACGTCGAGCGGCACGAACTCCGCATCGTAGCCCTTGCCGCGCAGGCTCTCGACCGCGGCGGCCCCGGTCTCCGGATTGATCTCGGCGATGACGATCCGCGCCCCGTGCTCCGCCAGCGCCTCGGCGGAGGCAAGCCCGATGCCGCGGCCGCCGCCGGTGATCACCGCCACCTGCCCGCTCAGGTCGAACTTCTCCCGATACACGATGCTGCCTCCTCCCCGTTCTCCGGCAGGCCAGGTTTTCCCGTCCCGCCTGCTGCCGGCGTCGGCCGGTCCGGCTGAAAACTGATCAATTGCTCGAATATTGCAATGGTGCTCATAATCCCCGGGTCCCTCGGGCAAGGCAAGACCGAAGATGTCGGCCAAGGATCGACAGGAGATGAAGCTGGACCTGGCGGCCCGCGCCGCCTGGCTCTACTACGTCGCCGGCGATACGCAGGAGGCGATTGCCGACAAGCTGGGCGTGTCCCGGCCGGCAGCCCAGCGGCTGGTGGCGCTGGCGGTGTCGGAGAAGCTGGTCCGGGTCGAGCTCACCCGCCCGATCGCCCGCTGCGCTGAGCTGGCCGAGCGCCTCAGCAAGGCCTTCGACCTCGTGATCTGCGACGTGCAGCCGACGGTGCCGAACGAGCCG
Source organism: uncultured Alphaproteobacteria bacterium (assembly GCA_937988735.1). GTDB lineage: Bacteria > Pseudomonadota > Alphaproteobacteria > CALKHQ01 > CALKHQ01 > CALKHQ01. Next base: position 11,363 of record CALKHQ010000246.1, read on the forward strand.
GTGGCGACCCTGCAGGGGATCGCGCTGGCAGCGGCGCTGCGGCTGGAAGGCGCCATCGCCACCAGCGCGCCGGTGGTGATCGGGCTGACCACCGGCCGCACCCTGCGCGCCATGGTGGACCAGGTCTCGCCGACCAACCGGCCCCAGCACCGGCTGCTGTCGCTGGCCGGCTCGATCGGGCGCGACGCCTCCGCCAACCGCTATGAGGCGGTGATGCGGCTGGCCGACCGGCTGGGCTGCCGCTGCTTTCCGCGCCCGCTGCCGCTGGTGGCGGAGACGATCGCCGAGCGCGACGTGCTGGCGACGCAGCGCAGCTACCTGATGCTGAACGACCTCGCGATGAAGGCGAAGCTGTCGCTTGCCGGCATCGGCGACGTGAGCTGGGACGGCCCGCTGCACGTGGACGGCTTCGTCACCGACGAGGAGCTGCAGGAACTGGGCGAGGCCGGTGCGGTCGGCGAGGTCGCCGGCTGGGTGTTCGACCGCGACGGCCGGCTGATCGAGGGCTCGTTCAACGCGCGGGTGCTGAGCGCCCCGCTGCGGCACAGCCGCGACCGGGCGCTGGTCGCGGTCGGCGGCGGCCCGCGCAAGGTGGCGCCGATCGCGGCCGCGCTGCGCGGCCGGCTGATCAACGGCCTGATCACCGACGAGGACACCGCCGCCGCCGTGGCGGCGCAGGTCTGACGCGCGGCCGCGCCTCCCCCCTTCCTTACCGATCGTACAGATTGAGCAGCATGCGGGCGACCGCACCGCATGCTTCCGTTTTCGGCCTGATCCTGCAGTTTGGCGAGTCTCCTTCCCGTTCAAATACGCGCTTGACTTGCGCCGGGGGATGGCTGAGCCTTTTGCTCAGTGGCCGAGCAAATGATCCAGGCCACATCAACGAATTCGGGAGGAAGACGATGCGGACCCTGAGACTCGCCGCGTGCGCGTCCACCGCGCTGGCCGGCCTGGCCGCGGCTGCGCAGGCGCAGACCATTACCATCGCGACCGTCAACAACCCCGACATGATCGTGATGCAGCAGCTCTCCGCCGAGTACACGGCGGCCAATCCGGGCGTGACGCTGGAGTGGGTGGTGCTGCCGGAGAACGAGCTGCGCCAGAAGGTCACCACCGACATCGCCACCGGCGCCGGCACCTACGACATCCTGACCATCGGCACCTACGAGGTGCCGATCTGGGGCGAGCTCGGCTGGCTGGCGCCGTTCGACAACATCCCCGAGGAATACGACATCGAGGACGTGTACGAGTCCGTCCGCTCGGGCCTCTCTTACGATGGCACCCTCTACGCGCTGCCGTTCTACGCGGAGAGCTCCTTCCTGTTCTACCGCAAGGACCTGTTCGAGGCCGCCGGCATCGAGATGCCGGACCAGCCGACCTACGACCAGCTGAAGGAATGGGCGGCGCTGCTCCACGATCCGGAGAACAACGTCTACGGCACCTGCCAGCGCGGCAAGCCCGGCTGGGGCGAGAACATGGCCTTCGTCGGCCTGCTGGTGAACACCTTCGGCGGCGAGTACATCAACGCCGACTGGAAGCCGGAGATCGACTCGCCCGAGTGGCACGACGCCATCAACTACTACGTCGACCTGATGCAGAACTACGGGCCTCCGGGCGCGGCCAGCAACGGCCATCTGGAGAACCGCACGCTGTTCGCCGCCGGCAACTGCGCGACCTGGGTCGATGCCACCTCCGCTGCCGGCTACATGTTCAACCCCGACGAGTCCCGGGTGGTGGACACGGTCGCCTTCGCCAAGGCACCGGTCGGCCCCTATGACAAGGGCACCCACTGGATGTGGTCGTGGGCGCTGGCGGTGCCGGCGACCTCGCCCGACGTCCAGGCGGCGCAGGACTTCATCTACTGGGCCACGTCGAAGGAATACATCGAGCGGGTTGCCGAGGAGCACGGCTGGGTCGCGGTGCCGCCGGGCACGCGCCGCTCCACCTACGAGAACCCCAACTATCTCGAGGCGGCGCCCTTCGCGCAGATGACGCTGGAGGCCATCGAGACCGCCGACCCGACCGACGCGCACCGCGACCCGGTGCCCTATGTCGGCATCCAGTTCGTGCCGATCCCCGAGTTCCAGGCGATCGGCACCGAGGTCGGCCAGTACGTCGCGGCCGCGCTGTCGGGCGACATGACGGTCGAGGAAGCGCTGGCCCAGGCCCAGGCCGCCGCCGACCGGATCATGCGGGAAGCCGGCTACTACTGAGGCTTCTCCGCACCTGCGGCCGCCTGTTCTGCCTCCTCTCTCCCTCGGGCAGGCGGCCGCCTCTCCGCTCACGGCCGGACCGGCGCCGCCGGCCGCCGGTCCGGCTCCCTGCCCTTCGCTGACGGAACCGCGCGCGGCATGACACCCGTAGGCTCATCCCGCCCCAGCTGGTGGCTGCTGACCGGCCCCTCGGTCATCCTGCTGCTGATCTGGATGATCGGGCCGCTTGCCGGCGCGCTGTACTTCTCCTTCGTGCGCAAGAACCTGATGAACCCGCGGCTGTCGGGCTTCGTCTGGTTCGACAACTACATCAACCTGCTGCTCGACCCGGTGTTCTGGACCTCGATCCTGAACACCCTGGTGCTGGTCGGCTCGGTGCTGGCGATCACGGTCGTCGCCGGCATCCTGCTCGCCCTGCTGATGAGCGAGGAGTTCCCCGGCCGCAGCTTCGCGCGACTGCTTGCCATCTCGCCGTTCTTCGTCATGCCGGTGGTGGCGGCGCTGGTGTGGAAGAACATGCTGATGCACCCGGTCTACGGGATCCTGAGCTGGGTGCAGCGCAGCCTGGGGCTGCCGGTCACCGACTGGTTCCAGGACTATCCGATGACGGCGATCATCCTCATCATCAGCTGGGAGTGGACGCCGTTCGCGATGCTGGTGTTCCTCACCAGCCTGCAGTCGATGCCGGAAGAGCAGCGCGAGGCGGCGCGGCTGGACGGCGCAGGCCCGCTGCAGATGTTCTACCGGATCATCCTGCCTCACCTCGGCCAGGCCATCGCCGCGGTGCTGATGATCGAGTGCATCTTCTTCCTGTCGATCTACGCCGAGATCTTCACCACGACGTCCGGCGGCCCGGGCACGGCGACGACCAACCTCGTCTACGTGATCTACAAGCGCGGCTTCAACGAGTGGAACTACGGCTCCGCCTCGGCCGGCGGAATCTACGCCGTGATCCTCGCCAACATCGTCGCCTTCTTCCTGATCCGGCTGATCGCGCGGAACATGAAGAACCAGGAGACCTGGAAATGACGGCGCCCCATCACAGCCGCGCGCGCAGGTGGATCATCACCGTCGTCGGCCACCTTGTGGCCCTGCTGATGTTCTTCCCGATCCTGTGGATGGTGCTGACCGCGTTCAAGGCGGAGATCGACGCCTTCACCACGCCGCCAGAACTCGTCTTCGAGCCGACGCTGCGCTCGTTCCGCGACGTGTTCGCCCGCGGCGACTACGGCACCTTTGCGCTGAACTCGATCATCGCCGCCGTCGGCTCCACCGCGATCGCGCTCGTGGTCGCGATCCCGGCTGCCTACCGCCTGGCCTTCTTCCCGACGGCGCGGACCCAGTTCACCCTGCTGTGGATGATCTCGACCAAGATGATGCCGGCGGTGGGCGTGCTGCTGCCGGTCTACATCTTCTTCCAGTGGACCGGGCTGCTCGACCAGGTCGTCGGGCTGATGATGATCTACACCCTGATGAACCTGCCGCTCGCGGTGTGGATGCTCTACACCTACTTCAGGGAGATCCCGTACGAGATGCTGGAGGCGGCGCGGGTGGACGGCGCCGGCCTCGGTTCCGAACTCCGCCACATCCTGATCCCGACCGCGATGCCAGGCGTCGCCTCGACGGCGCTGCTGTGCACCATCCTCGCCTGGAACGAGAGCTTCTGGAGCCTGCAGCTGATGAACGTGCAGGGGGCGACGCTCGCCACTTTCATCTCGTCGTTCAAGGCGGCGGAGGGCATGTTCTGGGCGAAGATGTCGGCGGCCAGCGTGCTCGCCATCGGCCCGATCATCGCGATCGGCTGGCTGGCGCAGAAGCAGCTGGTGCGCGGTCTCACCTTCGGCGCCGTGAAGTAGCGCCATCCATCGACGGGGAATCAGATGAAGCTCAGGGACAAGGTTGCGATCGTCACCGGCGGCGCGCGCGGCATCGGCCGCGCGATCGCGGAGGGCTACGCCGCGGAGGGCGCCGTGGTCGCCGTCTGCGACGTGCTGAAGGACCAGGCGGAGGAAACGGCGCGCACCATCGGCGGCAGCGCCTTCGCCGTCCCGCTCGACGTCACCAGCCAGAGCTCGATCGACGCCATGGTGAAGGCGGTGGTGGACCGCACCGGCCGCATCGACATCCTGGTCAATGGCGCCGCGATCTTCGACATGGCCCCGATCGGCGAGATCACCGAGAAGAGCTTCGACAGCCAGTTCGCGATCAACGTCCGGGGCCTGCTGTTCACCACCAAGGCGGTGGTCGCGCAGATGATGGCCCAGCGCAGGGCGGGCGACACGGCGCGTTACCGCATCATCAACATCGCCTCCCAGGCCGGGCGGCGCGGCGAGGCGATGGTAACCGTCTACTGCGCGACCAAGGCGGCGGTGATCAGCATGACCCAGTCGCTGGGACAGGAGCTGATCCGGCACCAGATCAACGTGAACGGCATTGCCCCAGGCGTGGTGGACACGCCGATGTGGGACGTGGTCGACTCGCTGTTCGCCAAATACGAGGGGCGCCCGATCGGCGAGAAGAAGAGGCTGGTCGGCGAGGCGGTGCCCTTCGGCCGCATGGGCCGGCCGGAGGACCACATCGGCGCCGCCGTCTTCCTCGCCTCCTCCGACAGCGACTACGTCGTCGCCCAGACTCTCAATGTCGACGGCGGCAACTGGATGAGCTGAGCGCCGCGGCTCAGATCGGCCGCGGCGGCGGGAGCTCGTCGAGGCGGGCGCGGATCTGGTCGCCGGTGACGTAGCTCGACTGGCAGCCGAGGGTGAGGCAGGCGAGTGCCGCGCCGACGCTGGCGCGGCGCACCGCCTCCGGCAGATCGAGGCCGGCGTCGAGGCCCTGGGCCAGCACGCCGACGAAGGCGTCGCCGGCGCCGGTGGTATCCACGGGCGTCACCTTCAGCGCCTCCACCGCCCAGGCCCCGTCGCGGGTGAACGCGGCGGCGCCCGCCCCGCCCAGC
>CALKHQ010000247.1 GCA_937988735.1 uncultured Alphaproteobacteria bacterium
GGGCACGCGCCGCCGCTTCTGGCAGCGCTTCGCCGACCTCGCCTGGCACGAGGCGGGCCGGTCCCCGGCGGACGACGACCGCGACCGCCTGCTGGCCGGGCTCGAGGCGGAGGCGAAGCGGCCGGTCGGGCGGGTCCTCCTGGTCGGTGCCGGCCCCGGCGATCCGGAACTGCTGACCCTGAAGGCGGTGCGCGCGCTGCAGGCGGCGACCGTGGTCCTCTACGACGACCTCGTCTCGCCCGCGGTGCTGGAGCTTGCGCGCCGGGAGGCGCGTCGCATCGCCGTCGGCAAGGAGGGTCACGGCCCGTCCTGCCGCCAGGACGACATCAACCGCGAGCTGGTGACGCTCGCCCGCGCCGGCGAGACCGTCGTGCGGCTGAAGGGCGGCGACCCGCTGGTGTTCGGCCGCGCCGCCGAGGAACTCGACGCCTGCCGCGATGCCGGCATCCCGGTCGAGATCGTGCCCGGCATCACCGCGGCCCAGGGGGCGGCCGCCGCCCTCGGCTTCCCGCTCACGGAGCGCAGCCACGCCCGCCGCCTGCAGCTCATCACCGGCCATGCCCGCGGCGGCGTGCTGCCGGAGGACATCGACTGGTCCGCGCTCGCCGACCGCAGCACCACTACCGCCGTCTACATGCCGCGCGCGACCGTGGACCTGCTCGTCCGGCGGGCCATTGCCGAGGGCCTCGACCCCGATACACCCGCCCTCGCCATCGCCGCCGCCACCTGCCCCGACCAGCAGTCGGTCTCCGGCCCGATCCACCGCCTTCCGGCGCTGGTCCGCACCCTGCCGAAGAAGCGGCCCCTGCTGCTCCTCATCGGCGCCGTCACCGCCCCCACCTTCTCCCCGGCCGCCGCCGAGGCGTGCCAGGATCTCCCCTCGCTCCTGCCGGTTCCATGACTTTGGCCCTCCAACCCTCTCCCCTTGCGGGAGAGGGTTGCGCAGCCTTGGCGAGCTTCGCCCGGGGCCTCCGTATCCTTCTCCCGCAGGGGGAAGGGCAGGGGATCATGCCGCCGAGGCGAACCGTCCGGCTGCGGCGAGGCCGTGCCCGAGATCCTCGATCAGGTCGTCCGGGTGCTCCAGGCCGACCGAGAGCCGCACCAGGCCGGGGGTGATGCCGGCGGCGGCGCGCTCCTCCTCCGGGATCGCCCGGTGGGTGGTGGTCGCGGGGTGGGTGATCAGGCTCTTGGCGTCGCCGAGGTTGTTGGAGATGTCCACGATCTCCAGCGCGTTCAGCAGTGCGAAGGCGGCCTCCTTGCCGCCGTGAACCTCGAAGGTCACCACCGTGCCGAAGTCGTCCAGCAGCTGGCGGGCGAGCGCGTGCTGCGGGTGGCTCTCCAGCCCGGGATAGACCGTGCGCCGCACCCCTGGGTGCTGCTCCAGCCACTGCGCGATCTTCAGCGCCGAGGCGCAGGCGCGCTCGACCCGGAGCTCCAGCGTCTCCAGCCCCTTGAGCAGCGTCCATGCGTTGAACGGGCTGAGCGCCGGCCCGGCGTGGCGGACAAAGGGCAGCAGCAGCTCATCGTAGAACTTCCGGCTGCACAGGATCGCGCCGCCGAGGCAGCGGCCCTGGCCGTCCACGTGCTTGGTGCCGGAATAGATCGAGATGTCGGCCCCGTGCTCGATCGGGCGCAGCAGCAGCGGCGTGGAGAACACGTTGTCCGCCACCACCGTCGCGCCGGCCTCCTTCGCCAGCGCGATCACCGCGTCGATGTCGATCAGCTCCAGCGTCGGGTTGGAGATGCTCTCGAAGAACACCACCTTGCAGCCCTTCGCGATCTCCGCCCGCCACTGGTCGAGGTCGGTGCCGTCCACCAGCGTGGTCTGGATGCCGAAGCGCGGCAGGATCTTGGTCAGCACCTGGTGGCAGGAACCGAACAGCGCCCGCGAGGCGACCACCCGGTCGCCGGCGCAGAGCTGGCAGGCGAGGGCGGAGAACACCGCGGCCATGCCGCTCGCGGTGGCGAAGCAGGCCTCGGCGCCCTCGAGGTCGGCGATCCGCTCCTCGAACTGGCGCACGGTCGGGTTGCCGTAGCGCGAATAGACGAAGCCGTCGGCCTCGCCCTTGAACCGTGCCTCGGCCGTCTCGGCGCTGTCATAGACGAAGCCGGAGGTGAGGTAGAGCGCCTCGCAGGTCTCCCCGTGGGCGGAGCGGTCGAGCGCGCCGCGGACGAGGCGGGTCGCACGCCGGGTGCGACAGATGCGGTCGCTGGCCATCGGCACCGCCTCAGCCCTGCACCCAGGGCAGCCCGGCGACGCGCCAGCCCGAGACGGTGTTGCGGTGGCCGTTGGCGTCCTTCGTGCCCTCGAAGCCGTCGGCGATGTTGTAGCAGCGCCGGAACCCGGCGGCGGTGAGGGCGATTGCGGCATCGCGCGAGCGCTGGCCGGAGCGACAGAGCAGCAGGACCGGCGCGTCCGGCGCGATGCCCGCCGCTCGCACCTCGTCGGCGAAGGTCTCGCGGACCTTCATTTCCGGCCAGTGCTTCCACGGCACCAGCACGACGCGGCGGCCGATCGCGGTCAGGTCGGGCCGGCCGACATACTCCCACTCCGGCTCCGTGCGGACGTCGAGCAGGACCGCGTCCGGCTCCTGCTCCAGCAGCGCCCAGGCGGCGCGGGGCTCGAGATCGCCGGCATAGCCGGCATCATCGGAAAGCGGATTGACTGCAGCCATGAGGATGCCCCTTCGACTGGCCGTTTGCGGGCCCACGGGAGCACTCCCGCGGCGCTTTAGCAGGTGGTAACGCGGCTGCAAGCTGCCCGATCAACATCCCGCGGGTCCGTCAGGGTGGACCAGGCCCGAAACAGAAAACCCGTCGCGGCGATGCCGGACGGGCGGTGCCGCTTTAGCCGCATTTGTAAAGCGCCCGCAAGCTGTCGATCAAATCGGCGCTGGCCCGAGATTTAGCCCGCGGGCCGCCCAGCGTCAACCGGCTTCCCTGCGACCGCGTGGCCGCGCCCGCCCGGGCCGGCCGCACCAGCCGCCGGATTGACACCCTCCGGGCGATCCGGTTGAACGGGCGCCACCCTTGCCACCGGCCATTGCCGCCAGTCCCGGAGAATGTCCATGAACGACAATGCGAAGCCTGCCATCGGGTTCATCGGCCTCGGCCTCATGGGCTCGGCGATGGTCGAGCGGCTGCAGTCTCTCGGCTACCGCCTCACCGTGCGCGGCCATCGCAACCGGGCGCCGGTCGAGGCTGCGTTGGCGCGCGGGGCGACGGAGGCCGAGAGCCCGCGCGCGCTCGCCGCGGCGAGCGACATCGTCATGTTCTGCGTCGACACCTCTGCCTCGGTCGAGGCGAACGTGTTCGGGGAGGACGGCGTGCTGGCCGGCATCCGCAAGGGCTCGGTGATCGTCGATTTCGGCACCTCGCTGCCCGGCTCGACGAAACGCATCGCCGCCGCGGCCGCGGAGGTCGGCGCGGAGGTGATGGACGCTCCCCTCGGTCGCACGCCCGCCCACGCCCGCGAAGGCAAGCTCAACATCATGGCCGGCGGCGACGCCGCCCTGTTCGCGCGGCTGAAGCCGGTGTTCGACGACCTCGGCGAAAACGTGTTCCACGTCGGCCCGCTCGGCGCCGGCCACACCATCAAGCTCATCAACAACTTCTTCGGCATGACCACCGCCGTCGCGATGGCCGAGGCCTTCGCCATGGCCGACCGCGCCGGCGTGGACCGTGCCACCCTCTACGCGGTGATGTCCGCCGGTCCGCTGCGCTCCGGCATGATGGACTTCGTCAAGGCCAACGCGATCGACGGGGTCAAGGACATGCTCGCCTTCTCCATCGCCAACGGCCGCAAGGACGTCGGATACTACGGGATGATGGCCGACGAGCTCGACGTCCCCAGCCTGATCGCGCCCGCCACCAAGCAGGCGCTGGGCCTCGCCAAGGCGGAAGGCTGGGGCGGCCGCATGGTCGCCGAGATGGTGGACTTCATCGCCGCCCTCTACCGCCGCCGCTGACCGGGGCGCGGCAACCAGCCCTTCTCCCCTCGCGGGAGAAGGATACGGAGGCCCGCGCCGTCAGGTGCGCCTTCGGCGCGCGCCCCCTCACTCCACCGAGACCATCCCGTCCGGGTGGAGTTCGATCCCGGTCAGCGTGCGGTCGAGGTGGCGGGCGCGCCAGGCGAGCATCTTCTCGGCATAGCGCAGTCGCGCCGGCGCGTGCGCCGGGTCGTCGGCGGCGTTGCGCAGCTCGCCCGGATCGTTCCGCAGGTCGAACAGCAGCGGCGGCAGGGCGGTGAAGTGGACGTACTTGTACTCGCGGTCGCGGATGACCGCGAGCGCGCAGTCGTCGAGGTCGAGCCCGAACGCCCGCTGCGCCGCGCCGGTCGCGACATCGCGGAAGTCGTATTCCCAGTGCGCGCAGTCGCGCCAGTCCTCCGGTTCGCTGCCGTCGAGGAACGGCGACAGCGAGCGGCCGTCCAGCGTCCGCGGCGCCCGCCCGCCCAGCCGCTCGATCACGGTCGGCATCACGTCCACCGCCTCGGTGAACGCCTCCACCCGGCGGCCGGGCACGACACCCGGCCCGGCGATGACCAGCGGCACGTGGAAGCTCTGGTCGAAGTAGCCGAGCTTGCCGAACAGCCAGTGGTCGCCCGCCATCTCCCCGTGGTCGGTGGTGAGGATCACCAGCGTGTCGTCCAGCCGTCCCAGGTCGGCCAGCGCCGCCATGATCCGGCCGACCTGCGCGTCGACCTCGGCGATCAGGCCGTAGTAGGTGGCGCGGAGCTGGCGGCGGGCTGCGTCGTCCCAGCCGGCGAGCGGCCCCTTCGCGCCGCGCACGAAGTCCTCCTTGCGCTGGCATGACAGCGCGTAGGCGAGCCAGGGGTGGGAGGCCGCTTCCTCCGCCATCGAGGGCGCGCGGACGAAGGGCGGCACGGTGTCGGGATCGAACATCCGGTTGTAGGGAGCCGGCGCCACCAGCGGCGGGTGCGGGCGCAGGAAGCTCACATGGGCGAACCAGGGCGACGACCCCATCTCCGCCGCGTAGTCGATGAAGCCCTCGGCGAGGAACGCCGCCTCCGACCGGTCGGCGGGATAGCGGGCAGGGGCCCCGGTCGGCGGATCCGCCTGGCCCTCCGCCGGCAGGTAGATGTCCAGCCCCGGCTCGGGCACCGCCACCCCGTGCCGGCGCAGCCACTGCAGCCACGGTTCCGACGATTCCGGCAGCGGCAGCCGCCGCTCGAAGCCGGGCAGCACGCCCTCGTAGGTGCGGGTGCGCGGGTCGCCGGGGTCCATCGTCCGCGGGTCGAGCCCGGTGTCGGTGTAGCCGAACAGCACCGGCGTGTAGCCCAGCCGGCGGGCAGCGAGCGCGATGGTGTCGTGGCGGGCGTCCAGCGGCGTCCCGTTGCGGCATACCCGGTGGTTCATCTGGTAGAGCCCGGTCAGCCGCGAGGCCCGCGCCGGCGAGCAGGGCGCGGCCTGGCAGTAGTGGCGCGCGAACAGCACGCCGCGCGCCGCCAGCGCGTCCGCTGCCGGCGTCCGCACCACCGGGTGGTCCATCGCCGACAGGCAGTCGCCGCGCCACTGGTCGCAGGTGATCAGGAGGACGTTCATCATGCACTCCACTGCCGGTTGCTGTTTGGACTCGCCCAGCCTCACGGCCGGCGCTACCGTACCGTTTCCAGAAGGCAAAAGCGTCGCCCGTGCAGGTCCGGCGGGCAGCCCGGCAGCGCCCGATGCAACGGTCCTGTCTTCTGCCCGCAATCACGCGGTCATGCGGCGCTGATAGATGCCCGGTCATTGCTCTCACAGGGGGAGACTTCACGATGCCGATTACCCGCCGCTCCGTCCTGAAAGGCGCTGCTGCCGCCGTCGCTGCACCCGCCATCCTGCGCGCGCATGACGCGCTCGCCAGCTCCGGCCAGGTCAACGTCTTCGCCTGGCAGGACTACATCCAGCCCAACATCGCCGAGAAGTTCACCGCCGAGACCGGCATCGCCCTGAACCTTACCACCTACGGCTCCAACGACGAGGCGGCCTCGACCCTCGTGGCCAACGGCGGCAAGGGCTTCGACGTGATCATGCCGTCGATCACCAACCGCGCCCAGTACGAGAGCCCGGACGCGCCAAACGGCATCTTCCTGCAGCCGATCGACGAGTCGAAGGCGAACCTGGACGCGGTGATCCCGTCTTTCCTGCGTGACTCCGTCCAGCTCGGCGCCACCAAGGACGGCCACCGCTACCTGATCCCCTTCGACTGGGGCACCGAGGGCGTCACGCTCAACCGCGCCGCGCTGGACGTCCCCGACGAGGAGATCTCCTACGGCAACCTCTGGGTGCCGGAGGCGGTCGGCAAGGCGTCGTTCCGCCAGAAGTCCGGCATCGTCGGCGTGGGCCTCTACCTCGACGCGATCGGCGAGGTCCCGTCCAACCGCATGCTCGACGTCTACAAGACCGAGGACGACGCCCGACGGGTGTGGAGCGCGGTCACCCAGTGGATGCTGGAGCGCAAGCAGAACTTCGGCGCCTTCTGGAACAATGCGACCGAGGCGACCGCGGCGTTCAAGGAGGCCGGCTGCATCGTCGGCCAGACCTGGGACACCACCGGTCTGCTGCTGAACCGCGAGAACCCGGACTACGTCTACCGCGCGCCGAAGGAAGGCCTCATCACCTGGCTGGATTCGATCGGCATTCCCTCGGGCGCCGAGAACCTCGAGCAGGCCTACGCCTTCATCAACTTCCTGCTGACGCCGGAAGTGGGCGGCATGTTCGCCAACAACACCGGCTACAACTCCGCCGTCAGCGGCGCCGCCGACTACGCCTCCGAGGAATTCAAGCGCCAGTTCAACGAGGTCTACCGCGAGGACGTGCTGAACAACATGTGGTGGTGGCAGGCGGACCAGCCGTTCACGTCCGCCGTGACGAACGAGTTCGTCGAGATCATCACCAACGCCTGACCCGAACCGCTTCCGGCGGCGGTGCTTCCCGCTGCCGCCGGAACCGAGGGGCCCGCTCGTCATGCACGGCAGGGACGTCGTCCTCGACAACGTCAGCATCACCTATGGCAACGGCTTCACCGCCGTTCATCCCACCTCGCTGACCATCGCGTCCGGCGAGTTCTTCTCGATCCTGGGGCCGTCCGGCTGCGGCAAGACCACGCTGCTCCGGGCGATCTCCGGGTTCATCTTCCCCTCCACCGGCCGCATCCTGATCGGTGGCGAGGACATGGGCACCCGCGGGCCGAACCAGCGGCCGACGGCGCTCATCTTCCAGAACCTGGCGCTCTTCCCCCTGATGCCGGTGTGGGAGAACGTCGCCTTCGGGCTGGAGGCGCGCGGCGTCGACCGGCGCACCCGCCAGCGCCGGGCGGAGGAGTTGCTGGAGCTGGTGGCGCTCACCGGCCAGGGTCACAAGAAGCCTTCCGAGCTTTCCGGCGGCCAGCGCCAGCGGGTGGCGATCGCCCGTGCGCTGGCGGTCGAGCCGGCCGTGCTGCTGCTGGACGAGCCGCTCTCCGCCCTCGACCTCAAGCTCCGCCAGCACATGCGCGCCGAACTCCGCGCCATCCAGCGCAAGACCGGCATCACCTTCATCTACATCACCCACGACCAGGGCGAGGCGCTGACCATGTCCGACCGGGTCGCGGTGATGAAGGACGGGGTGATCGAGCAGGTCGGCACCGGCGACGAGGTCTACGGCCGGCCGGCGACCCCCTTCGTCGCCAGCTTCGTCGGCGAGACCAACATCTTCCGCGGCACCGTCGCCGGGCTCGAAGGCGGCATGGCGGTGGTGGACACGCCGCTCGGCCGGATGCGCGGCCGCAGCCCGCAGCCGCTCTCCCCGGGCGACAGCGCGATGGTGTTCGTGCGCCCGGAGCATGTGGCGCTCGCCAACGGCCAGCAGCCGCCGCTCGCCAACCTCGTCGCCGCCGAGGTCGAGCGCCGCGATCTCGAGGGGCCGTTCGTCAACGTGTTCCTCAACGCGCAGGGCCGCGAGATCGCGATGCACCTCACCAACACCGGCGACGCCGGGCGCGCGCTCGTCGGCCGGCACACGGTCGGCTTCCGCTGCGAGGACGCGATCGTGCTGCCCAGCGGCCCGCTCGCCCGGACGGGCCGCGACATGGTCGATCATGCGTAGGCTGGTCCGCACCTACGGCGGCGCGCTGACGACGGTGTTCGTCTTCGCGACGCTCGTGTGGGCGATCATGCTGATCGTGCTGCCCCAGCTTTCCATGCTGGACATGGCGCTGCGCACGCCGCTCCGGGCCAAGGACTCCTCCATCGCCCAGACGGTGATGCGCGACGCCCAGACCTGCCAGGCGGTGCTGGACACCTACCGCGACGAGGTGGGCGCCGCCGGTGACGGCGGGCTGGCCGTGCCCTCGCTCTCCGCGCCCTCGCTCGCGACTCCCTCGCTCCCGTCGCCGTCTCCCGGCGGCAGCGGCGGCGGGCTGCCGTACATCATCCAGTGCGACCGCGCCACCACCGCCCAGCCGCTGGTGCGCGACGCCGGCGAGTCCGCCTGGCTCAACACCGAGTACGAAATCGAGACGCTGGCGGTGGACATCACCGCGGACCTCGGGACCCAGTATGCGCAGGCCCAGGCCGTCCGCGACGCCGCTGCCGCGCTCTACCAGGAGCTGGTGGCGGCGGAAGCGGAGCTGAGCCCCTACGGGTTCCGCAACTTCGTCCAGATC
>CALKHQ010000248.1 GCA_937988735.1 uncultured Alphaproteobacteria bacterium
CCCAGCCCTGCTGCGCCTCCGCCGCCGCGGCGACGGCGCGCCCGATCACCGCCGGGGTCGCCGCATGCAGCCGCGCGACGACCTCGCCGGTCGCGGGATAGACGCAGTCGATGGGCGTGCCGGCGGCGTCCTCGGTATAGGCGCCGGCGATGAAATGGGAGGCCGTCGGCTGCGCGCGCATGAGCTTCCGGTGCCGCACTCGGTGCTTGCATTTCCCGGCCCGCGATTCCTGACTCGACTGCACAACCAGAAACAACGGGCCGGCTCGCGCAGTGCATCGGCCGGCACGGGAGAAGTCAACAGGGAGACACAACCATGCTCGGCCGCCTGCACGCAATTGCCGCCGCCCTCCTCGGCTCCACCGCGCTTGCGGCAGGCGCGGCGGCGGACTGCGACACCGTCCGCTTCTCCGACGTCGGCTGGACCGACATCACCAGCACCACCGCGGTCGCCACCACCGTGCTGGAGGCGCTGGGCTACCGGACCGACGTGAAGGTGCTGTCGGTGCCGGTGACCTACGCCTCGCTCGCCAAGGGCGACATCGACGTGTTCCTGGGCAACTGGATGCCGACGATGGAGGCAGACATCCGCCCCTATCTCGACGCCGGCACGGTGGAGTCCGTCGCGGTGAACCTGGAAGGCGCGAAGTACACGCTGGCCGTGCCGCGATACACCTATGACGCCGGGCTCACCGACTTCAGCGAGATCGCGACGTTCCGCGAGGCGCTGGACGGCAGGATCTACGGCATCGAGCCGGGCAACGACGGCAACCGGCTGATCCTCGACATGATCGCCAGCGACACCTTCGGCCTCGGCGGGTTCGATCTGGTGGAGAGCTCGGAGCAGGGGATGCTGGCGCAGGTGGCGCGGTCGGTGGCGGCGGAGGAGCCGATCGTGTTCCTGGGCTGGGAGCCGCACCCGATGAACGCCAACTTCGACATGGCCTATCTTTCGGGCGGCGACGACATCTTCGGCCCCGACTACGGCGGCGCCACCGTCTACACCAATACCCGCGCCGGCTATGCCGCCGAGTGCCCGAACGTGGGCACGCTGCTCGGCCAGCTCAGGTTCTCGCTGGAGATGGAGAACGAGATCATGGGCGCGATCCTCAACGACGGCGCCGACCCGGAGGACGCCGCCCGCGCCTGGCTGACCGTCCACCCGGAGGTGCTGGACGCGTGGCTCGCCGGCGTCACCACCATCGACGGCGGCGACGGGCTGGCCGCGGCGAGGGCCGGGCTGGGGATCTGAGCCACGCGGGTCGGGAAAGCGTGATCCCCGCCCTTGCGCCGGGGGTCACCCACCGCGTGCGCACCGGCGGGAGATGGCAGGCACAAGGCCGGCCGTGACGCCGGAACCGGGCTCAGGAGCGCCGGATGCTGGACTGGCTGACCGACAACAAGATCCCCGTCGGCCGATGGGCGAAGGCGGTGATCGACTGGCTGACCGCCAACGGGGCGTGGCTGTTCGACGGGCTGGCCCGGGGGCTGGAGGCGATGGTCGAGGGCATCCTGTGGTGCCTGCAGACGCCGAGCCCGTTCATCGTCATCGCCGCGTTCACCGCGCTCGCCTGGTGGCTGCGCCGCAACTGGACGGTGCCGGCCAGCGTCGCCCTCGGCTTCCTGTTCATCCTCAACCAGGGCTACTGGGAGGAGACGACGGAGACGCTGACGCTGGTGCTCTCCTCCTGCGTCGTCTGCATGGGGCTGGGCGTGCCGATCGGGATCGCCGTGGCACACCGGCCGCGCCTCTATGCGGCGCTGCGGCCGGTGCTGGACCTGATGCAGACGCTGCCGACCTTCGTCTACCTGATCCCCGCCATCGTGTTTTTCGGGATCGGCATGGTGCCGGGGCTGATCGCCACCACCATCTTCGTCATCCCGGCGCCGATCCGGCTGACCCACCTCGGCATCTCCTCGACGCCGCGGGCGCTGATCGAGGCGGGCGAGGCCTTCGGCACGACGAAGGGCCAGATGCTGTGGAAGATCGAGATCCCCTGGGCCCTGCCGCAGATCATGGCGGGGCTGACCCAGGCCATCATGCTGTCGCTGTCGATGGTGGTGATCGCCGCCCTCGTCGGCGCCGACGGGCTGGGCGTGCCGGTGGTGCGGGCGCTGAACTCGGTCAACACCGCGCTCGGCTTCGAGGCCGGGCTGGTGATCGTGGTGGTCGCCATCCTGCTGGACCGGATCTTCCGCCGTGGCGCCTGACGCCGGTGCTGCCGCGCAGCCGATGGTGCGGTTCGACGCCGTCTCCATCGTGTTCGGCCGGCGGCCGCAGGCGGCGCTGCCGCTGATGGACGAGGGGCTGGAGCGCGGCGAGATCCAGGCGCGCACCGGCCAGGTCCTCGGCGTGCACGACTGCTCGCTGGAGGTGCGCGAAGGCGAGATCGTGGTGCTGATGGGGCTGTCCGGCTCCGGCAAGTCCACGCTGCTCCGCGCGGTCAACGGGCTCAACCGCGTCACCCGCGGCGCCGTGCTGGTGCACGACGGCGAGCGGCCGGTGGATGTCGCCCGCGCCGATCCGCCGACGCTGCGGCGGCTGCGCACCCGCCGGGTGTCGATGGTGTTTCAGCAGTTCGGCCTGCTGCCGTGGCGCACCGTGCTCGACAACGTCGCCTTCGGGCTGGAGGTGGCGGGCGTGCCTGCGGCCGAGCGCCGCGAGCGGGCGCTCGCCCAGCTCGAGACGGTAAAGCTCGCCGACTGGGCGGACCGCCGGGTGCACGAGCTTTCCGGCGGCATGCAGCAGCGGGTGGGCCTCGCCCGCGCCTTCGCCACCGACGCGCCGATCCTGCTGATGGACGAGCCCTTCTCCGCCCTCGACCCGCTGATCCGCGCGACGCTGCAGGACGAGCTGCTGGCGCTGCAGGCGCGGCTGAAGCGCACCATCGTCTTCGTCAGCCACGACCTGGAGGAGGCGGTGAAGCTGGGCAACCGGATCGCGATCATGGCCGGCGGCCGCATCGTGCAGCAGGGCCGGCCGGACGAGATCGTGCTGCGGCCGGCGAACGACTACGTCGCCGCCTTCGTCGCCCATCTCGACCCGCTCGCCGTGCTGTCGGCCGGCGACGTGATGCGGCCGCTGGCGCCGGGCGAAAGGGCGGACGGCCCCGAAGGCGCGGTCGCCGCCGCGCGCCCGGTGCGCGACCTCCTCGGCGACCTTGCCGCCCGCTACCCCCGCCCGCTGGTGGTGACCGACGCCGGCCGCCCGATCGGCGTCGTCGGCCCCGGCGAGGTGATCGCGGCGCTGGTGCGGCGGGACAACACGATGGCGTTGCGTTGAAGGAGGCGATGGTGATGCGCGAGATCGTTCCGGACGTGCTGAGCTGGCCGTGGTTCTCGGAGCCGCACGGTTACGACTTCAACGGCCACCTGATCCGTCACCCCGGCGGCAACATCGTCGTCGATCCGGTGCCGCCGGACGCGGAGGCGCTGCACACCCTCGTCGCCGAGGGCGTCGCCACCATCGTGCTGACCAACCGCAACCACGGCCGGGCCGCCAACCTGGTGCGGGAACGGACGGGCGCGCGGGTCGCGATCCACCCGCTGGACGCCGCCCATGCCGAGGCGCAGGGGACGGCGATCGACGACATGCTGCACGTCGGCGACAAGGTGGGCCCGCTGCAGGTCGTGGCGGCCGCCGGCAAGTCGCCGGGGGAGGTCGCACTGTACTGGCCCGAGCGGCGGATCCTGCTGGTTGGCGACGCGGTGATCGGCAACCCGCCGGGCGCGTGCAGCCTGCTGCCGGAGCGGGTGATGGACGACCCGGCGCGCCTGCGCGAAAGCGTGGCGGCGCTGCTGGAGCTGGACTTCGACACGCTGCTGGTGGGCGACGGTGTCCCCATCCTGGGCGGGGCAAGGGACCGCCTGGCCGAGCTCGTCGCCGGCTTCGGCCGATAGCCGTTGCAACTGGTGCTGGCGCGGGGTCTCACGCAATATAGGGGCAAGGGACAGGGGCGGCGCGGCCCGGCTGTCGCCGGGGCGGACGCCCTGCCGGCGAGGCAGGGAGGACAGGGATGGACCGTGCGACGTGGGGCACCACCGCGCTGACCCGGCAGGCGATGGCCTTCGTGCTGGCCGGCGGACGGGGCAGCCGGCTGATGGAGCTGACCGACCGGCGGGCGAAGCCGGCGGTCTATTTCGGCGGCAAGAGCCGGATCATCGACTTCGCGCTGTCCAACACGGTCAATTCGGGCATCCGCCGCATCGGCGTCGCCACCCAGTACAAGGCGCACAGCCTGATCCGGCACCTGCAGCGGGGCTGGAACTTCTTCCGCGCCGAGCGCAACGAGAACCTGGACATCCTGCCGGCGTCGCAGCGGGCGAACGAGCGCGACTGGTATCTGGGCACCGCCGACGCAGTGACCCAGAACATCGACATCATCGAGAGCTACGACCCCCGCTACATGATCATCCTGGCGGGCGACCACATCTACAAGATGGACTACGGGGTCATGCTCGCCCAGCACGTGAGCTCCGGCGCCGACGTGACGGTGGGCTGCGTCGAGGTTCCGCGCATGGAGGCGACCGGCTTCGGCGTGATGCACGTCGACGAGCAGTCGCGCATCATCGACTTCGTCGAGAAGCCGGCCGACCCGCCGGCGATGCCGGGCCGGCCCGACACGGCGCTGGCCTCGATGGGCATCTACGTCTTCGACACGAAGCTGCTGATCGACCAGCTGAAGCGGGACGCCGCGGACCCGGAGTCCGCGCACGACTTCGGCCGCAACATCATCCCGTGGCTGGTGAAGAACGGGAAGGCGGTCGCCCACCGCTTCTCCGAATCCTGCATCATGACCGGAACCGAGAAGAGCCCCTACTGGCGCGACGTCGGCACGGTGGATTCCTTCTGGCAGGCGAACATCGACCTCACCGACTTCGAGCCGGAGCTCGACATCTATTCCAGGGACTGGCCGATCTGGACCTATTCCGAGCTGTCGCCGCCGGCGAAATTCATCCACGACGAGGACGGCCGGCGCGGCTCCGCGATCTCGTCCATGGTCTCGGGCGGCTGCGTCATCTCCGGCGCCAACGTGAGCCAGAGCCTGCTGTTCACCGGCGTCCACTGCCACTCCTACAGCCAGCTCCAGGGCGTGGTCGCACTGCCCTTCAGCTGCATCAACCGCCACGCCCGGCTGACCCGCGTCGTCCTCGACCGCGGGGTCGTCATTCCGCCGGGGCTGGTGGTGGGAGAGGACCCGGAGGAGGATGCGCGCCGGTTCCGCGTCACCGAGAACGGCGTCGTGCTGATCACCCAGGCGATGATCGACCGGCTGGAAAGCTGACCGCCCGATGCAGGTGCTGTTCGTTGCGTCGGAGTGCGCGCCGCTGGTGAAGACGGGCGGGCTCGCCGACGTGGTGGCGGCGCTGCCCAAGGCGCTGGCGGCGCGCGGCGTCACCGCCCGGGTGATGCTGCCGGGCTATCCGGCGGTGATGGCGGCGCTGGCCAGCACCGGCACCGCAACCGCCGGCACCGGCCTCGGCGGCACCTCGGTGCGGCTGGTGGCGGGCCCGGTCGCCGGGCTGGAGCTGATCGCGGTTGACGCCCCGGCGCTGTTCGACCGCCCGGGCAACCCCTATGTCGGGCCCGACGGCCGCGACTGGCCCGACAACCACCTGCGCTTCGGGACGCTGTGCCGGGCGGCGACCGGCGTCGCCCGCGACGGCCTCGACGGCTGGCGGCCGGATCTGGTCCACGCCCACGACTGGCAGGCGGGGCTGGTGCCGGCCTACCTCCGCCTCGAGGGGCGCGGCGGGCCGCCGACGGTGATCACCGTCCACAACATCGCCTTCCAGGGGCTGTTCCCGCCGGACCACATGGACGCGCTGGACCTGCCGTGGTCCGGCTTCACCGCCAGCGGCTTCGAGTTCTACGGCCGGATCGGTTTCCTCAAGGCGGGCCTGGTCCATGCCGACCGCATCACCACCGTCAGCCCGACCTATGCCCGCGAGCTGATGACGCCGGAGTTCGGCATGGGGCTGGAGGGGGTGGTCGCCGACCGCCGCGCCGACGTCTGCGGCATCCTCAACGGCGTCGATCTCGAGGTCTGGGATCCGGCGACCGACCCGCACCTGGCCGCAAACTACGGCCCGGGCCGGCCGGGCCCGAAGGCGGCGAACCGGGCGGCGCTGGAAGAGCGGCTGGGCCTCGACCCGCAGGCCACCGGACCGCTGTTCTGCGTCGTGAGCCGGCTCACCCGGCAGAAGGGGCTGGACCTGCTGCTGGAATGCCTGCCGCGGCTGCTGGCCCGCGATGCCCGGCTGGCGCTCCTCGGCACGGGGGACGCGGACCTGGAGGCGGCCTTCGCCAGCGCCGCCGCCGCCCGCACGGGCCGCGTGGGCACCGTGATCGGCTACGACGAGGCGCTGTCGCACCTGATGCAGGGCGGGGCCGACGCGATCCTGATCCCGTCGCGGTTCGAGCCCTGCGGGCTCACCCAGCTCTACGGGCTGCGCTACGGGACGCTGCCGGTAGTGGCGCGCACCGGCGGCCTCGCCGACACTGTGATCGACGCCAACGAGGCGGCGCTGCGCGAGGGGGTCGCCACCGGCTTCCAGTTCGCGCCGGTGACGGCCCGGGCGCTTGCGGACGCGATCGACCGGGCCTGCGACCTGTTCGCCGACCGGCCGCGCTGGATGGCGGCGATGCGGCGCGCGATGCGGCATGACGTGAGCTGGGACGCGTCGGCCGCCCGCTACGTCGCGCTCTACCGCGACCTCGCGGCGGGCTGAGCGGACGCATGTTCGCGGAGCGCCTCAGCGCCGGCCGGCCCACGCCGCTGGGGGCCACGGTGGATGGCGACGGAGTCAACTTCGCGGTGTTCTCGGCCAATGCCTCCCGGATCGAGCTGTGCCTGTTCTCCGCCGACGGCACGCGGGAGCTCGAGCGGATCACCCTGCCGGAGCGCACCGGCCCGGTGTGGCACGGCCATGTCGGCGGCCTCGGCCCCGGTGCGCTCTACGGGTTCCGGGTGCACGGCCCCTACGCGCCGGAGCGCGGCCACCGCTTCAACCATCACAAGCTGCTGCTCGACCCCTACGCCAGGGCGCTGTCCGGCGGCTTCGGGGACCGGAGCCTGCTGCTCGGCTACGACCCCGCCTCGCCCCAGGGAGACGCCTCGTTCAGCCTCGCCGACAGCGCGCCGGCAATGCCGAAATGCGTGGTGACCGCGCCGTTCCCGCCTGTGGACCCGGCCGAGCGGCCGCGGACGCCGTGGCAGGAGACGGTGATCTACGAGGCGCATGTGAAGGGGCTGACGCGGCTGTGGCCCGGGCTGCCGGAGGAGGTGCGCGGCACCTACGACGGTCTGGCGAGCCCGCCGGTGGTGGAACACCTGCGCGAACTCGGGGTGACGGCGATCGAGCTGCTGCCCGTGCAGGCGTTCATCGACGATGCGGCGCTGCTGGACCGCGGGCTGGTGAACTACTGGGGCTACAACACCATCGGCTTCTTCACCCCGGAGCCGCGCTACTTCGGGCCGGGCGGCCTTGCGGGTTTCCGCGAGACGGTGCGCCGGCTGCACGCGGCCGGCATCGAGGTCATCCTCGACGTCGTCTACAACCACACCGGCGAGTCCGACCAGTTCGGCCCCACGCTGTGCTTCCGCGGGCTGGACAATGCCAGCTACTACCGCCTCCAGGGCAGCCAGCCGCGCCTCTACGTCAACGACGCCGGCACCGGCAACACGCTGAACCTGACCAACGCCCACGTGCTGCGGATGGTGCTGGATTCGCTGCGCTGGTGGGTGGAGGCGATGGGGGTGGACGGCTTCCGCTTCGACCTGGCGACCGTGCTGGGCCGCGAGGCGCACGGCTTCGACCCCGAGGGCGGCTTTCTCGACGCGCTGCGCCAGGATCCGGTGCTCGCCACGGTCAAGCTGATCGCCGAGCCGTGGGATCTCGGCCCCGGCGGCTACCAGCTCGGCAAGTTCCCGCCCGAGTTCGCGGAGTGGAACGACGGCTTCCGCGACGCGGCCCGCCGCTTCTGGCGCAACGACCCGCACAGCGCGCAGGAGCTGGCCGAGCGCCTGCTCGGCTCCGCCGGCGCCTTCGACAGCGGCGGGCGGCGGACATGGGCGTCGGTCAACTACGTCGCCTGCCACGACGGCTTCACGCTGGCCGACGTCGTCGCCTACAGCCACCGCCACAACTGGGCCAACGGCGAGGGCAATTCCGACGGCCATCACGAGAATTACAGCGACAACTGCGGCGTGGAGGGGCCCACCGACGACCCGGAGATCCGCGCGGTGCGCGCGCTGCGGCAGCGGAACCTGCTGGCGACGGCGATGCTGGCCCAGGGAACCCCGATGCTGCTGGCCGGCGACGAGGTCGGCCACAGCCAGGGCGGCAACAACAACGCCTACTGCCAGGACAACCGGACGAGCTGGATCGACTGGGCGAAGGGCGACCCGGCGCTGCTCGCCTTCGTGCGCCGGCTGATCGCGCTGCGCCGCGACCACCCGAGCCTGCGCCAGGGCTGGTTCCTGCACGGCCGCACGCGGCCGGCGGACGGGCTCCCCGACGTGGTGTGGCGGAGCCTCGACGGCCATCCCGTCAACTGGCGCGACCCCGGGCTCGACGGCTTCTGCATCCTGCTGCGCGAGGCGGCGGAGACGCCGGCCTATGCCCGGACCGGCGACATGGTCGTGCTTGCCTTCCACGGGGCCGAACGCGCGACGGAGGTGGTGCTGCCGGCACCGCCGCCGGGCCGGGTGTGGCTGCGCGCGCTCGACACCGCCGATCCCGAAGCGCGGCCCCGGCCCTGCCCGCCGCGGCAGCCGCAGCCGATGGCGGCCCATTCGATCAGTGCATTCGTGCTGGAGACGGCGCAATGATCGCCCCGGCCCGAAACGGAGAGACCCGATGCAGGTGAAGACGGTCACGACCCAGCCGTTCGCCGGACAGAAGCCCGGCACCTCCGGCATGCGCCAGAAAACCGCTGTCTACATGCAGCCGCACTATCTGGAGAACTTCATCCAGGCGATCTTCGACGCGATCGGCGGCGTGGAGGGGAAGACGCTGGTGCTGGGCGGCGACGGCCGCTACTTCAACGCCCGGGCGATCCAGGTGATCCTGAAGATGGCCGCGGCCGGCCAGGCGGCGCGGGTCATCGTCGGCCAGGGCGGCATTCTCTCGACCCCGGCCGCCTCCGCCGTCATCCGCCACCGCCGCGCCGACGGCGGCATCATCCTTTCCGCCAGCCACAACCCGGGCGGCCCCGACGGCGACTTCGGGGTCAAGTTCAACAACGCCTCCGGCAGTCCGGCGCCGGAGAGCCTGACCGCCGCCATTTACGCGCGGACGCTGGAGATCACCAGCTACCGCATTGCCGAGGCGGCGGACGTGGCGCTGGACGCGCCCGGCGAGGTGTGGCTGGGCGGCACGGCGGTGGAGGTGATCGACCCGGTCGCGATCTACGCCGAGCTGATGCGCCGGCTGTTCGACTTCGACGCCATCCGCGACCTGTTCGCCGGCGGCTTCACCCTGTGCTTCGACGCAATGCACGCGGTCAACGGGCCCTATGCCCGGCGGATCCTGGGCGAGATGCTGGGCGCGCCGGCGAGGTCGGTGGTGAATGCGGTGCCGCGCGACGACTTCGGCCGCGGGCATCCGGACCCGAACCCGGTCCACGCGAAGCACCTGATCGACCTGGTGACGGGCCCGGACGCGCCGGACTTCGCCGCGGCGACGGACGGCGACGGCGACCGCAACATGATCCTCGGCCGCGGCTGCTACGTGACGCCGTCGGACAGCCTGGCGGTGCTGGCGGCGAACGCGCATCTCGCGCCCGGCTACCGCGCCGGGCTCGCCGGCATCGCCCGCTCGATGCCGACCAGCCGCGCCGCCGACCGGGTGGCGAAGGCGATGGGCGTGCCGCTCTACGAGACGCCGACCGGGTGGAAGTTCTTCGGCACGCTGCTCGACGCCGGCAAGGCGACGCTGTGCGGGGAGGAGAGCGCCGGCACCGGTTCCAGCCACGTGCGCGAGAAGGACGGGCTGTGGGCGGTGCTGCTGTGGCTGAACATCCTCGCCGTCCGGCGCCAGCCGGTGGCGGAGATCCTGCGCACGCACTGGGCCGAGTACGGCCGCGACTACTATTCCCGCCACGACTACGAGGGGGTCGACCCGGCCGCGGCGGAGAAGGTGATGGAGGACCTGCGCAGCCGGCTCGACACGCTGCCCGGCAGCCGGGTCTGCGGGCTCACCGTCAGCGCGGCGGACGACTTCGCCTATGTCGATCCGGTGGACGGCAGCCGGACGGAGCGCCAGGGCATCCGCATCCTGTTTGCCGAGGACGCGCGGGCGGTGTTCCGGCTGTCCGGCACCGGCACCGTCGGGGCGACGCTCCGCGTCTATCTCGAACGCTACGAGCCGGACCCGTCGCGCCACGGGCTCGATCCGCAGCAGGCGCTGGCGGCGGTGATCGCGGCGGCCGAGGAACTGGGCCACATCCGCTCGCGGACCGGGCGGCATGAACCGGATGTTATCACCTGAGGCTGCAGGATCGGCCCAAAGTTCGTGACGTCGGGCGCCGCCTGGTTTAGCAAGTCCGTCGATCCCCCAGGCCCCGACCCCCTTGGCCGCCCCTGCCAGCCCGGCGCTCCGCAGCCGCGGCCGGACGGATCGTTGCCCGGACTGCCGAAAGGAACAGGATGCAGGATACCGTCTCCCATTCCCCCCACGATCCGCTGCTTTCGGACGAGGCGTGGATGGACGAGCGGGCGCTGAGCCGGATGGTCGACTGGCACCTGCGCTACACCATCGGCAAGGATGCCGCGACCGCGACGCTGAGCGACTGGCGGCTGGCGCTGTCGCGCACGGTGCGCGACCGGCTGATCGATCCCTGGTTCGAGACCACGGCCCGCATCCGCGCCGACCAGGGCAAGCGCGTCTATTACCTGTCGATGGAATATCTGATCGGCCGGCTGCTGGGCGACACGGTGCACAACCTGGGGCTGGAGCAGACCGTGCGCGGCGCGATGGCGCTCCTCGGCGTGGACTATGACGCGATCGTCGACGACGAGCCGGACGCCGCCCTCGGCAACGGCGGCCTCGGCCGGCTCGCCGCCTGCTTCATGGATTCGATGTCCACCCTCGGCATCGCCGCGATGGGCTACGGCATCCGCTACGAGCACGGGCTGTTCCGCCAGGAGTTCGAGCACGGCGCCCAGGTCGAGGAGGCGGAGGACTGGCTGCGCCAGAAGCATGCGTGGGAGTTCCAGCGCTCGGCCGCGAGCTATCCCGTCGGCTTCGGCGGCGCGACGGTGCAGCGCGGCGACCGCAGCTTCTGGGCGCCGGACGAGACGGTGCTCGCCGCCTCCTACGACACGCCGATTCCCGGCTGGGGCGGGCGCTGGGCCAACACGCTCAGGCTGTGGTCGGCGCAGTCGATCCGCGAGTTCGACCTCCGGCCCTTCAACCAGGGCGACTTCATCGGCGCCGCCGCGCCCTCCGTGCTCGCGAGCACGATCAGCCGCGTGCTCTACCCCAACGACACCACGCCGCAGGGCCGGGAGCTGCGGCTGAAGCAGGAGTATTTCTTCACCGCGGCGTCGCTGGCCGACATCCTGCGCCGCTTCCTCGCCCGCGACGGCAACCCGGCGCAGCTCCACCAGGCGGTCGCCCTCCAGCTCAACGACACCCACCCGGCGATCGCCGGGCCGGAGCTGATGCGCCTGCTGATGGACGAGCTTGGAATGCCGTTCCGGCAGGCGTTCGACGTGGCGCGCAACTGCCTGCACTACACCAACCACACGCTGCTGCCGGAGGCGCTGGAACGCTGGCCCGCCGAACTGATGGCCCGGGTGCTGCCGCGGCACATGGAGATCATCGCCCGGATCGACGACGAGCATGCGCGGATGGTGCGCCGGCCGCCCGACGTGCGCATCATCGACGGCGGCGACGTGCGGATGGGCGACCTCGCCTTCATCATGTCGCGGCGGGTGAACGGCGTCTCCGCGCTCCACACCGAGCTGATGAAGCGGACGGTGTTCGCCGGCCTCAACGCGCTCCACCCCGGGCGGATCGTGAACCAGACCAACGGCGTCACCCCGCGGCGCTGGCTGTGGGGCTGCAACCCCGGCCTGCGCAGGCTGCTGAACGAGACCATCGGCGACGGCTGGGTGACCGACCTCGACCGGCTGAAGGAGATCGCGCCGCTGGCCGACGACGCCGGCTTCCGCGCGCGCTTCCGCGAGGCCAAGCGCGACAACAAGCTGCGGCTGGTCGAGTGGCTGGACCGCAGGCACGGGATGGTGGTGGACCCGGACGCGCTGTTCGACGTCCAGATCAAGCGGCTGCACGAGTACAAGCGTCAGCTGCTGAACATCCTGGAGGCGGCGGCGCTGTGGAACGCCATCCGCCGCGACCCGGACGGCGACTGGACGCCGAGGGTGAAGATCTTCGGCGGCAAGGCCGCGCCCGGCTACGAGATGGCGAAGCAGATCATCCGCCTGATCAACGACATCGCCACCACCGTCAACGCCGACCCGGCGATGCGCGGCCGGCTGCAGATCGTCTATCCGCCGAACTACAACGTCTCGATGGCGGAGATCCTGATCCCGGCGGCCGACCTGTCGGAGCAGATCTCGACCGCCGGCATGGAGGCGTCGGGCACCGGCAACATGAAGCTGGCGCTGAACGGGGCGCTCACCATCGGCACGCTGGACGGCGCGAACGTCGAGATCCGGGATGCGGTCGGCGACGACAACATCTTCATCTTCGGGCTGACCGCCGACCAGGTGGCGGCGACGCGGGCGGCCGGCTATTCCCCCGGCGCGGTGATCGCGGCCGAGCCGCGGCTGGCCGAGGTGCTGGACCAGATCGAGGGCGGCGTGTTCTCCCCCGACGACCCCGGGCGCTATGCCGGGCTGGCCGGCAACCTGCGCCACCACGACTGGTTCCTGGTCGCGGCCGACTTCGCCGCCTACTACGACACCCAGCGCCGGATCGACCGCGCCTGGCGCGACCCCGAGGCGTGGACGCGGAGCGCGGTGCTGAACACCGCCCACATGGGCCCCTTCTCCTCCGACCGCACCATCCGCGGCTATGCCCGCGAGGTGTGGAACGTGGAGCCGGCATTCTGACGGCCGGCCGGCCCAGCGTCGCGGCCCTCGTGCCGGCGCCGGCAGCGGCGGCCGCCGCGCCCGTCGTGCGGCGCCGCGTCCCTTGGCAGGGCGGCGCCCATCGGCTAGCACTCGTCCCGCCGCCAGACACCCGCATCCTCCGCATCCGCGAGCCCGGCCCGTGAACGCACCGCTCCGCACCGTCGCCCGGCCCGGCCGGGTGGACCTCCTGATCTTCGACTGCGACGGCGTGCTGGTGGACAGCGAGATGCTGGCCAGCACGGTGCACGCGCGGATGCTGGCCTCCGTCGGCATCGTCGCCAGCCCGGAGCAGATCCTGCGCCGCTTCACCGGCTCCACCGACCGCGCGATGTACGCGGTGCTGGAGGAGGAGCTGGGCCGGCCGCTGCCGGCGGGCCATGCGGAGATGACGGCGGCCGAGATGCGCGCCGCCTTCGAGCGGGAGCTGCAGCCGGTCCGCGGCGTCGCCGACGCGCTCGCCCGGCTCGCGCTGCCGAAGTGCGTCGCCTCCAACAGCGGGCTCGGCACGCTCAGGCTGGGGCTGACGGTGACCGGGCTGATCCACCACTTCGCGCCGAACGTGTTCAGCGCGCAGATGGTCGAGCGCGGCAAGCCGGCGCCCGACCTGTTCCTCTACGCCGCCCGGCAGATGGGGGCGGCCCCCGCGAACTGCCTGGTGATCGAGGACAGCGTGCACGGGGTGACCGCCGCCCGGGCGGCCGGGATGCGCGTGCTCGGCTTCTGCGGCGGCAGCCACTGCGCCCCCGGCCATGCCGAGACGCTGAAGGCCGCGGGCGCGAGCCTCACCTTCGCCGACATGGCCGAGCTGCCGGACCTGGTCGCCGCCTGACGCCCGGCGCCCGCCCCCTGGTACCCGACGCCCGGCGGCCTACCAGGTGCCGGTGTTGGGCATCGAGGCCCACGGCTCCTGCGGCGGCTTCGCCTCGCCCTTCTGCAGCAGCTCGATCGAGATGTTGT
>CALKHQ010000249.1 GCA_937988735.1 uncultured Alphaproteobacteria bacterium
CGCCGACCTTCCGGCGCTGGTGCAGCGGCTGCCATCGACGTTCGGCTCCGGCTGAGGGGGCAGAGGCGAGGGGGCCTCAGAAGCCCCGCAGCGGCATGTCCGCGGGGCGCTGCAGCCAGTTGTCGGCAGCGTAGACCGCCGTCCCGTCGATGATGTGCAGCGTGTAGGCGTGGCGCGAGCGGTCAGACCGGTTGGGCGCGCTCCAGTGCGGCAGCAGGCCGTGCAGCACGATCATCGTGCCCTTGGGCACCTCCAGCGCCACGCCCTCGTCGAGGGCGAACGGCGTATCGTCGAGCGTGTCCATCCGCGTGCTGCCGGCGTCGTCGCGGCGGAACCGCTGCCGCAACGGGCCGCGGTGGCCGCCGGGCAGCGCCCACAGGCAGCCGTTGTCGCGATCGGCATCCTCGAGCGCGAACCACAAACCGAGCACGCTCGGCGGCTCGGTGATCAGGAAGGTCGCGTCCTGGTGCGGAACCACCTCGCCGCCGATTCGCGGCTGCTTGAAGATGTACATCGACTGCAGCAGCAGCGGCTTCGCCACGCCCAGGTCGGCGACGACGGCAGCGATCCTGGGGTCACGGGAGAAGCGGTCGAACTCCGGGTCGAGGTCGTGCATGGCGTGGCCGAACTTGTTCAGCGACCGTGCCTTCGGCTGGCGCAGCGACCCGTCCTCTGCGAAGGCGCCCTCCTCGAAGAAGAAGGCGATGCCGCCGCCGGAGCCGAGGAAGTAGTCGTCCCGGTCCTGCGGCCGTCGGGTGGTGGAGAACACCGAACGGACGGTGCCCGGATCGAAGGCATCGACGAGCGCGTCCGCCCGCGCGCGCAGCCGGTCGCAGGCTTCCTCCGGCATGAACCGCTCCAGCACCAGGAAGCCCTGCTCCCGGTATAGCGCTACCTGATCCGCCGCCAGCATCCGCTCCGCTCTCCCGCAGGTCCGAGGTCGGCCCACCATGCCACCATTGGGCCCGGCATACGAAGCCGGTGCGACACCTGGCGCCACCCCGGCGTGGCCTTCGGCACGCGTGTGAGCCCGGTGGCAGGCAGGCGCCCCGAAGCCGTGCTCCGAGTTGGTGGCGCCGGGGCGGAAGCCCATCGCAAGCCGTGAATTGTGCCGAATGTTACCATCGCGGGTTGCGGCCTGCGGAACGATGGGGCACGATGCGACAGCAACAAGCCGCTCCGACGGCACAAAAACAGAAAGGGAGGTTAGGTATGAAGCGGTTCAGCAGGCGCGATACCATCAAGCTGGGCGCCGGCGCTCTCGCCGGCACGGTTCTCGGCGCATCCGGGCTCAGGGCCGCGATCCCGGTCAGCGACGTGGCCGCCCCGGACCTGCCGATCGAGGATGGCGCCAGCCTGCGCGTGCTGCGTCCGTCGAAGTTCGTCGACGGCGACGAGCTCCTGTTCCGCCAGAATACCGAGGCGTTCACGGCCAAGACCGGCGTGCCGGTGACGATCGACATCGAGAGCTGGGAAGACCTGCGGCCGCGTACGGCGGTTTCTGCCAACGTCGGCGAGGGCCCGGACATCGTCTATGCCTGGTCCGACGACCCGCACAAGTTTGCCGACAGCCTCCTCGACCTGACGGACGTCGCGACCTACCTCGGCGAGAAGTACGGCGGCTGGTATCCGCTTGCCGAGCGCTACGGCACCTCGGGCGGGCGATGGATCGCGATGCCGCTGGGCGCGTCGGGCGGCCGG
Source organism: uncultured Alphaproteobacteria bacterium (assembly GCA_937988735.1). Taxonomy (GTDB): domain Bacteria; phylum Pseudomonadota; class Alphaproteobacteria; order CALKHQ01; family CALKHQ01; genus CALKHQ01. Next base: position 1,702 of record CALKHQ010000249.1, read on the forward strand.
GTCGTCTACCGCAAGTCGATGCTCGAGGCGGTCGGCTTCTCCGAGGTGCCGGAGGATCTGGAAGGCTTCCTCGAGATGAACAAGGCGCTCCACGCCGCCGGCACGCCGGGCGGTCTGGCGCTGGGCAATGCGGTCGGTGACGCCAACGCCTGGTGCTACTGGGTGATGTGGGCGCACGGCGGTGCGGTGGTCGACGAGAACGACCAGGTGATCATCAACAGCCCGGAGACGATCGCGGCGCTCAACTACGCGAAGCAGCTCTACGACACCTTCATCCCGGGCACGCTGTCCTGGCTTGACCCCAACAACAACAAGGCGTTCCTCGACGGGCAGGTGAGCTGGACCCAGAATGGCATCTCCGTCTACTACGCGCTGAAGACGTCGGATGATCCCGCCCTCCAGGCGATGGCGGAGGACACCTATCACGCCCGGATGCCGATCGGGCCTGTCGGCTTCCCGACCGAGCGGGCGCTGATCGTCAACGGGATGATCTTCAACTACACGCCCTATCCGAACGCGGCGAAGGCCTACATGATGCACATGATGGAGGCGGAGCAGTACGACCCGTACCTCAACGCCTGCATCGGCTACTGGGGGCATCCGCTCAGGGCCTACGAGAATTCGGCGGTGTGGACGGCCGACCCGAAGCACGAGCCCTACAAGACCGTGATCGGGGACTCGCTGTGGGACGGCTACCGGGGCAGCATCAGCGAAGCGAGCGCGGCCGTGCTGTCCGACTTCGTGGTGGTGAACATGGTGGCGTCGGTCTGCTCCGGGCAGGCGACGCCGGAAGAGGCGGCGGCGGAGGCCGAGCGCCGCGCGCTGCGCTACTACCGGACCTGAGTGCGGGCGGGTGGACGGGGGATCCCGTCCACCCGCGCAACCCCGGGAGTGACGCGGCGGCCTGCCTGACGGGACGGGGCCCACGAACCGGCCGTACCAGGGGTGCCCGTGCGGAGCCTTGGTCAGGCCGGCTGACAGAGCCCCTTTCCCGGGCATGGCGGATGCCGGCCCCGAACTCGGAAAGATCGCGCAGTGGCTACGGCAACGGAAACCCTCGCTCTTGAAGGCCGCCGGGACAACTGGCTGTCCCGGCTGTTCGAGAGCAAGGCGTTCCTGATCTTCGTCTGCATGACGCCGGCGGTGGGGCTGCTGGTGCTGTTCCTCACCTATCCGCTGGGGCTCGGCGTCTGGCTCGCCTTCACCGACGCCCGCATCGGCAGGCCGGGCGAATGGATCGGCGGCTTCAACTACGAGCTGCTGTTCACCGACAGCGTGTTCTGGATGTCGGTGTGGTGGACCTGCTTCTACACCGCCGTGGCGACGGTCCTGAAGTTCGGGCTGGGGCTGTGGCTCGCCCTGCTGCTCAACCACCATCTGCCGCTGAAATCGCTGATCCGCGCGATCATCCTGGTGCCGTGGATCGTGCCGACGGTGCTGTCGGCGATTGCCTTCTGGTGGATCTACGACCCGCAGTTCTCGATCATCTCCTACCTGCTGGTCGACGTGCTCGGCTGGCGCGACACCTACATCGACTTTCTTGGCGAGCCGTGGAACGCGCGGTTCTCGCTGATTGCCGCCAATGTCTGGCGCGGCATTCCCTTCGTCGCCATCTGCCTGCTCGCCGGCCTGCAGACGATCTCGCCCTCGCTCTACGAGGCGGCGATGATCGACGGCGCCTCGCCCTGGCAGCGGTTCGTGAGGATCACCGTGCCGATGCTGATGCCGATCCTGGCGGTGGTGCTGACGTTCTCGGTGATCTTCACCTTCACCGACTTCCAGCTCGTCTATGCCATCACCCGCGGCGGGCCGGTCAATTCCACCCATCTGATGGCGACCCTCGCCTTCCAGCGCGCCATCCCCGGCGGCCAGCTCGGCGAGGGGGCGGCGATCGCGGTGGCGATGATCCCGTTCCTCGTCGCGGCGACCGTCTGCAGCTATTTCGCGCTCGCCCGCCGCAAGTGGCAGCAGGGAGGAAAGGATGACTGAGGCGGCGGGAGCGCGCCATGACTGACGCCGTCGCCGATCGTCCGGAGCGCCCCGCAGGGCAGGAGCGGCAGGGGCCGATGGTCTGGGAGTCGGTGCCGCGGCGGGTGATCACCGTCTACATCCCGCTGGCGCTGTTCGTGATCGTCCTGCTGTTCCCGTTCTACTGGATGACGATCACGACCCTGAAGCCGAACGAGGAGCTCTACAACTACAGCGAGCACAATCCGTTCTGGGTCACGTCGCCGACGCTGGCGAACATCAACCGGCTGCTGTTCGAGACCGACTATCCGCGCTGGCTGATGATCACGATGCTGGTGGCGGTGGTGGCGACCTTCCTGTCGCTGTTCTGCAGCGTGCTCGCCGCCTATGCCATCCAGCGCCTGCGTTTCCGCGGGTCGCAGTGGGTGGGGCTTGCGATCTACCTCGCCTATCTGGTGCCGCCGTCGATCCTGTTCATCCCGCTGGCGACGATGGTGTTCCGGCTCGGGCTGTTCGACAGCCCGCTGGCGCTGATCCTGACCTACCCGACCTTCCTGATTCCGTTCTGTACCTGGCTCCTGATCGGCTACTTCAAGTCGATCCCCTACGAGCTCGAGGAATGCGCGCTGATCGACGGCGCCTCGCGGCTGCAGATCCTGTGGCGGATCACGCTGCCGCTGGCCGTCCCCGGCCTGATTTCCGCCGGCATCTTCGCCTTCACGCTCTCATGGAACGAGTTCATCTACGCGCTCGCGTTCATCCAGTCGGCGGAGAACAAGACGGTGCCGGTCGCCGTGCTCACCCAGCTCGTGGTGGGCGACGTCTATCACTGGGGCTCGCTGATGGCCGGTGCGCTGCTCGGCTCGGTGCCGGTCGCGATCTTCTATTCCTTCTTCGTCGAGTACTACGTCTCGAGCCTGACCGGGGCGGTGAAGGAATAGGCGGCTACGTCAGCCTGCGACGGCCGGGCGGAAGCCCAGGTGGAACAGCCCGTACACGGCGGCGTAGCCGACCGCGACTGCCGGCCCGTAGATCAGGTAGAGGCCCGTCGCGAGCCGCAGGTAGCCGTCCTGCCACTCGCGCACCGCGAACGCCGCCTCGAGGTCTCCGAGCATGAGGACCCTGCCGGCCAGGATGGCCGCGTAGGCGGCGACGGCGATCCCGAAGGTGACGAGGAACACCCGTCCGTGGCCGAACTGGCCACCATAGGCGGTGAACACGATGCCGTTGACGACGGCGGAGATCGCGACGCCGGAAAGCAGGGCGCCGGCGATGCGGACGACGGAGCGGCCCGGGTCGGAGAGGCTGTAGGCGAGGCCGGCGATCCGCTCGACCAGTGCTGTCGCGAGCGCGCCGATCAGCGGCGATGCGGCGAGACAGGCGAGGCCGATCGCCGTGGAGAGGATGATCGCGGCGTGGGTCCTGTCGGCCATCGTCGGCTCCTTCGCTGGCTGGGTGGGTCGTGATCGGACCGGTACCAGTCGCGGAAGGAGCCGTTCCGGTTCATCGGCGGCCGGTCAGCCGGCGGCCGCCTCTTCCAGCCGCTGGCCCGCGTGCAGCAGCCGGTCGATGCGCATCGGCAGGTCCGGCATCGGCGAACCGACGACGCGCTTCCCGTCCTTGAGGAAGGGCAGGGCGTTGCCCCACAGCATCTTGCGGTCGGCGGTCAGCACCGGCTCGGGCGAGTACTGTGCGAGGTAGACGCGGCGCATGCGGGACGTGGTGTTGGCACCGCTGCTGTGCATCGTCATGCTGCTGAAGACGGCGAGGCCGCCGGCGCGCATCCTGACCGGCACCCCCTGCAGCGGCCCGTCGTAGCCGACCCAGTCGTTGGTCTCCGGGTCATAGTGGTGCGGTACCCAGCCGTCGATCCCGCTCTGGCTCTTGGGCAGGATGTAGACGGTGCCGTTGTCCTCGTTGACGTCGTCCAGCGGGCACCAGCAGGTGATGTACGGCCGGTGGGCGACGTCGCCGTCCACGGCGTTCACATAGCCCGAATCCTGGTGCCAGCTCAGCTTCATGCCCGCTTCCGGCCCCTTCACCACGAACTGGTCGTAGAAGAGATAGGCGTCGGGGCCGAGCAGGGCGCGGCACACGCCTTCCATCAGCGCCCCGAAGGTGAACCGGCCCAGCTCCGGCCGGTCCCTGATGCAGAACGAGGCATGATAGCGCTTGTTGCGATGGGTGATGTCGAGGACATCGACGCCCAGTGCGTCCATCTTCGCGTCCTCGCGCGCCACGAAGAAGGCGCACTCGTCGCGCAGGAACGCCAGCATCTCCGCGTCGACCACATCCTCCAGGATGAAATACCCTTCCGTTTCGAACTGCCGCACGGCAGCTTCCGGCAGGGTAAATCCGCTGTCCGTCATCCTCGTCCTTCCTCCCAGGGTTTCCGGTTACGCGCGGGCGTTGTCGGGAAGCCCGGCCACGATGGCCATGAACGCCTCGACCCGGCTGCGATCGACCGGGTTCCACCAGACGCCGCCTTCCTTCAGGGAACTGCCGATGATCACGCCCCGCGCCTGGCTCAGGATCGCGCCGACGTTGTCCGGTCTGACGCCGCTGCCGACCAGGACCGGCAGCTGCGTGGCGGCGACGATGGTCGCCAGCTCCTCGGGGTCGGCCGCGTCGCCGGTGCGGCGGCCCGTCGCGATCACGGCGTCGGCGTCGAAGAACTCGACGTCGCGGGTCAGCTCCGAAATGTCGCGGTCGGCGACGATGGCATGGGCGCCGTGCTTGACGTGCGAGTCGGCGAAGATCGCAATGTCGTCGGCCCTGATCGCGGCGCGGTAGCGCAGCACGCGCGCGGCGTCGCCCTCGATCAGTCCCTCGTTGGCGACATAGGCGTTCGCCCACTGGTTGACCCGGACGAAGCGGGCGCCGCTCGCCTTGGCGACCGCGAGCGCCGGGATCGGCGCATTGGCCAGCACGTTGATGCCGAACGGCAGGCCGATCGCGGACCGGACACGGTCGGAGATGACCGCCATCGCGGCTGCCGTCTCGTGGCCGATGGCGTCGGGCTTCAGGAACGGGATGTCGCCGTGGTTCTCGATGATCAGGCCGTCCACGCCGCCGGCGGCGTAGGCCTCTGCATCGCGGACGGCGCGGTCGTAGACCGTCTCCATCGGGGTGCCGTCATAGCGCGGCGCCCCCGGCAGCGGCGGGCAGTGGACGACCCCGATGACTACCGTCCGCTTTTGAAAAATCTTCAAAAGCACGTCGCCGCGATCGGCTGCCACTCCTGCGTTCATCAAGAAACTCCCGTATCAGCACCTTCCGGCCGGTCCCGAATCGTTTCATTCCCGTCGGGGCGAGCAAGACAGGAAACTTTTTTGCCTTGGCCAACCTGCCACGACGGCGCTAACGTTGAAAAGCTTCAATTGCGTCGCGCCACGCGGCGCGGTGTGGAGCACGCAAAGTTCGGGGGAGAGAGTGCAATGAGGAAAGCGTTGCTCACGCTGGGCACGGGGCTCGCCATCGGCGCCGGCCTCGGCTCCGGAGCGGCCGTGGCGCAGGACCGGTACACGATCTGCTACGTCACCTTCTCGCTGCAGGTGCAGTACTTCCAGAAGGGCGTCCAGGGCGCCCAGGCGGCTGCTGACGAGCTCGGCGTCGATCTCGTCGTGCTGGATCCGCAGGCGGACGCCGGCCGCCAGGTGACGCAGTTCGAGGACTGCATCGCCCGCCAGTCGGACGCGATCATCGTCGATCCGATCGAGTCCGGTTCGCTCGGCGGCGCGATCGAGGAGGCGGGTGCCGCCGGCATTCCGATCGCGACGCTCGACACGCCGATCGACAGCCCGCACGTCGTCGTGCAGCTCGGCATCCCGCAGTACGACGCGTCGCGCGAGTTCGGCCAGTTTGTTGCCGGCTACATCGTCGGCAAGCTGGACGGTGAGGCCAACGTCGGCATCATGCTCGCCTCGACCGAGGTCCAGCTCGCCCGTCGCGACGGCTTCCTCGAGGCCCTGTCCGCAGTCCCGGGCGCCACGGTGGTGGCCGAGGGCGATGGCCGGAACATCCTCGAGCGGGCGACGGCCGAGGCCGAGGACATGCTGACCGCCCATCCCGAGATCAACGTGATCTACGCCACCGGCGACCCGCAGCTCCAGGGCGCGCTCGCCGCAGCCGCCTCGCAGGGGCGCGAGATCGCCTTCTTCGGCTGGGACGACATTCCGGAGCCGTTCATTGCTCCGCTCGAGGACGGGCGCCTCGTCGGCTTCCTGATGCAGAAGCCCGAAGTCGGCGGCGAGATGGCCGTCCGGCTGCTGGTGCAGCACCTGAACGGCGAGGAGATCCCCGCCACCTACGGGTACAACCCGACCGTCGTCACCAAGCACAACATGGATCAGTATCGCTGATCCCAGAGACGCCGTGGCCGGGCCGCAGGGTCCGGTCACGGCGCCGTCCGCTCTGAACGGGGACCGAATGTCCGTGAATGCCGAACCGCGGGCCGTGACCGGGGATACCGGTCCGGGCGCGCAGCAGCCGGCTGACCTCGTGGTGCCGCTCGGCCGCCAGCTGGCGGTCCTTGCCGTGCGCTACGGGATGTTCGTGGCGCTGCTGATCTGGATCGTGGTGATGTCGTTCAGCACCGAGCATTTCTTCAGCTCGACCAACCTGCTGAACGTCGCGCGCCAGGCTGCTCCCATCATCATCATCGGCGTCGGCATGACCTTCGTCATGGCCACGGCCGGCATCGACCTGTCGGTCGGTGCGGTGGTCGCGCTCATCTCCTGCCTGGCCGCCTCCTGGCTGGCGCTGGGGCTCTCGGTCTGGATCGTGGTGCCCCTGCTGCTGCTGGTCGGCGCCGTGCTGGGCGGCATCAACGGACTTGCCGTATGGGCAGGCATCCCGGCGTTCATCGTCACGCTGGCGGCGCTGGTCTCCGTGCGCGGGCTCGCCTTCGTCTACAGTGACGGCTATGCGGTGCCGGTGACGGACGAGGCGTTCATCTGGCTTGGCCGTGGCTCGATCCTCGGCATCAACACGCCGTTCGTGCTCGCCACCGTGGTGGCGCTGGTCGGCTGGTTCCTGCTCAACCGGACGCGATTCGGCCTGCATACCCTCGCTGTCGGCGGCCGCGAGGAAGCGGCCCGGGTGATGGGCCTTCGCATCGGCGTCATCAAGCTTGCCGTCTACGCGATCACCGGCGCGCTCGCCGCGCTCGGCGGCATCGTCGTCACCGCCCGGCTGGCGAACGGCTCGCCGAACGCGGGCATGAGCATGGAGCTCGACGTCATCGCCGCCGTGGTCCTGGGCGGCACCAGCCTCTTCGGTGGCTCCGCGACCATCGTCGGCACCGTGGTCGGCGCCCTGTTCATCAACTTCATTCGCAACGGCCTCAACCTGATGAACGTCGATCCCTACTGGGTTCAGGTCGTCACCGGTATAGTGCTGGTGCTCGCCGTGCTGCTGAACTCGGTGGTGAACCGGCGGGTGGTGCAGTGGGCCCGCAGGGGCGCCGAGGGGCGGAGATGACACAGGCTGGAACGATGCCGGCAGCTGCGGCGGCGGCCGCGACGGACCGGCCGACGCAGCCGGCGCTGGTGGAGATGCAGGACATCTCCAAGGCCTTCGGCGCGGTGCGTGCGCTCACCCACGTCAACCTCACCATCGCTCCGGCCGAGGTGCTGGGCCTCGTCGGCGACAATGCGGCCGGCAAGTCGACCCTGATGAAGATCCTGGCCGGCGCCATCCAGCCGGACAGCGGGCGTATCCTCGTCCGCGGCCGCCCCGTCTCCTTCTCCGGCCCGATCGCCGCGCGCGACGCAGGCATCGAGATGATCTACCAGGATTTCGCCCTGGTCCCGGAGCTCACCGTCACCCAGAACATCTTCCTCGGCCGCGAATTGACCGGTCCTGCGCTGGGCGTTCTTCGCCGCAAGGCGATGGCGGAGCGCGCGCGCAAGCTGTTCGCGGAACTGGGCCTGCGCGTGCCGTCGGTCTCGGCGTCGGTGCGCGAGCTTTCCGGCGGCCAGCAGCAGGCGGTGGCGATCGCGCGGGCGACCGGCTTCGACGCCAAGCTCGTCATCATGGACGAGCCCACCGCCAACCTCGGCGCACCGGCCATCGCCAAGGTCCGCGAGACCATTGCCCGGCTGAAGGCGCAGGGGGTCGCGGTCATCGTCATCAGCCACCGGCTGGAAGACATCTTCTCGGTCGGCGACCGCTTCGTGGTGATGAAGCACGGCCGGGTCGTGGGCACGCGCGCCGTCAGCGACACCGACAACGACGAGATCGTGCAGATGATCGTCTCCGGCTCCGATCCCCGCGGCGACAGGACGGCTGCCGAATAGCGATGCGGCGACGTCGCCTGACAATCGCCGATGTGGCTCGGCGCGCCGGCGTGTCGGTCGGAACGGTCTCCAACGTGATGAATGGCACCGCCGCCGTCCGCCCGCAGACGCGGGAGCGGGTCGAGGCGGCGATGCGCGAGCTGGGCTACCCCGTGGACGGCTACGCCCGTTCGATGATCTCGCGGGCCCACCGTGCTCGCAACGGGCCGGCCGACCCGGAGCGCCCGCGCCTGGTCACCGTCGGCTACACCAGCGTGGACTATACGGCGCGGGTGGAGGTGCTGCCGCACCGCGACGACCGCATTACCGCCACAGCGATCGAGAAGTCGCTGGGCGGCCCGGCGGCCAACGTCGCGGTGGTCGCAGCCGGGCTCGCCGACCGGTTTCCGGTGGCGGTGGAGCTGGTGACCGCCATCGGCGACGACGCGGACAGCGAATGGGCGCTGATCGAGCTGGCACGCCGGCGGGTCGATACCATCGCCATCCGCCGCCAGCCGGGCCAGCGCCTGAGCCGCTGCATCATCCTGGTCGAGCGCAACGGATCGCGCACCATCGTCAACGAGCCGTTCGAGCTGCAGGAATCCGACCTAGCCCGCTACCTCGGCGACGGAGGCGCGCAGGCGGCGCGCTGCCTGCACATCGAGGGCTACCAGGTGCCGCGGATGCTTGACTCCGTGCGGACGATGCGGCGCTCGGGATGGCTGACCAGCCTGCAGACCACGGGCCTGCCGGCGACGTGGCGCCGGACCGTGCCGCTGTGCTGGCTGTTCGCCGGCTTCGACGTCGTGTTCCTCAACCGCGAGGTGGCCCGCGAGGCGACCGACTGCCGCGGCGGCATGAAGCAGCTGATCGAGGCGACGCAGGGGCTGGTGGAGTCGGTAGCCGACCGCGGTACGGTCGTGCTGACGCTCGGCGAGGACGGCGCGCTCGTCTTCCCGCCCGGCGCGGCGCCGATCGTGCAGGCGGCGCCGCTGGTCCCGGTGGTCGATACCACCGGCGCCGGCGACGCCTTCGCCGGCGCCTTCCTCGCCGCCTGGCTCCATACCCGCGATGCGGCCGTCGCCGCCCGTTATGGCGTCGCCGCCGGCAGCCTGCTGGTTTCCGTCACCGGCGCGCAGGGCGCGGCCCCGACCGCCGCCGACCTGGAGCGGCTGCTCGAGCCGGAGGCGGAACCGGCGAAGACTCTCACGGGGGCATCGTGACCGTTCTCGTCGTCGGCAACTGCACCGTCGATCTCTCCTTCGCCGTACCCCGCTTCCCGCAGGCCGGGGAGACGGTGCTCGCGCAGGAGAAGCACGTCGATCTCGGCGGCAAGGGCGCCAACCAGGCGCTGGTGGCACACCGGTTCGGGGCCGCGGTCCGGCTTGCCGCGCCGATCGGCACCGATGCTGACGGAGACTGGGCCGTCGCCCGGCTGGCCGCTACCGGACTCGACACCGGCGCGATCCTCCGCTGCGCCGCACCCACCGATCAGTCGATCCTCTACGTTACCCCCGACGGCGAAAACATGATTGTCAGCAGCCACGCCGCTGCGGCCTCGGCGACGCCCGCCTGGGCCGAGGCGGCAGTGACCGGGCTGCAGGCGGATGCCGCCGCGGCGACACTGCTGGTGCAGGGCAACCTGCCCGAGGAGACGACACGGGCGGCCCTGGCCGCGGCCCGCGGGCTCGGCATGCGCACGATGCTGAACCCGGCGCCGATCCAGTACGGCTACGACCGCCTGTTCCCGCTCGCGGACATCGCCATCGTCAACGCGGTCGAGGCGCGCACGCTCGGCCGTCGCGACGATCCGGTGGAGGGGGCGCGCGCGATCCGTGACGGCGGGGTGCCGGTTGTCATCGTCACCCTCGGCAGCCGGGGCGCCCTCGTTCTCGACGGCGACGGCGAGCGCGCCTTCCCGGCGCCGAAGGTGACCGCCGTCGATACGGTGGGCGCCGGCGACACCTTCTGCGGCGCCCTCGTCGCCTGCCTCGACCGCGGCATCGCGATGGCGTCCGCGGTGGCGGTGGCGGTCCAGGCCGCCGCGCTGACGGTCACGCGCAAGGGCACCCAGTCCTCCTTCCCCGATGCGGGCGAAGCGGCTGCGCTGATCGCCCGCCACGCCGAAACCTCCGGAGACCTTCGATGACGAGCCAGCCGGCCGACGGCCGTACTCCCCTGTCCGACGAGATCCTCGCCCGCAACCAGGACGTCTGGGACCGGATGCTGGGCCACCGCTTCGTCCGCGACATCGAGGAGGACCGGCTGGATCCCGCGGTGTTCCACCGCTACCTGGCCTATGAGAACGCCTTCGTTGAAACGGCCATCCTGATCTTCGGCTACGCCATGGTGAAGGCGCCGGGGCTCGCCGAGCAGCGCTGGCTGATCGGCGTGCTGAAGGCCCTGTCGGAGGAGCAGATCACCTATTTCCGCGACACCTTCGACCGCCTCGGCATGGCGGAGGCGGAGTGGCGCGACCTGCCGCTGCCCCCGCCGGTGACCGCCTTCCGCGACGGCATGCTGGCGATCGCCGCCCACGGGCCCTACGCCGACGGCATCGCTGCCATGTTCGCCGCGGAATGGATGTACTGGACCTGGTGCAGCCGGGCGGCGAAGCGTACGATCAGCGATCCGGTGCTGCGCCGCTGGGTCGATCTGCACGCGGAGGAAGGCTTCGCCAGCCAGGCCCGCTGGCTCAGGTCCCAGATCGACATCCTCGGCGCCGAGATGGGTGCCCGGTCGCGCGATCGGCTGGTCGGGGTGTTCCGCCACGCGATGGAGCTCGAGATCGCGTTCCACGAGGCCGCCTACGGCACGCCGGAGGCGTGACCGCCGGCTGGAGACCGGCGCGCCCGGAAACTCCGGCTAGAACCGGACCGGCGGGCGGGTGGCGGCCAGCGCCTGGCCGGCCTCGATGTCGGCGTCGCTCATCGATGCGCTCAGCGCCCTGAGCGCATCGAAGGCGTTCGGCACGCCGGCATCGACCGCCACGCGGATCCAGCTGTAGGCCTCGGCGAGATCCTCGGCGTCGGTGGCCGAATTGGCGAGGATGATGCCCAGGTTCAGCATCGCGGGCGGATGGCCCTGTTCGGCGGCGCTGCGGAACAGCGCCCGCGCGGCGTCGGTGTCCGCGGGCAGGCCGTCGCCGGCGGCGAGCTTGAGCGCGAGGTTGAACTGCGCCGGCGGATAGCCCTGCTCGGCCGCCTGCCGGTACCAGGCGATCGCCGCCTCCACGTCGCGCGGTACGCCGAGACCGAGGTCGTAGGCGCGCCCCAGGTTGTTCTGCGCCGCGACGTCGCCCTGTTCCGCTGCGGCCGTCAGCCAGCGCACGGCCTCCGCATGGTCT
>CALKHQ010000250.1 GCA_937988735.1 uncultured Alphaproteobacteria bacterium
GGCTGAGCTGGTAGGCGCCGGCCAGCACCGGCGGAAAGCGCGGCGGGTTGTCCGGCCCCTGGCAGGTGGGCAGGCATTCCACCAGCGTGTCGTGATTGGGGCCCAGGAAACAGGGGATCGAGTAGCGGTGGCGGCCCGGATCCCGCGTCTTCACCCGGTGCTGGGTGGACCGGAAGCGGTCGTTCGACCAGCGCATCATCAGGTCGCCGATGTTGACGACGAAGGTGTCCGCCTTCGGCGGCGCCTGCACCCACTCGCCGGCCGCGTTCAGCAGCTCGAGACCGCCGCAGTCGTCCTGCCACAGGATGGTGTAGCACTCGTAGTCGGAGTGGGCGTTGATGCCGTAGGCGGCGCGATCCCGCTCCGACTCCGCTGCCGGATAGCGCAGCAGCCGCATCAGCGCCAGCGGATGGGTCATCCGGCTGGTGAAGAAGTCCTCCGGCATGTCGAGGGCGAGCGCGAAGCCGCGGGCGAGCCGGTTCGAGAGCGCCAGCATCGCCGCGAGATATTCCTCGATCGCCGCCCGCAGGCCGGCGGGACGCCGGGGCCACTGGTTCGGCCCGTAGAACTGCGGGCCCGCCTTGGCCAGCGGATGGTCCTCGGCGTACTCGACGCCGAAGTCGATCGCCTCGCGCGGCTCATGGCCGGCGGCGGGGTCCAGCAGCTCCTCGTTCACCGGCACGTAGCCGCGATGGTTGCGGGAGTTGCGGATGTGGACGGCGTTCTTCTCCTCCACCGGCAGAGCGAAGAAGGCCTCCGCGGCGTTGAGCGCCGCGTCGATGGTCGCCTGCGGCACGCCGTGGTTGCTGATGTAGAAGAAGCCGATGTCCTCGCAGGCGCGGCCGATCTGCTCGGCGACCGCCCGGCGCTGGGCCAGCGCCGGCGAATCCAGGCCCGCGATGTCGATGATGGGCACCATTTCAGCCATCCTGCCGTGCTCCGCCGGTCCGCCCGTAGGTGGGATCGAGCCTGGACGCGAGATAGTCGCCGAACAGCACCGGCGGGTACCGCGCCGGCCGGTCGGGCCCGACGCAGCGCGCGAGCGGGGCGATGGTGACGTCCGGGTTGGGGTCGAAGAAGAAGGCGATGGAATGCCGCTGTTCCGGGCTGGTCGAGATCACCCGGTGCGGCGTCGCCACGTAGAGGTCATTGCTCGCCCGCATCAGGCATTCGCCGATGTTGCACACGAAGCTGCCGGGGATCACCGGCACCGGCACCCAGGCGCCGTCGCGGCGGCGCACCTCGAGCCCGCCGCCGTCGAGCTGGGTCAGCAGCGTCAGCGCGCCATAGTCGGTGTGCTCGCCCGCCCCGATCCGGTCGGTGTCGCCGGGCCGGCGGTCGAGGGCCTGCGGCGGATAGCGCAGCAGGCGCAGCGTCGCCGACGGCCGCTCCATCCAGGGCCGGAACCGGTCCTCCGGCTCGCCCAGGTCGCGGGCGAAGGCGGACAGCAGCAGCAGGCCCAGCTCCGTGGCCTGCGCGAAATAGTCCAGGATCGCCTCGCGCCAGCCCGGCAGGTCCGGCCACAGGTTGACGCCGCGGAACCGCTTGCCGGCGACGACCTCCGGGTCGTCCGGCGCGAGGTCGAGGCCGATGTTGAACGCTTCCTTCTGGTCGGCGGGCCGGGCGAGGTTCAGCGTCTCGCCCTGCAGCCGGACATAGCCGCGGTTGTGCGGCGACCGGTCGATGGACAGCGCCATCTTCTCGTCCAGCGGCAGGGCGAAGAACGCCCGCGCTGCCGCCCCGGCCGCCTGCAGGGTCTCTGCCGGAACCCCGTGCCCGGTGACGACGAAGAAGCCGATCCGGCGGCAGGCCTCGCCAATGGCCGCCACCGCCGGCGCGGCGGCGGCGCCGCCGGCGCGCAGTCCCGTCAGGTCGATGACCGGGATGTCGTCCGGCACAGCCGCCGCTTCGGCGGCGAGGCTCATTCGGCTGCCTCCTGGCGGAATGGCTGCGACTCGAGCACGCGCGCCCGGACCCACTCCAGCGCGGTGATCGGCGGATAGAGCGCCGGACCGCAGTTCGGCAGGCACTCGACCACCGTCTCCGGATTGGCGTTGACAAAGAAGGGGATGCTGGTGCGGTCGGCCTTCGACCGGTTGATCGCCCGGTGCGGGGTGGAGCGGTAGAGGTCGTTGGTCCACCGCTGCATCAGGTTGGCGATGTTGATGACGAAGGTGCCGGGGATCGGCGGCGCCTGGATCCAGGTCCCGTCCAGCCGGTGCACCTCCAGGCCGCCGTTCATGTCCTGCCACAGGATGGTGAAGGCGTCATAGTCGGTATGCTCGCCGATCCCGATTCCGTCGGTGCTGCCGTTCTCCGGCTGCGGCGGATAGTGCAGCAGCCGCAGCCAGCCCGCGGCCCAGTCGAACTTGGGCAGGAAGTATTCCTCCTCGAGCTCGAGGGCGAGGGCGAAGCCGCGCAGCAGGTCCATGGACAACCCGAGCATGGCGCCGTAGTAGCGCTCCACCACCGGCCGCAGCGACGGCATCGCCGGCGGCCACTGGTTCGGGCCGTAGAAGCCGGCGTCCGGCTCCATCCCCGGCCGCGGCTCGCGGCCGAAGTCCAGCGCCTCGTGCCAGTCGCGGCCGTGGCCGGGGTTGTGCTCCTCGGCCGCGAGCGGGACATAGCCGCGGAAGTGCGGGGAGTTGGTGCTGGCGATCGCCATCTTGTCGGCCAGCGGCAGGGCGAAGAAGGCGCGCGACGCCGCCACCAGCTCCTGGATCAGCGCCTCGTCCACGCCATGGTTGCGGATGTAGAAGAAGCCGATCGTGCGGCAGGCACGGTCGATCTCGCGGGCTACCGCCCGGCGCTCTTCGATGGCTCCGGACCTCAGCCCGGCGATGTCGATGACCGGCACGCTGCCGGGCAGCTCTGCACCCATCGGCTCAAACTCCCCCGATCCCACGCCCTGGATGGTGCGCGGGGCGCCCAGGGACGAACCGCGGCTCCGGTCGTCCGCGACCGGCCGCTCCGCTCGCCGGGCACCCGCACTCTCCGCGCAGATCAGCAAACGCCGCGCCGGTTGGCAATCCATTGCATCGTCCCGGAGGGTGGCATATGCGTTGCTTTCGAGTGCGGCAGTCGTCGCGACAGGGGGGGGGAACCGACATGACTCCACGCAAGCTCATCGGCACCGCAGTGGCTGCCGCCATTGCCGGCACCGCGGCCGGCGCCCACGCGCAGGTGACGCTGGACGGCGATCCGAAGGTCGCCTTCCTCTACTACTCCGCCACCAACGACGGCGGGTGGACCCAGGCGCTCGACCGGGGGCGCCTCCGGATGCAGGAGGCTCTCGGCATGGAGGCCGCCTACGTCGAGAACGTGGAGGAGACCAGCGAGGCGGTGCGCCAGGCCGCCGAAATCTTCATCAGCCGGGGCTACAACATCATCATCGGCACCAGCTACGGCTTCGGCGACGGGCTGAAGGAGCTGGCGGCCGAATATCCCGACATCGCCTTCCTCAACGTCGCCGGCGAGACCGAGGCGCCGAACCTCGAGACGTTCTACGCACGCACCTACCAGCCGTGGTACCTGGCCGGCATGGCCGCGGGGGCGATGACGGAGACCGGCACGATCGGCATCGTCGCCGGCTTCCCCGTCTCGGTGGTCAACTGGGACATCAACGCCTTCGCCCGCGGCGCGCAGGCGATGAACCCGGACGTGGAGGTGATCGTCACCTTCCTCAACACCTGGTACGACCCGGTGAAGGAGCGGCAGGCGGCCACCGCGATCCTGGAGCAGGGCGCCGACGTGCTCGCCACCAACATGGCCTCGACCGCGCCCGTCGTGGCGGCCGAGGAGGCCGGCGTCTGGTCGATCGGCTTCCAGAACGACATGAGCGCAGCCGCCCCGACGAAGCATCTCACCTCGGTGGTGTTCAACTGGGAGACCTATTTCATCCCGGTGATCGAGACGATCGCCGCCGGAAACTGGACCAGCCGCGGGCTGCCGCTGGTCGGGCTCGAGTACGGCACCGCGGACATCACGCCGCTGAACGCGGCCGTGCCCGCCGAGGTGGTCGAGCGGATCAACGCCACCCGCCAGGCCTTCGCCGAAGGCACCGCCACGCCCTATGACGGACCGGTGGTGAAGCAGGATGGGACGGAGGTCGTCGGGGCCGGCGAGTCCATCGATGACGCCGGGCTCTGGGGCATGGACTATCTGGTCCAGGGCATCACCGGCTCCGTTCCGGAGTGACCGCCGCACTGCCGCGGGCAGTCAGTCCCGGCGACGCCCGCTCCGCCATCTCCATTTCCGGCGCCTGGAAGGCGTTCGACGGCCGGCCCGCGCTGAAAGGCGCCTCGCTCGAGGTCGCCTACGGCGAGGTGCATGCGCTGCTCGGCGAGAACGGCGCCGGGAAATCGACGCTGATGAACCTGGTCTGCGGGCTCTACGCCGCGGACGCCGGCCGGATCGAGATCGACGGCCGGCCGTTCGCGGAGACGGGCCCGCTCGCCGCGGCGCGTCACGGCGTCGGCATGGTGCACCAGCACTTCAAGCTGATTCCGCGGTTCACGGTTGCCGAGAACATCCTGGTGGCCCGCGCCGGTGCGTCCGCACCCGCGCGCCGGGCCGACGCCGCCCGGCGCATCGCCGAGGTCGCCCAGTCCCTCGGCTTCGCCATCGATCCGCACGCGCGGGTCGGCGACCTGTCGGTGGCCGAGCGCCAGCGGGTCGAGATCCTGCGCCTGCTGCTGCTCGACGCACGCATCCTGATCCTGGACGAGCCGACGGCCGTGCTGACGGATGCGGAAGCGGATGCGGTGCTGGGCCTGCTTCGGCGGCTGGCGGCGGAGGGCAGGGCGGTGGTGCTGATCACCCACCGCATGCGCGAGGTGCAGCGCTATGCCGACCGCGTCACCGTGATGCGTGGCGGCGAGACGGTGCTGGCCGGTGCGCCCTGCGCCGAATGCGACCAGGGCCGGCTCGCCGACCTGATGGTGGGGCAGGCGGTGCATGCGGCGACGCCGCGCGTCCGCAGTGCGGACGGCTCCGGGCAGCGGGTGCGGCTGGATGCGGTCGAGATCAGCGTCCACCGTCCGGACGGCACGCCCGCCGTGGACCAGGTGAGCCTCACGCTGCGCGCGGGCGAGATCGTGGGCATCGCCGGGGTCGGCGGCAACGGACAGGACGCGCTGGTCGAGGCGCTGTACGGCCTCGCACCCATCTCCGGCGGCACTCTCAGCCTCGACGGGGCGCGGATCGAGCATGCGCCGATCGGGGCGCGCCGGGCGCGCGGGCTCCGCATCATCCCGGCCGACCGCAACGACTTCGCGCTCATCCCCGCGTTCCGCGCGTACGAGAACCTGGCGCTGACCGAGGTGCCCCGCGGCGGCTTCGGCTTCTGGCTGGGGCTGCGGCGCGGCCGGATGATCGCCGAGGCGGAGGCGGCGATGGCCGAGCGGGCGGTGGTGGGCGGTACGCCGCGCACGCCGACCCGGCTGCTCTCCGGCGGCAACGCGCAGAAGCTGCTGCTCGCCCGCGAGCTCAAGACCGCCGCCGGCGACGCGTCGGTGCTGATCGCGCACTCGCCCACCCGAGGCCTCGACGTTGCCGCCTGCCAGGCGGTACACCAGGCGCTGTTCGACCTCGCGGCCACCGGCGGCGCCTGCCTGCTCGTCAGCGAGGACCTGGACGAGGTGATGGCGCTCTCCGACCGGATCGGCGTGATGTCGCGCGGCCGGCTGGCCGGGCCGTTCCCCCGCGCGGAGATCGACAGGGCGCGCATCGGCGCGTTGATGCTCGGCCATGGCTGACCGGCTCACCCTCACCGCGCGCCAGCATGTTCCGCCGGCGCGGCAGGCCGCCGTGCTCGCGCTCGGGATCCTGCTTGGCCTCGCCCTCGCCACGGTGGTGCTGACGCTGAGCGGCGTCGGGCCTTCGGCGATCATCGACGAGTTCGTGCTCTACGTCTTCACCACCCAGAGCGGTCTCACCCAGGCGCTCACCCGGGCGGTGGCGCTGTGGCTGGTCGGGCTGGCCGCGGTGTTCGCGCTCAAGCTCCGCTTCTGGAACATCGGGGTCGATGGCCAGGCGTGGATAGGCGCGATCGCGGCGAGCTGGGTGGCCATCGACGACATCGGGCCGCCGTCGATCCGGCTGGTGCTGATGCTCGTCGCCGGCGCCGTCGGCGGGATGCTGTGGATCGGCGTGCCGGCGCTGCTGAAGCTCAGGCTCGGGGTCAGCGAGGTCGTCTCCACCCTGATGCTCACCTATGTCGGCTTCCAGGCCGCCCAGCAGTTGCTCTACGGCCCGTGGCGCGACCCGAACACCGGCTTCCCGATCTCCCCCGTGTTCGATGACCCGGTGGAGCGGCTGGCGCGGATCGGCTTCGGCCACATCCACCAGGGCATCTGGATCGCGCTCGCCGCCGCCCTCGCCGCGGTCGCGCTGCTGCAGCTCAGCCGCTTCGGCTTCTACGCCGCGGCCGTCGGCCAGAGCCCCCGGGCCGCGCGGGCGGCCGGCATTCCCGTCGCCGCCACCATCCTGATCGGGGTCGGGCTGTCGGGCGCGCTCGCCGGGCTCGCCGGTGCGGTGATCGTCGCCGGGCAGGAGTTCCGGCTCACCCAGCACATCGCCGGCGACCTTACCTTCAGCGCGATCCTGATCGCGCTGCTCGCCCGCCTCACGCCGCTTGCGGTGCTGCCGGTGGGCCTGGTGATCGCCGGCATCTACGTCTCGGGCGATGCGCTCAAGGCCTTCTACCAGCTCCCGCTCGCCGTGATCCAGGTGCTGGAGGCGGTGATCCTGCTCAGCGTCGTGATCCTCGACTTCTTCGCCCGCTACCAGCTCCGGCTGGCGCGGCCGACCGTTGCCCGGAGCTGAGGGGAGCGGCCATGGAGTTCGTCGTCAACTGGCTCGCCGCGACGCCCGGGCACGCGACGCCGCTGCTGCTCGCCGCGCTCGGGCTCATCATCAACGAGCGGGCAGGCGTGCTGAACCTGGGCTCCGAGGGCATGATGCTGTGCGGCGCCTTCGCGGGCGCCGCCGCAGCGCTCGCCACCGGCTCGCCCTGGCCCGGGCTTGCGGCGGCGATGGCCGGCGGCGCGGCGCTGGCGGCGATCTTCGCGGTGGCCGTGGTCGTGTTCCGGACGGAGCAGGTGGTGACGGGCCTGATCATGGTCGCGCTCGGCGCCGGGCTCACCGGGCTCCTCGGTCGCGACCTCACCAACCAGACGCTGCCCGGGTTGCGGCGGCTCGACCTCGGGCCGCTCTCCGAGATCCCGGTTATCGGTCCGATCCTGTTCCGTCAGGATCCGGCCGCCTATCTCGCCGTTGCCCTCGCGATCGGACTCTCGGTGTGGCTGGTGCGGTCGCGGGCGGGCCTCCGGCTGTGCGCGGTGGGCGAGGATCCGGCGGCGGCGGACGCCCTCGGCCTCAACGTCCAGCGCCAGCGGATGCTGGCGGTGATCGCCGGCGGCGCGCTCTGCGGCCTCGGCGGCGGCTATCTGGCGCTGGTCAGCTCGCAGGTGTGGGTGGAGGGCATGACCCAGGGGCGCGGCTGGATCGCGGTCGGCCTCGTGATCTTCGCGCGCTGGCGGCCCTTGCTGGCGCTCGCCGGCGCGTTGCTGTTCGGCGCGATCGAGGCGATGATCCCGCGGGTGCAGGCTGTCGGCGCGGCGGTGCCGGTCTATCTGATGACCATGCTGCCCTATCTGGCGACGCTCGCCGTGCTGGTGCTGGCGGCGCTCCGCCGCCGCCGCGACGACGAGCCGGCCGCGCTCGGCCAGCCCTATCTGCGCCAGGACCGGCACTGACGCCTGGCGCCTTTTCGCGGGCCGCCCGGGAACGTCCGCCCGCACCGCCGGTTCGCCCGACGCGGCCGTCGCCGACGCCGCTCGTGCGTTCGTTGAGGGGAGACCGGATCATGAAGCAGGCTTCGACCGTCGTCCTTGCCGTCGCCGCGATGCTCGGCGCCGGTGCGTCCTCCGCGCTTGCCCAGGCCGGGCCGGGCGCGGCGGGCGACTGGGTGGCGCTGTCCGGCACCGTGGTCGCCGTGGACCGTGACGGCGAGGAGTTCCGCGTCGGCCATGGCGACCTGGAGATCGAGGTGGAGATGGACGACTGGTCCGTCCACGGCACCCAGGCGGTCGCCGTGGGCGACGTGGTCACTGTCATCGGGCGTTCGGACGACGACCTGTTCGAGGACCGGTCGCTGGAGGCGACGTCGGTCTACGTTGCCCGGCTGCAGGACTATGCCTATCGCGACCCCCGCCACCCCGATCCCTACGCAGCCGGCGAGGGCGGGCCAGTGGCGGATCCGGGCGCAGGGGGCGACTGGCTGCGGGTCACGGGGACGTTGGCGGCGGTGGGCGAGGGCGAGCTCAGCCTGACGACCGGCGGCACCACGGTGCGGGTGGACGTGCGCGGCAGCGCGGGGCAGCCGGTGGGGGCGGGCGACCGCGTCGTCGTGACCGGCATGCTCGACGGCGCCGGGCTGTTCCGGCACCACGGCATCGTCGCGCGGTCGGTGGAGCCGCTGCCCGCAGGCCAGCCCTGATCTGCCCGGCGGCCTTGGTCAGCCCTCGATCCGGATCGGGGGCAGCAGCAGCACCGCATCGGGCCGGGCAAGCAGGTCCAGCAGCTCCGGCCAGCCGGCGAGGGGCGGCGGCAGCGCGATCTCGACCGACACCGCCGCCTCCGGCTCCTCGAACAGCGCGAGCAGCTCCTCCAGCGGCGTCCGCAGCGGCGGCATGATGCGGACGTCGAGCGGCGCGTCGGGCGCGAGCCCGAGCAGCGTCCGCACCTCCGCCAGCGCCTCCCCGGGGCCGCCGAGGGCATCGACCAGACCGCGCTCGAGCGCGTCGGCGCCGGACCAGATCCGGCCGCCGGCGATCGCCTCCATCGCCGCGAACGACATGCCCCGCCCGGCGGCCGCCTTCTCGACGAAGTCGCGGTAGATGCGGTCCAGCGTGGCGTTCAGCGCCTGCCACTGCGCCGGGGTGTAGGGCCGCGTGAAGCTGAACATGCCGGCGTTCTGCGCCGACTCCACCCGGTCCCAGGTGATGCCCAGATGGCGGGTGGCGGCGTCGATCACCGCCTTGCCGGCAAACACCCCGATCGAGCCGGTGATGGTGCCGGACTGGGCGACGATGCGGTCGGCCGCCATGGCGATGAAGTAGCCGCCGGAGGCCGCGACATTGCCCATGCTTGCCACCACCGGCTTGCCCGCCTCGCGCAGGCGGACGACCTGGCGCCAGATCTCGTCGGACGCGGTATAGGAGCCGCCGGGGCTGTCGATGCGGAGGACGACGGCGTCCACCGTGTCGTCTTCCAGCGCCGCGGCGAGGGCGAAACCCACGTTGTCCGGCGCGACCGCCGCGGTGTCGTAGGGATCGCCGGCCGCATCCACCACCGGACCCGTCGCCTGGATCCAGGCGACGGTCGCCGCCGGCGACGGCGCGGGCTCGGTTGCGGCGATGTAGGTCCGCACCCCCGTCAGGGCCGCGCCCGGGTGGCGCTCCTCGATCGCCGCGAGGAACTCGTCCCGGTAGCCCAGCCGGTCCACCAGGCCTGCGTCCAGCGCCGCCTGCGCCGACAGCGGCGGGGCGTCCATGATGGTCTGCACCGCGCCGGGGTCGAGGGCGCGGCCGCCCGCAATGCCGGCGTTGATGGTCGCCTGCATGCTGTCCACCACCCGCTGCAGCGACTCGCGCGCCGGCGCGCTGAAGCCGCTGCGGGTGAAGGTCTCGACGGCGCTCTTGTATTCCTCGCGCGCCGCCATCTGCACCTCGACGTCGATCGCGTCCAGGGTGCCGGCGACGAAGGGCGCTTCCAGCGACAGCCCGATCAGGTTGAGGTCGCCCGACGGCATCAGCCAGATCTCGTTTGCGGCGCTGGCGAGGAAGTAGTCGATGGTGCCCGGGCTCATCGCGCCGAAGCCGGCGGCGTAGGCGTAGACCGGCTTGCCGGCGGCGACGACGGCCGCGATGCCGGCGCGCACGTCCTCGGCGGTGGCGAGCTGCAGCGGGCTGTTGCCGAGCGTGATGGTGACCGCCTCGACTGCGGGGTCGGCCGCCGCCCGGCGCAGCGCCTCGACCAGCGGACGGACCGGCAGCCCCGGCGGCTCGCCCCCCAGCAGGCCCAGGCCCGGCTCGGCCCGCTCGACCACGCCCGGCTCCACGTCGACCGTCAGGACCAGCGGCCCCTCCGGCAGGGTCGGCGTCATGTCGAGCCGGGCAAGGGCGACCAGCGCGACCACGCCGCTGCAGAGCGTGAGGACGCCGAGGCCGGCAAATCCCCACAGCAGCAGCCCGCCGAGGGTCCGCCAGAAGCCGTTGCGCCTGCGGGCGGGCGGCGGCGCAGGCCGCGATGCGGGATCGGCACCCTCCTGCCAGGGTGCGGTCAAACGCGGCCCTC
This sequence comes from uncultured Alphaproteobacteria bacterium, assembly GCA_937988735.1. GTDB lineage: Bacteria > Pseudomonadota > Alphaproteobacteria > CALKHQ01 > CALKHQ01 > CALKHQ01. Next base: position 10,360 of record CALKHQ010000250.1, read on the forward strand.
CAGATGGCCGCACTGGGCCCGGTGGCGCAGCAGGTGGTCGAGCAGCACGCAGGCCATCATCGCCTCGCCGACCGGAACGGCACGGATGCCGACGCACGGGTCATGGCGGCCCTTGGTCCGGATCTCGGTCTCGGTGCCGTCACGGGTGATCGTCCGCCGCGGTGTGAGGATCGAGCTGGTCGGCTTCACAGCGAAACGCACCACGACCGGCTGGCCGGTCGAGATGCCGCCGAGGATGCCGCCGGCGTGGTTGGAGAGGAACCGCGGCCGGCCGTCGTTGCCGGCGCGCATCTCGTCGGCGTTCTCCTCGCCCCGGAGCCGCGCCGCGGCGAAGCCGGAGCCGATCTCGACCCCCTTCACCGCGTTGATGCTCATCATCGCCTTGGCGAGGTCGGCGTCGAGCTTGTCGTAGATGGGCGCGCCCAGCCCGGGCGGAACACCCTCGGCCACCACCTCGATGACGGCGCCGACCGAGGAGCCGGACTTGCGGACGTCGTCGAGATAGTCGGCCCAGCGGGCGGCCATCTCGGCATCCGGACACCAGAACGGGTTGCGTTCCACCTCCGCCCAGTCCCAGCGCGCACGGTCCACTTCGTGCTCGCCGACCTGGACCAGCGCGCCGCGGATGGTGAGGTTCCCCCCGAGGAGCTCGGCCAGCACCCGCCGCGCGACGCCGCCGGCCGCGACCCGCATCGCCGTCTCCCGCGCCGACGAGCGGCCGCCGCCGCGGTAGTCGCGGATGCCGTACTTGGCGTCGTAGGTGTAGTCGGCGTGACCGGGGCGGTAGCTGTCCCTGATCTCGGAATAGTCCTTCGACCGCTGGTCGTGGTTCTCGATCAGCAGGCCGATCGGCGTGCCGGTGGTGAGCCCCTCGAACACGCCGGAGAGGATCTTCACCCGGTCCGGCTCCTGCCGCTGGGTGGTGAAGCGCGACTGGCCCGGCCGCCGCCGGTCGAGCCAGACCTGGATGTCGGCCTCGCTGAGCGGGATCCGCGGCGGCGTCCCGTCGATGACGCAGCCGATCGCCGGGCCGTGGCTTTCGCCCCAGGTGGTGAAGCGGAACAGGTGGCCGAAGCCGTTGGCCGACATCTAGGCGTTCCCGTGGCCGCGCGCCGGCCTCACGCCTTGCTCAGCCCCTGCAGCAGCTCGGCCACCGCGGCCGCCTGGTCCACCGCCACCATGCCGACGGTATGATAGCCGGCGTCCACGTGATGCACCTCGCCGGTGACCGCGGCGCCCATGTCGGAGAGGAGGTACAGGCCGGCATTGCCGACCTGCTCGATGGTCACGTTGCGGCGCAGCGGCGCATTCAGCTCGTTCCAACGCAGGATGTAGCGGAAGTCGCCGATGCCGGAGGCGGCCAGCGTCTTGATCGGACCGGCCGAGATGGCGTTGACGCGGATGCCCTGCGGGCCGAGGTCGGAGGCGAGGTAGCGCACGCTCGCCTCCAGCGCCGCCTTGGCCACGCCCATGACGTTGTAGTGCGGCATCACCCGCTCGGCGCCGTAATAGGTGAGCGTCAGCAGGCTGCCCCCGTTCGGCATCAGCGGCCGCACCCGGCGGCAGATGTCGGTGAACGAGAAGCAGGAGATGTCCATCGTCCGCAGGAAGTTGGCGCGCGTCGTGTTGACGTACTCGCCCTTCAGCTCCTCCTTGTCGGAGAAGGCGATGGCGTGGACGAGGAAGTCGAGCGTGCCCCACTCGGCCGCCAGCCGCTCGAAGGCCGCGTCCATGCTGGCGGGATCCGTGACGTCGCATGGAACGAGGAAGGCCGTGCCCAGCTCCTGGGCCAGCGGCCGCACACGCTTCTCCAGCGCCTCCCCCTGATAGGTGAAGGCGAGAGTCGCGCCCTGGGCCGCGACCGCCCTGGCGATGCCCCAGGCGATGGACCGGTCGTTCGCCACGCCCATGATCAGGCCACGTTTTCCAGCCATCAATCCGGTAGCAGTCGTCATCTGCGGCCCCTTTGCCCCCTCCGAACGGGCGGGACTGTACACATTTGCCGACTGCGGGCAAGCAACCACGGCTTGCCGGCGGTTCAGGAATGGGTGCAAATGATCGGATTGCGGAGCGGAACAGCCATGACCGAGCCGGCCGACGAGCAGGTGATGCGGGAGGTGCCGAAGCGCTGGTGGCGACAGCTTCTGCGCGGGCTGCGCAACCTCGGCGTGCTCGCCTGGTACGTCACCAACCGCTTCCTCGACGACGGTGGTCCGTCGTCCGCCGCATCGCTGGCCTTCACCTCGCTGTTGGCTCTGGTGCCGCTCACGGTGATGGGCCTCGCCATGGTCGCCGCCTTTCCGGTGTTCCATGACGTGCAGATGCAGATGCAGCAGTTCGCGCTGGAGAACTTCGTGCCGGAATTCGGGGCGGAGGTCGCGAGCTACATCAGCAGCTTCAGCGACAACGCCGGCAGCGTCACGGCGCTGGGCGTGCTCGGCCTTGCCGTCAGCTCGGTCCTGATCGTCGTCAACATCGAGAGCGCCTTCAACCGGATCTGGCGGGCGCGCGAGTTCCGGCCGCTGTCGATCCGCATCCTCACCGGCTGGACCGTGATCACGCTGGGCCCGCTGCTGCTCGGCGCCAGCCTCTCGCTGTCCAGCAACCTGTTCAAGGGCGAGCCGATCAAGGCGCCCAGCCACGGTACGCTCACCGATTGGGCGACCTTGCTGCTGCCGCCGCTGCTGTCGATCGCCGGCTTCACGCTGCTGAACAAGGTGGTGCCGAACAGCACCGTGCGCTGGTGGCACGCCACCATTGCCGGCACCTTCACCGCCATCGTCTTCGCGCTGCTGCGGGCGACGTTCACCTCCTATCTCACCAACGTCGCCCTCTACCAGACGATCTACGGCACCCTCTGGGTGATCCCGCTGATCATGCTGTGGGCCTATTTCGCCTGGACGGCGATCCTGGTCGGCGCCTGCCTGGCGGCGTCGC
>CALKHQ010000251.1 GCA_937988735.1 uncultured Alphaproteobacteria bacterium
AGCGGCGCCGCGGCGCCGGCCGATGCCCGCGGGCCGGCCCGCAGCGGCTGGCGCAGCGCCGGCTGCGCGGTCGCCGGCTGGCCGTAGGTGCGGATCTGCGGCTGCTGCACCGGGGCCGGCTTCGGCGCCACCGGCGCGGGCCGCTCCATGGCAGGCGCCTCGGCCGCCGGCTCCTCCTTCAGTGCCGTCTCGGCTGCCTCCGGCAGGTCCTCCTGGCCCTTCACCGGTGCATCGGCCGCGCGCGCCGTGGACGGAGTGCGCGGCTGAACCGCACGGCCGCCTTCGGCGGCGAGGCTCAGCACCGTGGTCCGCGGCTGCTGCTGCTCGCCGACCTCGATGCCGGTGGCGACCACCGACACCCGCATCCTACCCTCGAGCGCGTCGTCGAAGGTGGCGCCGAAGATGATGTTGGCGTCCGGATCCACCTCTTCGCGGATGCGGTTGCAGGCCTCGTCGACCTCGTAGAGGGTCATGTCGCTGCCGCCGGAGATGTTGATCAGCACGCCCCGCGCGCCCTTCATCGACACGTCGTCGAGCAGCGGGTTGGAGATCGCCGCCTCCGCCGCATCGACCGCGCGCCGGTCGCCCTCGGCCTCGCCGGTGCCCATCATCGCCTTGCCCATCTCGCCCATGACGGTGCGGATGTCGGCGAAGTCCAGGTTGATCAGGCCCGGCATCACCATCAGGTCGGTGACGCCGCGCACGCCGCAGTTCAGGACCTCGTCGGCCATGTTGAAGGCGTCGGCGAAGGTGGTCTTCTCGCTGGCGACCCGGAACAGGTTCTGGTTCGGGATCACGATCAGCGTATCGACGTACTGCTGCAGCTCCTGGATGCCCTGCTCGGCGATGCGCATCCGCTGCTGGCCCTCGAAGTGGAACGGCTTGGTCACCACGCCCACGGTCAGGATGCCCTGCTCGCGGATGGCGCGGGCGATGACCGGTGCGGCGCCGGTGCCGGTGCCGCCGCCCATGCCGGCGGTGATGAACACCATGTGGACGCCGTTGAGCTGGGCGAGCACCTGGTCGAGGTCCTCCTCGGCCGCCGCGCGGCCGACCTCGGGACGGGCGCCGGCGCCCAGGCCCTGGGTCAGGTTGGCGCCGATCTGGATCCGGCGCTCGCAGAGGGAAGCGGCCAGCGACTGGGAGTCGGTGTTGGCCACCAGGAACTCCACGCCCTCCAGCTTGGCGCGGATCATGTTGTTGACCGCATTGCACCCGGCACCGCCGACGCCGATCACCAGGATGTGCGGGCGCAGTTCGGGCTGAATCTGCTCGACGTTGAGGTTGAGGGTCATGCTTCTCTCCGCTTCGATGCGCCTAGTGTTTCCGTTGTCAGGGTGGCCGGTTGCTCGGCTGTTTCAGCTGTTGGGCCGCCTGGACGACCGGGGAATCCTCTCGACAGGGGCGGACGGGCCGGCGGGCGCGTGGCGCGCCAGGGCCGTCGGAGCGCCGGGGCGGCGGTGAAGGGGGCGGTCATGTCAGAAGCTCTCCTTCATCCACAGGCCCAGACGGCCGAGCAGGCCCGCCTTGCGCGGCTTGGTCACCGTCTGCATCGCCGGCTCTTCCTGCGTGCGGGCCGCGTAGGCGATCAGCCCGGCGGCGGTAGCGAAGGCAGGGCCTCCGCTGGTCTCGGCGAGGCCGGCGAAGCCGATCGGCCGCCCGATCCGGACCTGCTTGTCCAGCACGTGGCTGGCCAGGTCGCGCACGCCCTGGAGCTGGCTCGCGCCGCCGGTCAGCACGACGCGCCGGCCGGCGCAGTGGGCGACACCGCTCGATTCCAGCCGCTCGCGGACCAGCTCGAAGGTCTCCTCCATCCGCGGCTGGATGATCGTGTTCAGCACCGCGCGCGGCACCTGCTGCCCGTCGCGCCGCCCGTCCTCGCCGACGAGCGGCACGTCGATCACCTCCTGCGCGTCGGAGGGCGAGGGCATCGCCGCGCCGTACAGGGTCTTCATCCGCTCGGCATGGCTGATGGTGGTGGAGAGGCCGTGGGCGATGTCGTTGGTGACGTGGGAGCCGCCCACCGGCACGGAGTCGGTGTAGACCAGCGCGCCGTCGAAGAAGACGCCGATCGAGGTGCGGCCTGCGCCCATGTCGACCAGCGTCACCCCCAGCTCCAGCTCGTCGCTGACCAGGCTGGCGAGGCCGGCGGCGTAGGCGGTGGCGACGGGGCTGTCCATCATCAGGTGGGCGCGGCGCACGCAGGTCTGCAGCGTGCGGACGTGCGAGGCCGGCGCGGTCACCAGGTGCATCTCGACCGACAGCTCGCTGCCGTACATGTCGCGCGGGTCGCTGATGCCGAACTGGCCGTCGATGCCGTAGCCGCGCGGGATCGCGTGGAGCACGACCTCGTTCTCCAGCATCTGGCGGCCGCGGCCCAGGTCGAGCACGCGCCGGATGTCGCCCTCGCCGATCTGCTCGCCGGAGAGCGGAACCGACGCGGTGATGGTGCGCGACCGCGGCTGGCAGCCGGTGAGCGCCACCACCACCCGGTCGATGGTCTCGCCCGCCATCTCCTCCGCCGCATGGACGGCGCCGGTGATGGCGTGGGTGGCGGCGTCGAGGTCGGTGATGACCCCGTTGCGCACGCCGGCGGAGACCTGGTGGCCGATGCCGGTCACGCGCGGCGGCCCGTCGCGCGAGACGTCGGCAATCAGGCAGCAGACCTTGCTCGACCCGATGTCCAGTGCGGCGACAAGCCCGTCACGCATCCTGCCCAGCCCCCCTCTGTGCAATGGCGTCGTCACCGAGCTCGACGATCAGCCGGTCGTCGAGGCGCAGGTCGATGGCCACGATGTCCCGCGCCAGGATCTGCTGCTCGCGGTCCAGCCGCGCCAGCCGCGCCCAGGCCGCCTGCGGCCGGTCCGCCGGCAGATGCACGTCGACCCCGTTGTCGAGCCTGAGCGTCCAGCGGCGGTCGTCCACCCAGGTCGCGGCGCGCACCCGTTTCGACAGCTCCGGCTCGGTCGCAAGGATTGCGAACAGCGCCGGCGCGTTCTGCGGCGCGGTCGCCCCCACGATGATCGGCAGCCGCTCTTCCGACTCCGCGCCCGTGGCCGGCAGGATCACGCCCTCCTCGTCCACCACCGCCATCCGCTGGTTGCGCTGCCACAGGGCGAAGGGCACGCGCTCCTCCAGCCGGATACGGATGACGTCCGGAAGCTGCCGCTCCACCTCCGCCCGCCGCACCCAGGGCAGCGTCTCGACGCGGCGCCGGATGACTTCCGGATCGACTTCCAGGATCGGGTCGCCCCGGTCGACGGCCACCGCAAGGCGCAGGGCGTCCATCTCGGTGTGGGTGCGGCCGGAAACCAGCACCTCGCCGACGCGGAAGCCCGCCTCGTAGGCGGTGACGCTGCCGACGTCGGCGAGCTGGTCGACGAACCGGCTCGGCAGGTCGATGCGGGCGGCGAACACCGCCGAGGCGGTGACCACCGACAGCGCGATGGCGAAGCCCGCGATCCGCGCCCAGCGGTCCACCACGCGGCTGGCCGGGTGCTGGCCGGTCAGCAGCGCGAGCACCGGATGGTCGCTGCTCAGCGGACGGACGTTGTCCCACACCGGCTCGATGTCCGGATACGGGTTCAGCAGGGGCTCGTGGCGCAGCGGGGTCATGCCGCGTCTCCCCTGGCCCGCACGGTGTGGCGGATGTCCGGCGGCGTGTCGCAGGCCGCCAGCTCCACCATGCGCCGCACCAGCTCGACATAGCTCACGCCGTTGTGGGCTGCGATTTCCGGCACCAGCGAGGTCGGCGTCATGCCCGGCTGGGTGTTGACCTCCAGGAGGTACAGCTTGCCGGGTTCGCCGGCGGTGTCGTCGTAGCGGAGATCGGCGCGGCTGACCCCGCGGCAGCCCAGCGCCCGGTGAGCGGCCTCGGCCAGCCGCAGGCTCTCGGCATAGGCGTCGGGGTGGATCGGCGCCGGCATCAGATGCTCGGATTCGCCGGGCGCGTACTTGGCGACGTAGTCGTAGAACCGGCGGCGGGTGCGGATCTCGATCGCGCCGATGGCCCGGGTGTCGTCGCCCTGGCCGATGACGGCGACCTGGATCTCGCGGCCCGGGATGTAGCGCTCGACGTAGACGGTGTCGCCGTGGGCCCAGGTGTCGTCGGTGAAGGCCGGCTCGTTGTCGCCGTCGAACAGGACGCGGACGCCAACGCTGGAGCCTTCGTTCACCGGCTTCACCACGAACGGCCGCGGCATGGGGTCGTGCGCCGGCGCGTGGGCGCGGTGGACGAGGACGGCTTCGGGCATCGGCAGGCCGTTCGCCTCGAACACGGCGCGCGACACCCGCTTGTCGAGGCCGAGGGCGGAGGCGAGAACGCCGGAGCCGGTGTAGGGCACGCCGATCAGCTCCAGCAGGCCCTGGATGCAGCCGTCCTCGCCGAAGCGGCCGTGAAGCATGTTGAACACGACGTCCGGTGCCGGGGAGAGCGCGGCGACCAGCTTGCCGATGTCCTCGGTGACATCGACCCCGTAGGCGTCGAAGCCCGCATCGCGCAGCGCCTTCAGGCAGCCGGCGCCGCTGGACAGCGAGACCTCTCGCTCGGCCGAGATGCCGCCCATCAGCACCGCCACCCGCTTCTTCGCCGTCATCATGCGCCCTCCTTCGCGAAGGGGACGCGGACGCCCAGCCGCTTGATCTCCCAGCGGAGCTCGATGCCGGTGGCGGCCAGCACCCGGGCGCGGACCATCTCGCCCAGGTCCTCCAGCTCGGCCGCGGTGGCGTTGCCGGTGTTGATCAGGAAGTTGCAGTGCTGCTCCGACACCTGCGCGCCGCCCAGCCGGAGTCCGCGGCAGCCCGCGCGGTCGATCAGCTCCCACGCCTTCGCCCCGTCCGGATTGCGGAAGGTGCTGCCGCCGGTGCGCGACCGGATCGGCTGTGTCGCCTCCCGCTGGGCCTGGATCGCAGCCATCCGCGCCTCGACCACGGCCGGATCGGCGGGAACGCCGCGCAGGCGGGCGCCGGTGAAAACCAGGTCCCTGGGCGCGCCGCAGTGGCGGTAGCCGAGCTGCATCGCCGACGGATCGAGGACCAGCCGGTTGCCGTTGACGTCCAGCGCATGGGCCTCGACCAGCACGTCGCGGATCTCGCTGCCATAGGCGCCGGCGTTCATCCGCAGCGCGCCGCCAAGGGTGCCGGGCACGCCGACCAGGAACTCGAGCCCGCCGATGCCAGCCGCCGCGGCATAGCGCGCAATGTTCACGTCCAGCGCGGCGGCGCCCGCGATCACGTCGGTGCCCTCGTGGCGGATGGAGGCGAAGCCGCGGCCGAGCTTCAGCACGTAGCCGGGGATGCCGCCGTCGCGGATCAGCACGTTGGAGGTGACGCCGAGCACGGTGATCGGCGCCGCCGGCCGCTGCTGCAGGAAGGCGATGAGGTCGTCCTCGTCGGCCGGGCGGACCAGCACCTCGGCGGGGCCGCCGACGCGGAACCAGCTCGTCTTCGCCAGGTCGGCGTTGGCGGTGACCCGGCCGCGCAGGACGGGCGTGCGCTCGGCGAGGGTGGGCTCGGGTTCGGGCATGGCTGCTGCCGCCATCATCCGCGCTGCCCTCCCGCCGCTGTCTGCGGCCCGGTCAGCGCCGCGAGCTGCTCGGGCAGCGCATGCGCCCAGGTCGTGATGCTGCCGGCGCCGAGGCAGACGACGAGGTCGCCCGGCCGGGCGATGGCCGCGATCCGCTTCGGCAGCTCCTCCGGGCCCTCCAGCGCCGACGCGCTGCGGTGACCGTGGGCGCGCAGGCCGGCGACCAGCGCATCACGGTTCGCGCCCTCGATCGGGGACTCGCCGGCGGGATAGACGTCGGCCACCAGCACGTGGTCGGCGTCGTTGAAGCAGGTGCAGAAGTCGTCGAACAGCGACGCGAGCCGGGTGTAGCGGTGCGGCTGGACGACGGCGATCACCTGCCCGCTGCCCGCCTGACGGGCGGCGGCGAGCACGGCCGCGATCTCGACCGGGTGGTGGCCGTAGTCGTCGATCACGGTGACGCCGTTTGCGACGCCCGTCCGGGTAAAGCGCCGCTTGACCCCGCCGAAGCGGGCGAGGCCCTTGCGGATGGCGGCGTGGTTCACGCCCAGCTCGGTGGCGACCGCGATCGCGGCGCAGGCGTTCAGCACGTTGTGCTCGCCCGCCATCGGCAGTTTCAGCTCGCGCAGCGTCACCGGCCCGCCGGTGACGTGCGGCCCGATCTCGACGTCGAAGCGCGCGCCGGCCGGGCTCATCTCGATGTTGAGCGGGCGCACGTCGGCCTGGCGGCTGCGGCCGTAGGCGATGACCCGGCGGTCGGACAGCGACGGGATCATCGCCTGCACCTCCGGGTGGTCGATGCACATGACCGCGAAGCCGTAGAAGGGGATGTTGGCGACGAACGCCTGGAACGCGTCGCGAACCTCGTCGAAGGTTTCGTAGTAGTCCATGTGCTCGCGGTCGATGTTGGTGACGACCGCGACCGTCGCCGGCAGGTGCACGAAGCTGCCGTCGGACTCGTCCGCCTCCACCACCATCCAGTCGCCCTTGCCCAGCCGGGCGTTGGTGCCATAGGCGTTGATGACGCCGCCGTTGATGACGGTCGGGTCCATCCCGCCCGCATCCAGCAGGGCCGCGACCAGCGAGGTGGTGGTGGTCTTGCCGTGGGTGCCGCCGACCGCGACCGCCCACTTCAGCCGCATCAGCTCGCCCAGCATCTCGGCGCGCGGCACCACGGGCGTGCGCGCGGCGCGGGCGGCGTCGAGTTCCGGGTTGCCGGCCTTGATCGCCGACGAGACGACGACCACCGACGCGTCGCCCAGGTTGGCGGCGTCGTGGCCGATGGTGACGGGGATGCCGAGCGCGCGCAGCCGCTTCACGTTGGCGTTCTCCGCCACGTCGCTGCCCTGCACCTGGTAGCCCAGGGTATGCATCACCTCGGCGATGCCGCTCATGCCGATGCCGCCGATGCCGACGAAGTGGATGGTGCCGATGTCGAAGGGCATGGTGCCGGTCACGGGTGCACCCTCCGTTCGGCCGCGGGCGCCGTCAGCCGCGCGCATTCCTCGACCAGGTCCGCCAGCCGGTCGGCCGCGTTGACGATGCCGAACGTCCGCGCGGCCGCGGCCGCCGTCGCCAGCGCCTGCGGGTCGTCCATCAGGCGCGCGATTGCGGCGGCAAGGTCGTCCGGCGTGGTCTCGGCCTCGATCATCACCCAGGCGCCGCCCGCGCCGGCCAGCGCCTCGGCGTTGGCGCGCTGGTGGTCGTCGGTGGCGTAGGGGTAGGGGATCAGGATCGCCGGCCGGCCGGCCCCGGCGAGCTCGGCGATGGTGGAGGCGCCGGCGCGGGTGATCGCGAGCTGCGCCCGGGCCAGCCGCGCGCCCATGTCGGTGAAGTAGGCGGCCAGCTCGACCTGCTGGCCGATGCGCGCATAAGCTGTGCGCACCTCTTCCAGGTCCTCCGGCCGGCACTGCTGGGCAATGACCAGCCGGCGGCGCCTTTCCGGGGCCAGCGCCGCGACTGCGGCCGGCACCAGCAGGCTCAGCGCCCGCGCGCCCTGGCTGCCGCCGAACACCAGAAGGTTGAGCGGGCCGCCGGGAACCGGGGTATCGTATGGCTGGTCGGCCAAAGCCGCGATCTCCGCGCGAATCGGGTTGCCAGTGCGTGCCAGCTTAGCCGAATCCTGCGCCGAAACGGCACGAATACTCGGAAATGCGGTCGCGATTTTGCCGACTCGGGGCGCCAGCATTCGATTCGCCCGGCCAAGGACTGCATTCTGCTCGTGCAGCAGCGTGACGAGTCCTTGCCGAGTCGCTGCCATGATTGTCGGGACCGACGCATAGCCGCCGAATCCGACGACCGCGGCCGGACGCAGGGCCATCAGGATCTTCCGCGCCTCGAACAGGCCGCGCAGGATCCGGCCGACGCCGTCGATCTTGCCCCAGAAGCCACGGCCGGAAGGTGCGCCCGCCTGCACGCGGTAGACCTCGACCTGAGGCAGCGCGTCGTCGAAGGCGGCACCCCTGCGGTCGGTGATCAGCACCACCTTGTAGCCGCGCCCGATCAGCACCTCGGCCAGCGCGCGCGCCGGATAGATGTGGCCGCCGGAGCCGCCGGCCGCGAGCACGATGGTGCCGGTCCGCGCAGTCACAGCGTGTCCCCCTCGTCAGACCACAGCCGGGTCAGCGCCAGTGCCATGCCCATGCCGATGGCGATGGCGAACAGGGACGACCCGCCGTAGGAGATGAAGGGGAGCGTCATGCCCTTGGTCGGCATCAGCTTCAGCGCCGAGGCCATGTTGATCAGGGCCTGCATGCCGTACTGGGTGAACAGGCCGGCGCCGGCGAGGAGGATGAACAGGCTGGGCGAGTGCATCACCCGCCCGTAGCCGCGCAGCACGACCAGCGCGAACAGGCCGACGATGAGCAGGCAGAACAGCACGCCGTATTCCTCGCCGGCGACCGAGAACACGAAGTCGGCGTGGGCGTCGGGGAGCTGGTCCTTGATCCGCCCCTCCCCGGGGCCGCGGCCGAACAGGCCGCCGTTCTCGAAGGCGGCCAGCGAGCGGTCGATCTGGTAGGTGTCGCCGGACTCCGGGTCGAGGAAACGGTCGATGCGGCTGGAGACGTGGTCGAAGCCGTAGTAGGCGCCGACGAAGCCGGCCACTGCCAGCGCCATCAGCAGCGCCACCAGCACGATCGGGAGCCCGGCGAGGAAGAACTGGCCGAACCAGACCACGGCCACCACCGCCGCCATGCCGAGGTCCGGCTGGGCGAGGATCAGCGCCATGGTCAGTGCGAACAGCACCATGCAGATGGTGCGGCCGGGGAAATCCGGCGTCTTGTGCGCCTTGGCGAACAGCCAGGCGGTAATGACGGCGAAGGCGGGTTTCAGGAACTCGGTCGGCTGGATCGAGAAGCCGCCGATCGACAGCCAGCGCTGGGCGCCCTTGATCTCCTGGCCGACGACGAGCGTGGCCGCGGTGGCGAGGATGCCGCAGACGAACAGGATCAGCGACAGCCGCCGCACCCCGCGCGGCGACAGCAGCGAGACCCCGAACATCAGGACCAGCGCGATCGGCAGCATCATGAACTGGCGCTGCACGAAGTGGAACGGGGGCAGGTTGATGCGCTCCGCCGCCGGCGGGCCGGCCGCGAGCGTCAGCAGGATGCCGATCGCGATCAGCAGCA
>CALKHQ010000252.1 GCA_937988735.1 uncultured Alphaproteobacteria bacterium
CCGCGATCGAAGAGGGCTATCCGATCAAGGTGGTCGGCGATCCGCTGTTCCTCGAACCGTTGTCGATCGCGATCGACAAGGGCGATCCCGAGTGGGGGGCGAAGCTGGCGGAGATTGTCGAGGAGCTGCGCCAGGACGGCACGCTCGCCGAGCTCAGCCTGAAGTGGTATGGCGCAGACCTCACCAACTGAGGTTTCGTCCGCGCGTCCGGCAGGGCAGCTCGACCTGACCCTGCTGGACGTGGTGCTCCAGGTGCTGGAGCATCGGCTGGCCCGCTGGGTCCTGCTGTTCCTGATCTCGTGGCTGATCCTCGGGCAGCTCAACTACACGGGGATTACCGAACGCGCCATCCGTGCGGACGAGCTGGGCTGGCAGGGCCGCTGGGCGCTGGACCTGGCCTTCAGCCTGGGGCCGGAATTCGACCCGGCCAGCCGCACGGGCCACCCGGACCATCTCCACACCGCGGTCTCGCTGGTCAACTGGGGGGTCGCCGCCGTCATCGCCCTCGCGGCGACGCTGAACTTCTGGCTGATCTCGCTGATCCCGCTTGCGGTGCGGTCGTTCCTGGTGCGGATGGGGCGGGACGCCGACCAGCACGGCCGCGGCCTGCCGTTCACGATCCAGACCGGCGTGATGTGGGCCGAACTGGTCCTGCTGTTCATCTGGTTCTTCCTCGGCTTCGACCTCGACTTCGACTTCATTGCCGAGCGGACGCCGCACCTGATCGGGCTCGCGCTGCACGACGGCTTCCTGCAGGGGGCGGCGCTCACGCTGTTCGTCTGCGTGGTCTCCATCGTCGCCTCGACCATCATCGCGCTCATCGCGGCACTGGCGCGGCTGTCGAACAACGGCGCCGCCTTCGGCATCGCCACCTTCTACACCTCGTTCTTCCGGGGGACGCCGCTGCTGCTGCAGCTCGTGCTGATCTACTCGGGCCTGCCGCAGCTCGGGGTCGTCATCGACGCCCTGACGGCGGGCATCATTGCCGTGTCGCTGTGCTACGGCGCCTACATGGCGGAGATCTTCCGCGCCGGGATCCTCGCGATTCCGCGGGGGCAGACCGAAGCCGCGCTGTCGCTGGGGCTGACGAAGGGCCGCACGATGCAGCTGGTGATCCTGCCGCAGGCGATGCGGCTCATCATCCCGCCGACCGGCAACCAGTTCATCGCCATGCTGAAGGACTCGTCGCTGGTCTCGGTGCTGGGCGCATGGGAACTGATGTACCTCGCCCGCACCCACGGCCGCTCCGAGTTCAAGGTCATGGAGATGCTGATCGTGGCGGCGGTGATCTACTGGCTGCTGTCGTTCGCGTTCGAGCTGCTGCAGGCCAGGATCGAGCGGAAGTTCGGGAAGGGCGTCAGGGTCAGCTGAGGTCGGCGCGCGGGCACCGTCCGGACGGGCCGGTGCCCGCGAGGGACTCAGTCGTTGTCCAGGTTCTGCAGGTCCTGGCCGGCCTGCTCCATGTCGGCGCCGATGCCGCGGGCCGTATTCTCGCAGCCGGTGGTGGCGACGGCGAAGCTGCCCAGGAGGGCGAAAAGGCCGAGGATTTTCAGTATCGTCATCGTGGATGCCTCTCGCGATGCCCGCGGTCGTTTGCACGGTTGTCCGCGCGGCAGCGGTGCCAGCGGGTTCGGCAGGCTGCCCAGCACACGAACGCGGCGGCAGCCGCAACGGTTCCGTCGCGCTGGCGCCGGCATGACAGGGCGATACTGCGATTCGCCGCCGCGAGGCGGGAAGGGGAGGAGTGCGCCTGGCGCCCGTCCGGGCGCGGGGTCCGGCGGCACCCCATTGGTCAGCGACGCCGCCGGGCAGTGACGCGGGAGCAGGGCGGCTCCCCGCCGGGGCCGCAGCCCCGGCGCAGGGTTCAGTAGCGGTTGCGGTCCACCGGCGGCGGATGGGCGCCCGGATAGGCGGAGCGGGCGATGAACTTCACGCCCGGGGTGGTACCGTTCAGCCGGTCGAAGATCTCCTCGACCAGGTATTCGATGTTCTGGGCGTTGTCGCGCGCCGCATCGGGGAAGATGCGCGCCAGGCCTTGGATCTGATGGTCGGCGTAGAAATAGTCCTCGGTGGCGATGCCCGGCACCATGTGGCTGAGCTCGTGGATCACGGTGCCCATGCGCGTATCGGGGCCGCCCACCAGCGGCGCCTGGAAGAAGGGCATCCCGAAGGAGATGTAGCCTTCGCCCGTCATCGCCGAATAGGTCCAGGCGAAGACGTTGTGGTCCTCGGGCCGGCACTCCGCCACGATCGGGAGCTGATCCGGGTCCAGTCGCGCCGCCAGATATTTCAGGTCCTTGAGGATGTCGAAGCGGCTGGTGCGCTCGCCGAGCCAGCGCGCGATCGCCGCCACGTCCGCCGGGTGTTCCTTGTCGGACGAGAGGCGCGCCGCCACCTGGTCGATCGCGGTCGCGGCCAGCGCCACCGCCTCGGTGATGTCGCGCTCCATCTGGGGCGTGCAGTTCACGAACTCGAGCTTGACCACGCCGTCTTCCGCCAGGGCGGCGCCGGCACCGAGACCGAGCGTCAGGGCGAGCGATCCGGCGGCATTCCTGCATGCGAGGCGGATGAACCCGCGCCCGGGCGGCCCGGAGCGGGGCGTCCGCTGAAGCGGCCGGACCGCCCGTGCCGCCGAAAGTCCGTCGTCCATCATCATCTCCTTCCGTGAGCCGCCTGTTCCGGCGGACGCTTGGGCCGAGGGGTCAGATGCGAATGCCGAGATAGCTGCCGAGGGTGGTGGAGGGCTGCTGGACGCAGCTGTCCTCCAGACCGCGGATCGCGTAGGCGACGTCGATGAACGGCAGGGTCATCCGGTCGGTGTCCCGGCTCAGGTAGCCGTCGATCCAGAACAGGACGCTGACCTGGGTTTCCAGCGGCAGGGACAGGAAGTCCCGGCAGCGCATGCGGGCGTACTCCTGAAGCGTCTCCGCGCCGGCGGGCGCCGCGGTCAGCGCGATGGCCAGCGCGGTGACGGCGCGCATCATGATCCGCTTCATCGTCGTTCCCCCGCTCACTGCGCGCTGATCCGGGCCGTCGGCCACTGCTGTTCCTGCTGTTCCTGCAGCTCGAAAACGCGCGCGATCTTGGCATCGCGCAGCTCCTCGCAGGCCGCCAGCAGCGGCTGCACCTTCAGCAGCACCTCGTGCATGTCCACGCGGGTCGGCTGCGGCCGGGTGGACAGCCGGCCATCCAGCCAGAGCGTGATCGCCTCGCGGCCGGCCGGGGTTGCGCGCAGGAAGTCGCCGCAGGTCATCGCGGCGAAATCGAAGGTCTGGGACGCCTGGGCCGTGCCGGCCAGGAGGGTGGCCGCCAGGAAGGCGGCGCAGCAGGTGGGCAGTCTCGGCATCTTGGTCTGGTTCCCGCCGGTTGGAAAGGAGACCGGCGCCCCGCCGTTGCGGCGGACCGATCCTCCCGAAGATGGAGATACTAGCAGAACAAGGCGGGTTTATGGTTGCGCGGCGGCGGCCTGCGGGCGAGCCGAACCGCCGGCGACGCAGGGCGCGGCCGGCCACGACGCTGGCGACATTGCCGCCGCGATCGGCTACGAATGCAGCCCCTCCTGTTCGGTTTGCCATGGATATCACCGCCACCACCAGCGAACTTGTCGTGCTCGGCGCGGCCCTCGTCGGCGCCGGCGCCTTCGCCGGCCTGCTGGCCGGCATGTTCGGCATCGGCGGTGGAGCGGTCATCGTCCCGGTGCTGGCGGAGCTGCTGCTGGTGCTCGGAGTCGGTGACGCCGTCCACATGCACGTCGCCGTCGGCACCTCGCTCGGGATCATCGTGCCGACGTCGATCCGCTCGTTCCGGGCGCACCAGAAGCGCGGCGCGGTGGACATGGCCCTGCTGCGGTCGTGGCTGCTGGCGGTTCCCGCCGGTACCGTCATCGCCTCCGCCGTCGCCGCCTTTGCCTCGAGCGGCCTGCTGAAGGCGATCTACGCGGTGATGGCGCTGCTGTTCGGCATCAAGATGGTGTTCGGCTTCCAGCGCCTGCGGCTGGGAGACGACCTGCCGGGCGAGCCGTGGCGCTCCGCCGTCGGCGGGGTGATCGGCTTCCTGTCCACGCTGATGGGCATCGGGGGCGGTGTGCTCAACAACACCTTCATGACGCTCTACGGACGGCCGATCCACCAGGCGGTGGCGACATCCGCGGGCGTGGGCACGCTGATCGCCATCCCCGGGGTAATCGGCTATGTCATCGCCGGTTGGAACAGCCCCGACCTGCCGCCGCTGTCGCTGGGCTACGTCAACGTGCTGGGCGTGGCCCTGGTGATCCCGGTTGCCTTCGTCACTGCGCCACTGGGGGCGTGGATCGCCCACCGGATGAGCAAGCGCCACCTCGAGATGATGTTCGGCCTGTTCCTGCTGACGGTGGCGATCCGGTTCGCCATCGGCTTCATGGGGTAGGGGCAGCCTACTCCATTCTCTCCGCCTTCTCGGCCGCATGCCAGCCGACGACCGCGTCGGGCACGCAGTCCGTCGAGGCAAAGTAGGGCTTGATGTCGATGAGCGGCGTGCCGTCGAAGCAGTCCAGCCCCACCACTTCCAGCCGCGTGCCCTGGACCCGCAGCAGGCGCACCACGCTGACGGCGACCGGATTCGGCCGCGCCGGCGACCTGAGTGCGAAGGCGCCGTGCGGCCGGCGGTAGGGCTTCGGCGCCTGCACCGCGAGGTCGCGCCGCGCCCGGTCCATGAAGTAGAGCACGATCAGGTGCGAGACGGTCTCCACGTCGCGCAGGGCGGCGGCGTAACGAGGATCCACCTCGATGGTGCAGACGGCAGCGGATTCGCGGCTGTTCTTCGGGATGTCGGCCTGCTCCCCCCACGGCGTGCGGATGCGCCCGATGAAGTAGAGGCCGGCGTCGAAGGCGTCGGGCAGGTCGATGGCGACCTCGCCCGGGCGAAGCGGTGCGGTCGGCATGCACATCCTCTGCGGCATCAGAGAAAGGGCCAGCATAGCGCCGGCTGCAGCACTGTCCGAACCGCATTTCCGCCACCGTCCCGTGGCATCTCCATGGTCCCCCGGAACGCCGCCGGGCTGGCGGAACGGTCGGAACCAACCTAACACTAACCGCACAACTGGACTCGAGGTCGTGCCATGATCATGCCGCTGCCTGCAGGGGAAGGCGCTGGGCGCACCCGCCGCCCGACGGCCCTGAGCTATATCCCGTTCATCGGCATCGTCGCCGTGATCTACCTGATCGTCGGCATCATCTCGCCCGGGGCCATGCTCGGCGGCCTGTTTACCGTCACCCTGTTCTCGGGCGCCGAATGGACGCTGCGCACTGCGGAGCTGTTCATGATCCTCGGGCTCCTGGCCCTGCTCTTCGAGCTGCTCAAGGCGCTGCGGGTCAGCGGCCACTCCGCCATCGACCACATGCTGTCGATGATCGTGTTCGTGGGCTGCCTGCTGTGCTTCCTGCTGTGGGACGTCGCCGCCACCACCGGCTTCCTCCTGCTGACCATCATGTCGCTGGTGGACGTGATGGCCGGCTTCGCCGTCTCCCTCGCCACCGCGCGCCGCGACATCACAATCGAAGGATGACGCACGAGGCCCGGTCGGGATGACCACGGGGAACAGCATCAGGCTCGGCTTCGTCGGCGACCTGATGCTGGCCCGGGAGCTGAACTTCGTTCTCGACGAACACCCCCCCGAATGGGTCTGGGGCGACATGCTGCCGGAGATGACGGCGTGCGACGCGGTGATCGGGAACCTGGAATGCCCGATCACCGAGCACCCGCGGCGCTGGCGCCTCGGTCTCACCAAGGCCTTCCACTTCCGCGCCCGGCCGCGGGCGGTGGACTGCCTGCGCGCCGGCAACGTCCGCGCGGTGAACCTCGCCAACAACCACATGCTCGACCACGGCGTCCCGGGGCTGATGGACACGCTGCGGTTCCTCGGCGCAGGCGGGATCGCCCACTGCGGTGCCGGCGCGGACATCGAGGCGGCGTCGCAGCCGGCGGTGTTCGCCGCAGGCGGCGTGCGGGTCGGAATGCTGGGCCTGACCGACAACGTGCCGGAGTTCGGTGCGAAGGCGAACCGGCCGGGCACCTACATGCGCCGCATCGGCCCGGACCGGCCCTTGGTGGCGGAGCTCACCGCCCGGATCGACCGGATGCGGGCGGACGGGGTCGGGCTGGTGATCCTGAGCCTGCACTGGGGGCCGAACTTCCGGGTGCATCCGCCGGAGCGGTTCCGGGCGTTCGCCCGGACCATGATCGAACGCGGGGTGGACATCGTTCATGGCCATTCCGCCCACATCACTCAGGCGGTGGAGGTCTACCGCGACCGGCTGATCCTTTACGACACCGGCGACTTCATCTCCGACTACTGGCGGTTCCCCGGCCACCGGAACCTGTGGTCGTTCTTCTTCCGGGTCGCCGTCGAGGGAGGCCGGCCAGCCGGCCTGGAGATGACGCCGGTGGAGCTGCACGCGGGCTCGGTGCGGCAGGCGCACGGCGAGGTGGCCGACGGGATCATCGAGCGCATGCTCCGCCTCTGCCGTCGCACCGGCACCGACCTCGTCCGCGACCACCGGCGGCTCCGGCTCGCGTTCTGACCTCTCACAGCATCAGCACGGCGGCGACCGACAACAGCAGGGCAGCGGCGAAGGCGATGTTGATCGCCCGGTTCGCGCGGGGCTGACGGAACAGCCGGGTGAGGGCAGCGCCGGCGAACAGCCATGCGAAGTTCACCCCGACCAGGATGACCGTGATCACCGCCGTCTTGAGCGCCGCGTCAAGCACGACGGTGCCCTCGGCAAGGACAAAGCCCGAATAGAGCGCCGCCATGGCGGCGTAGGCCTTCGGATTGACCAGCGACAGGGCCACGCCCGCGCCGAACCGGGGCGGCCGGCCGCTTGCCCTGTCATCGGACAGCGGCGGTGCGGTCGCGATCTTCCACGCGAGGTAGACGAAGTAGGCGGCGGCGAGGACGGTGATGACGATCCGGGCGCCGGGCACCGCGAGCAACAGGCCGATCAGCCCCGTCATCGTGAGCGCGATGACGCCGAGCATGCCGGCCACGAGACCGGCGAGGTAGGGCAGGCCGCGGCGGGCGCCGAAGGCCGCGCCGGTGGCGGCGAGGCTGAGCGTGTTCGGCCCCGGGCTGCCAGCGAGCGCAAGGGCGGCGAGCACGAAGGCCGGCAGCGCGTCCACGGGCCTCCCCGACCTCAGCCGGCCGCCGGCATCGCCTGGCGCAGCTGCCCATGCAGCCAGACCAGGCCGTCGTCAGCCAGCGCCGCCCTGGGCACGATCGCCCGGATACGGAACCGGTCCTGGGCGAGGGGCATCGGGACGGTGGCGATGCCATACCGGGGCGCGTAGCGGTTGGCGAACCGGCGCGGGAGCGCGCCGATGAGGTCGGTTTCCGCCAGCGCCGCCAGCGCCAGCATGAAGTTCGGGACCACCGGGGCCATCCGGCGAGACAGGCCCTGCGCCTCCAGCACCTCATCCACATGGCCACGGGTGTCGCCGGTGGTGGAGACCAGCAGGTGCCGCTCGGTGCGCGAGAGGTCAATGTCGTTCAGCATGCAACTGAAATCATATCACTGGCTTCAGCAGGGCCGGAGGTCGATGTCTGCGGAGCGTCTCCGGGCGCAATCATCCACGACGAGAGGCCGACATCATGCGTCTTCACCCTGCAGTCCGAACCGTCGCGTTCGGTTCCGAGCCACCGGCGGGTGCAGAGGCCGCGGCCGTCGTTTCCTTCTGGCGCGCGGCGGCCCCGCGGCTGTGGTTCGCCAAGGACCCCACGTTCGACCGGACGTTCGGCGACCGGTTCCTCGCACTCCACGAGGCCGCCGTCGGCGGGCGGCTTGCATCGTGGCTGACGACAGCCGAAGGGGCGCTCGCGCTCGTCGTGCTGCTCGACCAGTTCCCGCCCAACGCCTTCCGGGCACCGCGCGGATGTACGCGACCGACGCCCAGGCCCGCGCGGCGGCGTCGGCCGCCAACGCCGCCGGACTCCACCGCGCAGTCGAACCCCCGATAGCGGGCGCGTCGCTGCCCGGCCACCGATCCGTAGCCTGAAACGTTGCGGTCTGTGTAGGGTGCCCGCTGGAACCGTCCAGGGAGGGGAGGAAACAATGTCCGGACACGGCGCGCGTGCGGGGAGCAACGCGGACGAGCTGACCCAGCTCGCCCTTGACCACTGCATGTTCCCGCTTGCCGACATGGCGCAGGTGAAGCGCGACGGGCCTGCGATCTATGTCGGCGGCGAGGGCGCGGAGCTGGTCGAGGCCGGCGGG
>CALKHQ010000253.1 GCA_937988735.1 uncultured Alphaproteobacteria bacterium
TCGCGGCGGCGGCGTCCGGCTCCAGCGGCACCGGCTGCGGCAGGCCGGGGGCGAGCCCCGGCCAGGACGGCGGTCTAACCAGGCTGATGCTGGACATGCTGCCAGCCGACGGGGCTGCCGGCAGGCACCCGCGCGGTGACGCGCCAGCCCTCGACGAGGTCCCAGTACTCCACCGGGATCCCGCGGCAGGGGAAGGCGAAGCGGACGGTGTCGAGGCTGATGGTGTCCCCCGGCTCGAGGTCGCGGCGGGCGACGACGCACTGGCGCTGCGAGGTGCCGATCACGCCCTCGATACGTGCGGCGGGGTCGCGCGCCGGCTTGCCGAGCGCGAGCCAGCAGTCGTGGACGGTGCGCATCACGCGCGGCAGGTCGTCGATCGCCATGCTGTGCGAGATGTCCTGGTCGAGCTCGTCGGCATCGACGTGGACGCCCTTTTCCAGCAGCGTCGCGCCCAGCGCCACGGACATGTAGAGCATCTCGACGCCGACATGGTGGTCGGAGAGCCCGACCGGGAGCCCGAACGCCTGCAGGTAGGTCTGCATGATGCGGAGGTTGTGCGCCTTCGGCAGCGCGGGGTGGCCGTCGGGGCTGTGCTGGATGACGATGTCCTCGCAGCCGGCGGCCCGCGCGGTAGCGACGGCCCGGTGGACCTCCGCGATGGTCGAGCGGCCGGTGTCGATCAGCATCGGCAGCCCCTTGCGCGCGACGTGGCGGATCAGCGGCACGTGCACCAGGTTCGACGACGCGATCTTCAGCGCCGACGCGCCGTGGTCGGCGGCAAAGTCCGCGGCCCTGAAGTCGTAGACCGAGACCACGAACGGCACCTGCGCGTCGGTGCAGAGCCGGAACAGCCCGGCATAGTCCTGCAGCGGCACCACCTTGCGCTCGATCAGCGCGCGGTAGTTCTCCACCCGCGTCCGCCCGTCCTTGGCGGCGTAGGTCTCGGTGGTGTCGCCCGGCAGGCAGATCTCGGGATCGTCGAGGATCTCGGTCTTCAGCACCAGCGGCAGCTCCGGCACCGCGTCCCGCGCCGCGATCACCTGCCGGATCATCTGCGCCGCCAGCGCCACGTCGCCGTTGAAGTAGCTGCCGATCTCCGCGAGGAACAGCGGCGGCTGCGCCGGATCGAGGGGAAAGGGGCCGATGCTGAAGCTGCGGGTCATGCCTGGGGTCACCTTCTATGCGGCCAGTCGTTCGATCTCTGCGATGATGCGGTCGGTGCACCGCCCGTCCATCAGGCCCCAGCCGGGGGCTGCCGCAATGGCCTGGGCGGCAAGAGATCGGTAGCTGTCAGGGTTCTCGACGAGCTCGGTCAGCGTTTCCTTGAAGTGAGCGGCAGAGTCAGTGGTGACGAAGCCGGGGCTGTCGAAGCTGTCGATGTGAAGCTTGTAGGCGTCATAGTTCACCACCGGCTTCCCGGCCGCGAGCGCCCACCGGATGGTGCTGGAAAAGTAGGTGACGAACAGGTCGTTCTTCGGGATGAGGCCGATGACGTATTCGTCCGTGACCGGAATGCCGGCGGACATCAGCAGGTCGCGATGGGTGCCCGACACTGCAGGATGCAGTGACAGCGTCACCTTCGCGGACTTGAGGCCAAAGAGAAAGCGCAGCAGTTCGAGCGACATCTCCTCGTAGGTCGGATATTCGCTCTTCTCGCGATAGTCGTCATGGTAGCTGGGGAACCACGACACCAGAATCCTGAGCACGCCATCCTCTATCGGCCGGGCGGCACGGTAGCCTTCCGAGGCAGCCGGATCGGACGCGATGCTGTCGTGCATCTCGTCGCAATAGGGAGATCCGGTCAGCCGCAGTTTCGCTTCCGGCACGCGTTGCTTCCGGTAGCGCTCCAGTGCGATCTCCCCTTCGACGCACAGGATATCTGCGAGCCCGCCATGCACGATCCATGGGTCCGGCACGGTCACGCCCACCATTTCGGCCGCCAGGATGTAGTCGCTCGGGAACATCACGGCGCCGGCAAACCGGCCGGTCTTGATCCAGTGCGGTGCCAGCCTGCGCAGCAGCGCGCCCGCCCTGCCTTCGGCCATGACGAGCGAGCCATCCGCCTGCTTTCGGCCCAGGTCGTGCTCGATGTCCGCCCGCATGTTGTAACCGTACGGCACCGTGACGATGCGGATTCCGAGCCGCGCAGCGACACTGACGAAGCGGAACTCGGACGAGACCCCGTCTTCGCTGATGATGACGCAGTCCGGCTTCACGTCGAGAAGTGCAGCGAGGGAACGCGCCATTACCTTGAGATGCTCGCCCGCGAACAGGCGCAGGCGCTGGTACTGACGCCCTCTCGTGGCCAGCCTTATGCGCAGGGATCGCCATGGATACGGTTTCTTCAGCCGCTGAACCGGACCAACATCCTCGCCGGAATAATCGGCGAGGCAATGGAACTGGCCGACCCGCGATGCCTCCGTCTCCATTTCCGGGACCGCCGCGTCGCCCCTCTCTCCCCAAAACAGGAAAGAAACGGCCCACCCACGTGCTGCCAGCCGAGCCGCCAGCAGCATCTGCAGCCGAAAACTCGCCAAATTGCCGAAGGCAAACAGGACACGAAGACTTCTATTTCCCGACATAGATGAAGTGCTCGGTAGATGAGCTCAAGTCGAGATCACACTCATAACGTCCGACCTGTCGGCACGAGAATACCTTGAACCGCTCGCGCAGTTCACTCTCATCCTTGGTAAAACGAACCGCCGTGACTTTTCCCTTCAGGCGTTCGGGTGAATCAAATTTGACGATTTCGAGCCCTTGATCCACCTCACCCGTAGTGTGTCGCGAATAAAAACAATGTCGAGAAATCATCGTTGCGAACAGCATACCTCCGGGCGCCAGCAAATTGCGAAACTCCCGCAGGCGACGCTCGAACACGGGATCCCGGGGAAAATAGAGGACCTGATTACAGAAGATCAGATCGAACTTGATGTCGAACAGGTCCTCCAGGTTCGTCGCATCATCTATCACATGGAACTGGCCCGCGAACTCCGGAAGTCGCTCGCGCGCTTGCCGGACCGCGTCCTCGACAATGTCCACTCCGAAGGGCACGAAGCCCTTGCTTGCGAAGTACACCGAATGGGTGCCGGTCCAACAACCGAAGTCCAGCATGGTTGGCCGCTCACGGTCGCCTCTCCAGTCCCGGAGCACATGTTCGTAAAACCGGATCACATGGCCGTCGGGATACATCAGGCCATAGCCGTCCTTCGCCCTCTGGGCGTAGAAGCCAAGTGCGGCAGGGGTCGCTGAGTCAGCGGTCATCGGTTCCTCACCAGCGCCTCGGCGACGGCGAGGTCGAGGGCGTCGTCCACGTCGATGCTGTCCTCGGGCGTCATCAGATAGCCCAGGCACGGGCGCAGGTAGAAGCGGCCGGCGGCGAGGAAGGCGGCGGTGCGGACGGCGTAGATCGCGCCGTTCTGCCGGTACACCGGCGGCAGGTCCTGGTGGCGCGCCTCCATCTCGAGGTCGTTGGTGTAGGGCTCAACCAGCCCCGCGTCGAGGGTGACGTACTTGCCGGGATGGTGGGTGACGGGGCACAGGCTCATGGCGCTCGCCGCCTCGCTGTCGAGGAAGCCGGCGAGGCATTCGTCCACATGGCGCGCGGTGCGCAGCGGCGAGGTCGGCTGCAGCAGCACCAGCACCTCCGGCGCGCGCCCCTGCCCCGCCAGCGTCTCGATGGCGTGCCGGGCGACGGCGTCGTTCTGCACCCGGTCTCCCGCCAGCTCCGGCGGGCGGCGGAGGACTTCGGCGCCTTCGGCCTGCGCCAGCGCCGCAATCCCGTCATCCTCGGTCGAGACGACGGTGACATCGACACGGGCGGCGTCGCGGCCCGAGGCGACGGCCCGCGCCAGCAGCGTCTGCCCGCCGACGGTGCAGAGGTTCTTGCGCGGCAGCCGCTTCGACCCGCCGCGCGCGGGGACGAGGGCTGCCACGCGCACGCTCACCCCTGCGCCGCCAGCGGCTGGGCCTGTTCGCGGGCCTTCTGCTCGTCGAGGCGGGAGAGGTTGACCAGGCGGCGGAAGGGCGGGCAGCGGTCGGTGAGCTCCTGGAAGGTGCCGACGTCGAGGATGCGGCCGCCGTCCATCATCACGATCCGGTCGCAGAAGCGGAGCGTCGAGAGCCGGTGGGCGATGATGACCATGGTGTGGGTCGACTTCAGCCGCTCCAGGTTCTCGGAGAAGGCGCGTTCCACCTCCACGTCCAGCGCCGAGGTCGCCTCGTCGAGGACGAGGAAGTCCGGCCGGCCGTAGAGCGCGCGGGCGATGCCGATGCGCTGGCGCTGGCCGCCGGAGAGCCGGCTGCCCTCCTCGCCGAGCTGGGTGTCGATGCCCTCGGGCAGGCTGTCCACGAAGTCCTTGAGGCGCACGAACTCCAGCACCTCGTTGATGCGGTCCGCGTCGTAGCCGTGATGGTCGTGGCCGAAGGAGATGTTGGCGGCGATCGAGTCCTCGATCAGGTAGACGCCCTGGGCGACCAGCCCGATGTGCTTGTGCCAGGCGCGGATGTGCTGCGGGTCGGTGAGCGGCGTGTCGTCCACCCGGATCTCGCCCTCCGTCGGCGGCAGCAGGCCCATCAGCAGCGCGATCAGCGTGCTCTTGCCCGCGCCGGACGGCCCGGTGATGCCGATCGCCTCGTGCTTGCGGATGGAGAAGGAGATGTCGATCAGCGCGGGCGCGTTGCCGGCGGGATACTGGAACGTCACCCGGTCGAAGGTGACCGCGCGCTCGAACGGCAGCGGCGCCGGCTCCGCCGCCGGCAGGTAGACCTTGCCCTCGAGCTCCTCGAGCTCGGCCGCCACCAGCTCCACCGTGTGGCGGGACATGTTGATCATCTGCAGCGCGGTCATGATCCGGTTGAGCAGCGGGCTCACCCGGAACAGGGTGGCGACCAGCAGCCCGAGGATCGCGATCCCCACCCCCTGCTCCGCCGAGACGACGAGCAGGTAGGTGACGAGGCCGAGCACGGCGACGATGACCGCCGATTCCGTCACCAGCGGCGGAATCGCCGACATGAAGTTGTAGTGCGCCTGGCGGAGGAAGCTCCTGTCCTGCACCCGGTCGAAGGTCTGCAGGAAGAAGCGCTCGTTCGACAGGATCTTGGTTTCCTTGATCATGCCGATCGACTGGCGCAGCACCGACTGGCGCTGGCGGTAGAGCTCGTTGTTCTCCTTGCCGATCTCCTCGAACGGCCGCTTCAGAACGACGTAGACCACCGCCGCGCACACCACCATGAACGCGAGCCCGATGGTGGCCTGGTAGGGCAGCACCACGACCAGCAGCAGCGTCAGCGCCGCCAGCATGACCAGGTTGACCAGAAGGTTGATCGCCGCGGTCATGAACTGGTCGTAGACCGAGCCGGTCAGCACGATGTTGCGGATGATCTCCGAGCTGGTCTTGACCAGGTGGGTGCGGTAGTCGGCGAAGAGGTAGGTCTGCATCAGCCGGTGGCTGAGCTGGGACTTCCACGCCGCCGTCGCCCGCGCCTGCAGCCACTTGAAGAAGATCATGTAGGCGTTCTTCGCCGTCATCAGCACGGCGATGGTGACGATCAGGAAGATCGTCATTCCCATGCCGCGGCCGATGCCGAAGGTCTCCGTCACCCAGACCAGCGGCGGGATGCGCTCGATCATCTCGGGCGCGACGATGATCAGCAGCAGCGGGAACACCAGGCCGACGCCGGTGAGCTCGATCACCGCCGCCACGATGCTGAGCAGGATGAAGCCCATGAACTTCCATCGCCGCGACCAGATCTCGCGCGCGATGAAGGTGCGGCCCTGCGGGGAGAGCCCGGTCCGCGCGAGAAGGCGGACCAGCAGCCTCACGGGTCGACGCCGTCGAACACGGTCCGCCGGAGCGACCAGTTGTTGCCGGCGAACTGCCACAGGTGGGGCGAGCGGAAGCGGTCGGTCAGCCGGGCGAAATACTCCCGGTCCATGATCGGCTGCTCGAACATGCGCGAGGCCACCGGGAACTCGCGCTCGGGGATCGACAGGTAGGCGAAGTTCTCCGCCTCGAACCGCGTCGGGTACTCGCCGTCGAACCGCTGCACCAGCCGCACCGCCTCCTCGCGGTCGATCTCGCCGTTGCGGATCTCCTGCGAGGAATCGTAGGTGGCGCGGCCGATGCCGAACTTGATGTAGGTGGTGTAGTAGTGGAGGTCGTCGATCTTGTCGTCGATCGAGCTGTACTTGCTGTAGGTGCCGGGGGTGCGCTCCGGCGCCGCCTGGAAGCCGCCGTGCTCCACCGCGTAGTAGTAGCACTCCTGCGGGTGCCACGGCAGGTAGTAGCCGAGATAGTGGATCTCGATGCCTGCTGACCGCAGCAGCTCCGCGTCCGGCGGCAGGTAGGGCGCGAGATCGTGGTCGCCGAGTCCGAAGTGCTGCTTCAGGTCGGCGACCGCGGTGCCGGCAATGTACATCTCCGACCGGTCGACGTTGCAGAAATACTCCCAGTCCTTGGTCGGCTTCTCCTCGCCCCTGGCGTCGTTGCCGTACTCGGTCGGGTTCTCGCCGTAGAACACCAGCGGGATGCCGAGCTGGGCGGCGAGCCGCGGCGGGAAGTACATCTGGCCCATGATGAACGGCTGGAACGGATGGAACATCTGTTCCAGCGCAAGGCGCGTCAGCAGCCGGTGCACCCGCCCGTTCGGCG
Organism: uncultured Alphaproteobacteria bacterium; assembly: GCA_937988735.1. Classification (GTDB taxonomy): domain Bacteria; phylum Pseudomonadota; class Alphaproteobacteria; order CALKHQ01; family CALKHQ01; genus CALKHQ01. Next base: position 6,651 of record CALKHQ010000253.1, read on the forward strand.
TGAACAGGTAGTTGTCGAAGCCGGCGTGGATCCAGGCCTGGAAGTTGTTCCAGCCCTAGGGCGTGTAGATGTGCGGCGCCCAGGTGACCGTCAGCGGGTTCATCCCGTAGACGTATTTCAGCTTGTGGGCGGCGAAGAAGCTGTCCTTGCCGCCGGAACCGGGCACGACACAGTCGTAGCCGCCGTCGTTGCGGCGGTAACGGTCGCAGAGCGCGCGGAGCTGGGCCTCGCGCTCCGCCCAGTCGATCTTCGCCTTGCGTTCGGCAACGCGGCAGGCGGAGCACACGCCTTCCTCGTCGAAGGCGACGGTCGGCTTCTTCGAGTGGCGGGTGTGCCTGTACTCGCGGTCGGAGTTCGGCTTCTGGTTGCTGTAGGTGCAGCGGGTGCAGAAGACGATCTCCGCCGGCAGCCCGTAGAACCGGCGCGGCTCGGCGATGTCGGGCGCGTAGTCGGCGAGGTTTACGGGCTCGGGATAGCGAAGGATGTCTATGGCGACTGCTCCCTTGGCTGGACCGGCCCGGGGTCGTCGGGCCGGTAGTGGGTGACTGCCGACGCATAGCCGGCGACACGGTTGCCGCCCTCCGCCAGCGTGGCGGAGCGGGCGAAGATGGCGGCGGTGCAGAGGCCGCGGCCTGCGCGCGCCGGGGCGCATTCGCAGGCAAAGCTGCTGTCCTCGACGCTGGCGGTCGCGCCGTCGGCGACCGCCATGCCGTATTCGACGTTCGCGATCCGGTTGCCGGCGGCGCGGATGCGGCAGCCGGCGCCGCCCCAGATGCCGTAGCTCGCCGACAGCGCTGTCTCCGCCGCGATGCGGCAGCCGGCCACCTCGGCCCCGCTGCCGGCGCCGATCAGGAGGCCGATGATCTCGACCGGCTGGCCGTGCGGACGCGGGTCGCGCAGGGCAATGTCGCAGTCGGCGACGACGATCCCCTCGCCCATGGCGTTGACGCCGATGGCGTAGGCCTCCCCCTGCGGGCGGTGGACGTCCTGCACCTCGACCCCGATGCGGCAGCCGGCGACACGCAGGCAGCGCACGTCGTTCGCGACGATGCCGGTGTGGCCGAAGCCGGCGAGCTCCACCCCCTCGACCGTGACGTCGCGCGCCTTGAACAGGTCGATCCCGGTCCAGCCGCCGACGACCGCGCCGTTGCGGATGGCGAGGTCGCGCGCGTGCCGCGCCATGATGCCGAAGGTCCGCCGGTGGAAGCTGCCCGGAATGCCCTGTACCCGGTGGCCGCCGAGATCGAGCGCGACGCCGTCGGCGTTGATCTCGATGCCGGCCCTGCCCGTCGCCGCCACGTCGCCGTCGAGCCGGTAGCGGCCGGGCTCGCGGATGACGCCGTCCGCAGGCACGGGCCGCACGTCCGGGGAGACGGGCCGCAGCACCCGGACGAGCCGCCGCACGGTCCGCCTCACCTGGCCTCCGCACGCCCCTGACGCGCGGCTGCCGCCCCTGCCGTGTTGCCGGCTACCAGCATGTCAGCCCCCCGTCGACCACCAGGTTCTGCCCGGTGACATAGCTGGAGGCATCGCTGGCAAGGTAAAGCACCGCTGCCTGCAGTTCGCTCGCCCGGGCCATGCGGCCCAGGGGAACGCGGGCGGAATAGTTCGCCCGGAAGATATCGTTCTGCCCGCTCTCGACCCCGCCGGGGGTGATGGCGTTGACCCGGATTCCCTTCGGCGCCCAGTAGGCGGCGAGGTGGCGGGTCAGCCCGATCACGCCGGCCTTGGACGCGCTGTAGACGGCGGGGGTGTTGATCGGGCCGCCGAGGTAATGGGAGCCCTCGTAGATGCGCGGGTCGGGCGCGACCACGCCGTAGATCGACGCGGTCTGCACGATGCTGCCGCCGGTGCCCTGGGCGATCATCTGCCGGCCGACAGCCTGGGCGACCAGGAACATGCCGTCGAGGTTCACCGACATCACCTCGCGCCAGGTGGCGAGGTCGTATTCCTCGAACGGGGTGAAGAAGCGGCGGACGTCGCCGGTCTTGCCGGCGGCGTTGTTGAGCAGGATGTCGATCCGCCCCAGCCGCTCCACCACCGTTGCCGTCATCGCCGCCACCGCCTCGGGCTCGGCGACGTTGCAGCGCACGACGTGGAGGGTCGCATCGGGCAGCCGGGTGCGGATGTCGGCGGCAACCGCCTCGGTCGCCTCGGCGTCGATGTCGACCATGGCCACCGCCGCGCCGTGGGCGGCGAGGATCTCGCAGAAGCCGCGGCCGAGGATGCCGCCCGCGCCGGTGACGACGGCGACCCGGCCATGAAGGTCGAACAGGCTGCTCATCGCGCGGCCGCCGTGGCGTCCGCGATCAGGCCGAGGATCGCGAGCGTTTCCTCCGGGTCGATCGGCGGCTCGCGGGTCTCGACCATGGTGACGAAGGTCGCGAGCAGCCGGCGGAAGGCGGAGAAGTTGTCGTGGAGGTCGAAGTGCATGTGGCCGTCGCTGCCGAACAAGTCGATCCGGAAGGTCTTCGCCACCGCGCCGAGACAGTTCAGCACCACCGGCGGCCCCTCGCGCGGCCGGATGACGACCGCCTCGTGCTGCAGGTCGAGCCGGCTGATCGCCGGGTCGCGCCCGGGCGCGAGCCCGATGCCGCCGAGCGCGTCGAGCATGTGGACGCCGTAACGGGCGAGGTCGTTGAGCACGGTGGCGTTGACCAGCCGCGGCTCCCCGACCGGCCAGGCGTCCCGCGGTGCGCGCAGCGGGTCAAGCTCGCGGGCGTAGCGCAGGCCGGAGGTGGACATGAGCCGGCCGGCGCGGAGATGGGGCGCGAACCAGGCGAGTTCCTCCGCACGGAGGCTGAGCGGCTTGTCCACCAGCACCGGAAGCCCGCGCTCGAGGAAGGGCGCGGCGAAGGCGCGGTGGGTCTGCCAGTCGTCGCGGGCGACGATGACGGCGTCCACGCCCGTCGCCATCTCCTCCGGCGTCGCGCAGGGGTTCGCGATCGCGCAGGCGGCGCACAGCCGGCGGGTGAGCTCGGGGTCCTGCGTCCAGGCGTGGGTGACGCGGGCGTCGCCGATCCCGAAGTCGGCCGGCGGGCGCACCCGCAGGTAGTCGCGGATGACCGGCCAGCCGGCCC
>CALKHQ010000254.1 GCA_937988735.1 uncultured Alphaproteobacteria bacterium
GGGTCGGTGATCTGGAGCTGCCGGTCCGCCAGAAGATCGAGATTGCCCGCGCCGCCAGCCGGAATCCGCGCGTGCTGCTGCTCGACGAGCCGACGGCGTCGCTGTCGGGGCACGACGTGGCGTGGCTGGCCGAGATCATCGTCGGCCGCCGGGAGGCTGGCCAGACGACCCTGTTCATTTCTCATCGCATGCAGGAAGTGCGGGAGCTCTGCGATACCCTCACCATCCTGCGCAACGGCAAGGCCGTCGGCACCTACGACGCGCGCGAGATCACCGACGAGCAGGTGATCGAAACCATGATCGGCCGTTCGCTGGATGTCGTCTTTCCGGCCAAACGCCCGGCGCCGGCGGTACGGACCGAAACGCCCGCCCTGTCGGTCGTGGGGCTGCGCGCGGGCCGGCAGCTCGCCGACGTCACCTTCGATCTTCACCCCGGCCAGATCCTCGGCGTCGGCGGGCTGGAGGGGATGGGCCAGCGCGAGCTGTTCCTGTCCCTGTTCGGCGCGGCGCCGCTCGACGGCGGGGAGATCCGCGTCCGCGGCGAGCCCGTGGTGCTGCGCTCGCCCGCCGACGCGGTGCGGCGCGACATCGGCATCAGTCTGGTGCCCGAGGAGCGGAAGACCGAGGGGCTGTTCCTCGACCTCGATGGCCGGCAGAACGCGAGCCTTCCGTCGCTCGACCGTTTCGTCCGCGCCGGCTTGGTGCGGGCCCGCAGCGAGGAGGCAGCAGCCTGGGGTGTGCTGCGGCAGGTGCAGGTGCCCGACCGTGCGATCCACCAGCCGGTCCGCCAGTTCAGCGGCGGCAACCAGCAGAAGATCGTGCTTGCCAAGTGGCTGCTGACCGGAAGCCGGATCCTGCTCCTCTACGACCCGACGCGCGGCGTCGATATCGGAACGAAGGCCGAGATCTACCACCTGATGCACCGCTTCGCCGGGGAGGGTGGCGCGATCCTGCTCTACTCCAGCGAGGTGGGAGAGTTGGTCAACCTGTGCGATGACGTGCTCGTGCTCTACCGCGGGCGTGTTGTGGAGCGACTGGGCGGCGACCGGATCAGCGAGACGGCAATCATGCGCGCGGCGCTCGGCAGGGGCCGGGCGGAACCGGCGAATCAGCCGGCGGCGGCCCATGTCCACTGACGTTGCGCTGCGCACGGGGTCTCCGCTGGCGGGCTTGCTCGGCAGCGGACGGGGAGCATTGATCTCCCTCGCGGTGCTGATCGCGTCGGTTCTGGCGCTGATGGCGGTCAATCCCAATCCGCTCGGCTATTTCGACATCAGCTCGATCAGCGCCAGCGCGACCACGCTCGCGCTTGCCGCGATCGGCGAGACGGTCGTCATTCTGGCCGGAGGGCTCGATCTTTCCGCCGGCGCCGTGGTGTCCCTGGTCAACGTCGTCCTGGTCACCCAGCTCGGGACGACCGAGATGGATCCGGTGTTCTACGGGCTGCTGGCCAGCGGCGTCGCCATCGGGCTCGGCGCGCTGATCGGCGCGATCAACGGCTTCTTCATCGGCTACCTCCGGCTCCAGCCGATCATCGTCACCTTGGCGACGATGTTCGTCGCCCAGGGGGCTGCCCTTCTGGTCCTGCAGTATCCGGGCGGCGAGTTCGACTACGAGTTCTCGATGCTCTTGGTGGGCGACGTCGTGCCGGGCTGGCTGCCGGCGCCGCCGCTGGTCATCGCGATCGCGATCGTGATCTGGCTGCTGCTGCGCAGCACGCGGCTCGGCATCGCCATCTACGCCGTCGGCAGCGATCCCGCCGCCGCCGCCACCAACCGCGTCAACGTCGCCGCCACCCGCTTCTGGGCGTTCACCGCCGCCGGCGCCTTCTACGGAGCGGCCGGTCTGTTCGTCACCGCGAACAGCGGCGCCGGCGATCCCCTGATTGGCGCGACCATGCTGCTGAAGGTGTTCGCGGCCGTGGTGCTGGGCGGCACGCTGATCGGCGGCGGGCGCGGGGGTGCCGTCGGCACGGTGTTCGGCGCCCTCACTCTCACCATCATCGTCAACCTGTTCCTCGTTGCCGGAATCCGCACGTACTACGTGCCGATCGTTGAGGGCCTGGTGCTGCTGCTGGCCGTCCTCGGCTTCGAGGCGGGCCGCGGGCTTCCCATGCTGAGCCTGCTCGGCCAGATGCTGCGCGGCCGCGTCACGTGGCGGCGTCCGCGGATGCGGCTTGCCCCGTCCGCCCCGCTGCCGGCAGCGCCGGTTACCGATCCGCGCCCGGCCTGGTGGCTGCGCAACGTCAGCTCCCTTCGCTTCGTGCTGCCCGCGTGGGTCCTGCTGGTCGCGGCGATCGCGGCGACCGCGGCCATCAACGCCGGCGACTTCTCGCCGGGCAGCTATGTCGTGACGCTGCTGGTGTTCGCGACCTTCCTCGCCGTGCTCGGCGCGGGGCAGGGCGCCGTCGTGCTTTCCGGCGGCCTGGACCTGTCGGTCGCCTGGACGATCACCTTCCCGGCCATCGTCGTCACCACCTACGCCAACGGTTCGGACGCCGATGCGGCCTGGGCGATCCCGCTTGCGCTCGCCATCGGTGCGGGGATCGGGCTGGTCAACGGCGTCCTGGTTGTGGGCGCGCGGCTGTCGCCGATTATCGCAACCCTTGCCACCGCCAGCGTCCTGGAGGGTGTTGCGCTCGTGTTCAGCAACGGCGCGCCGACGGGCGCTGCGCCGCCGGTGCTGGCATGGTTCGTCAACGGTCGGTTCCTTGGCCTTCCGCCGGTGGTGTACTTCCTCGTGATCTTCGCGGCGCTGGCGACGCTGCTGCTCGACCGCAGCGCCTACGGCAGGCGGCTGCACGCCGTAGGCCTCAACCCGTGGGCGGCCAAGCTGTCGGGCGTGCGCACCGGGGCGGTTACGCTTGCGGCCTATGTGCTCAGCGGTTTCTGCGCGGCCCTCGTGGGCCTGCTGCTGGCAGGATTCACCGCCCAGGCCTACTACGACATGGGCAAGCCCTACCTTCTTTCGTCGATCGCGGTCGTGGTGCTTGGCGGCACCAGCATCACCGGCGGGCGCGGCCACTACATGGGCATCCTTGGTGGCGCGCTCTTGTTCACCGCGCTCAGCAGCATGCTGGCGAGCACGTCGCTCCCCGAGGCCATGCGCAGCATCATCTACGGCCTGGTCCTGATGGGCGCCGTCATCATGCTGCGCGAGCGCGACAAAACCTGAAACAGGAGGCAAAGAGGATGACCGCCAAGGACATTCAGGTCTGCATCAACCCCCACTTCGACGCCGTCGCGCTCTGGATCGGCTCCTTCGGGGGCGAGGACTCGCCGTGCGACATCTCCCGCGGCGTGTTCGCCGCCAAGCGCGGCGTCCCGCGCCTGCTCGAGTTCTTCCGGCGCTACGGCATCAAGACCACCTGGGGCGTCACCGGCCACTCGATGGAGAGCTTCCCGAAGGCGGCCGAGATGATCATCAGGGACGGTCACGAGATCGGCGTCCACGGTTACACCCACGAGAACCCGCTGGCCATGAGCCGTGACCAGGAGGCCGAGGTGCTCGACCGCACCATCGAAGTCATCGAGCGGATGAGCGGTCAGCGTCCGGTCGGCTACATGGCGCCGTGGTGGGAGCTCAGCCCGAACACGGTGGAGCTGCTGCTGGAGCGCGGCATGCGCTACGACAGCAGCATGATGGAGGACGACTATCATCCCTACTACCTGCGGGTGGGCGACAGCTGGACCAAGATCGACTACAGCAGGCCGGCCTCGTCGTGGATGAAGCCCTGGCAGGCGGGCAAGGAGATCGATCTCGTCGAACTGCCGGCGAGCTGGCACCTGGACGACGCCCCGCCTACCATGTTCGTGAAGGCGTTCCCCAACAGCCACGGCTGGGTCACGGGCCAGGATCTGGAGCAGATCTGGAAGGACCAGTTCGACTGGGTCTACCGCCACCACGACTACGCGATCTTCCCGATCACCATCCATCCGGACAGCGCCGGCAAGCCGCATGTGCTGATGATGCTGGAGCGCCTGACCGACCACATGCTGTCGCACTCGGGCGTGCGCATGGTCACTTTTGCCGAGATGGCGGAGGACTTCCGCCGCCGGGCGCCGTTCGGCAGCGGCACCGAGGTCGGCGGTCCGAGCGGCCTGTAAACCGACGGCGGCGGCAACGGGAGCAGCAGTCATGTGCAGCGCATGCGGTCTCCTCAGCGGCGGTCCCGAGTGGATCGAGCAGGTGGGCGCCCGCAACCCGTTCGCCGAGCGCCAGCGCCGGGTGGCGCTCGTCAACCGTCTGCTTGCCGCCAGCGGCGTCACCCTGGCCGTCCACGGGCGCCAGTACGTCGTGCGAAGCGCGACCGGCCGGTCGCGCTTCGTCACCGACCTGACCCACGTCTGGGCGGCGGCCGATGCCCTGGGCACGGCGCGAATGGACCCGCTGTCCTGGGCGGGGCAGGAGAAGGATGCGGACCATGGCGGGGACCGCTAGCACCGGCCCAGTACCGGTGACCGTCCTGACCGGGGCCCTGGGCAGCGGCAAGACGACACTGCTGCGCCGGCTGCTCACCGCCGAGACCGACGCGCGGATCGCGGTGGTGATCAACGAGTTCGGCGAGGTCGGGCTCGATCATCTGCTGGTGCGCAATGTCACGGAGAATGCGGTCGTCCTGCAGAATGGCTGCATCTGCTGCACCATCCGCTCGGACCTGCAGGCCAGCTTCCGCGAGCTCATCGACGGACGTGCGTCCGGGGCCATCGAACCGTTCGACAGGGTCGTGCTGGAGACGACGGGTCTCGCCGATCCGGCGCCGATCGTGCAGACGCTGGTCGCGGACCCGCTGCTGCGCCATCACATGCGGCTCGCCGGCATCGTCTGCACGGCGGATGCGCTGCATGCTCGCCAGCAGGCCGAAACCCAGCCGGAGGCGATGCAACAGCTCGCGATTGCCGATGCGCTCGTCGTCACGAAGACCGACATGCCGGGCGCGCCGTCTTTCGCCGAAGTGCGGCGCACGCTCGCCCGGCTCAACCCGATTGCCGAGGTGACGGACGCCAATGCGCCGGCGTTCGACGTGCGCCGGCTGCTCGATGACCGGCGAACGTCCCGGTCCGGGGCGGCACAAGACTGGCTCCAGCGCCTCTCCGCGCAGCCGGACGCGCACGAGGCGGAGCACCACGGCTCGCATGGCCACACCGGAGTCGCGAGCTTCGTGTTCCGCACCGACGGCCATGTCGACTGGACCGCGTTCGGCGTCTGGCTCACCGCCTTCGCGCACCGCTACGGCGAGCAGATCCTGCGGATCAAGGGCCTGCTGAACGTCCCCGAGGCTCCGGGACCGATCGTGCTCGACGTGGTCCGCGGGGTGATCCATCACCCCGTTCACCTCGAGAGCTGGCCGGATCCCGACCGCTCCTCGCGCATCGTTTTCATTCTCCAGGACCTGGACTGCAGCCGCGTCGCGAACGCTCTCCGCGGGTTCCTGGCTGACGCCGGATCCGGCAGCGCCGGTGGCGACGCGCGCGCCTGCGCTTGACGCAACAGACCAATCGAGGCCTACCCAGCATGGAAACCACGACCATTCATGTTCCCGGTCTCTCGGCACCCGTCGAGATCGTCATCGACCGCTGGGGGGTGCCGCACATCCGTGCCCGGAACATGGACGACCTGTTCTTTGCCCAGGGTTTCAACGCCGCGCGCGACCGGCTGTGGCAGATCGACCTTTGGCGCAAGCGCGGCCTCGGCCTGCTGTCCCGCGATTTCGGACCGGGCTATCTCGCCCAGGACCGGGCGTCGCGCCTGTTCCTCTACCGCGGCGACATGGCGGCGGAGTGGGCCTCCTACGCCGACGATGCGGAGCAGATCTGCACCGCCTTCGTGCAGGGCATCAACGCCTACATCGACCTGCTGGAGGATCATCCCGACTGGCTGCCGCCCGAGTTCGTCGAGCTCGGGACACGGCCGGACCCCTGGGCGCCGGGGGATGTCGTCCGCATTCGCATCCACTCCTGGATGCGCAACGCCCTGTCGGAGGCAGCCCGCGCCAGGGTGATGGCGAAGGCCGACGCCTCGGTCGACCTGCTGCGCCAGAACCTCGAGCCGATGCGGGTGCCTGCGTCTGCCGAGGGGCTGGATCTCGCGAGCCTGCCCGACGACATGCTCGACGTGTTCAAGCTCGCGCTCGCCCCGGTCAGCTTCAGCCCCGAGCGCCTGTCGGCGAGCCTGGACGACGCTGCGGCCTGGTCGCGGGTCGGCCCTAGCGGCACGGTCGAGCGGATGTCGGCGGGGGAGGGTTCGAACAACTGGACTGTCGCCGCGTCGCGGACCGACACCGGGCGGCCGATCCTCGCCAACGACCCGCACCGTGCCCACGCGGTGCCGGCCCTGCGCTATCTGGTGCACCTGTCCTCGCCGGAGTTCGACGGCATCGGCGCGGGCGAGCCCGTCATTCCCGGCATCATGATGGGCCACAACGGGGACATTGCCTTCGGCCTCACCCTGTTCTTCGGCGTCGATTCCGAGGACGTCTACGTCTACGAGACCGCGCCCGGCGAGCCGCGCCGCTACCGCTACGGTGACGGCTGGGAGGAGATGAAGGTCATCGAGGAGACCATCCCCGTCCGGGGCGCGCCGGACCAGCCGGTCACTCTCGTCTTCACCCGTCACGGGCCGGTGGTGAAGGAAGATCCCGTTGCCCGCCGGGCCTATGCCGTCCGCTCGACCTGGTTCGAGCCCGGCTCGGCCCCCTACATGGCCAGCATCGCCTCGATGCGTGCGCGCAACTACCGGGAATTCCGGCGCGAGATGCGCCGATGGGCGGTGCCGGCGGTCAACATGGTGTTCGCCGACAGGCGTGGCGACATCGCCTGGTCCGCCGTGGGCCGCTGCCCCCGGCGCCGCGGCTGGGACGGGCTGCTGCCGGTCCCCGGCGACGGCCGCTTCGAGTGGGAAGGCTTCATGAATTCGGAGGACCTCCCCCACGTCCTCAACCCCGAGGCCGGCTTCTTCGCCACGGCGAACGAGATGAACGTGCCGGCGGGCTGGCCGCACGACGAGAAGCAGATCGGCTTCGAGTGGTTCGACCGGTCGCGGGCGAACCGCATTGCCGAGGTGTTCGCAGCGACACCGAAGATGAGCATCGAGGCCGCCTGTGCGCTTCAGGCGGACGCGGTCTCCATTCCCGGCCGGCGCATGACGGCGCTGCTGCGCGGGCTGCGCAGTGAGGATGCGCGGCTGAACGCGGCAATCGACCTGCTGACGAGCTGGGACGGCAACACCCTGCCGGAGAGCGCCGCTGCGGCTCTGTTCGAGGTGTGGTGGACGCGCCATCTCCGGCCGGGCGTGATTGCGCTCGCCATGCCGGACGAGGCGGTGCGGCCCCTGATGGCTCCGGGCGACCCTGACGGTATCGGCAATGCGCTCGAACGGCCCGGCGCGATGTTTGGCGATTCGCCGGAAGCCGCCCGCGACGCGCTGCTGCTGCGCACCCTCGCTGCGGCGGTCGAGGACTGCCGCAAGCTGATGGGCGAGGCGATGGAGACCTGGGCCTGGGGTCGGATCCATCACGGCTACTTCACCCACGAGCTCTCGCCGCTGCGGGGCAGGAAGGGGGACTGGGACGTGGGGACGTTGCCGGTCGGCGGCTCGGAGTCCACGCCGATGAACATGATGTATCGTGCCAGCGACTTCCGCGTCGTTCTCGGCGCGACGGTGCGTGTGGTCATCGACGTCGGCGGTTGGGACAACAGTCGGTGGATCAATGCACCGGGGCAGTCGGGCGATCCGCGGTCGCCGCACTACGGCGATCTCGCCGAGCTCTGGTCGCGCGGAGAGTTCGTCCCCATGCTGTACAGCAGGGACGCTGTGGATGCGGCGGCCGAACGGGTGATCCGGCTGGTGCCGCAGGATTCCTGAAGGAGAGAGCGATGCAGGGCAATTTTCCGTTCCCGGTTGTCCGGGTCTCCGGCAGGGATCCGCACGCGCGCGGCCTCGCCTACGGCCGCGAGGCGCGGGACCAGGTCGCGGCGTCGATCCGCACCTACCGGCGGCTGTTCCGGGATTTCGTGGGCCTGGACTGGGATCATGCCCGGAAGATGGGCGCCGCCTATGCCGGGCCGATCGAGCGCTACGCACCCGACCTGCTGGCGGAGATGGAGGGAGTTGCAGCCGGCAGCGGCTTCGCCTTCGACGAGATCCTGGCGCTCAACGCGCGCTCGGAGATCGCGCTGTCGGCGCGGATGGTCGATGGCTGCACCGCCTTCGCCGCCTTCGGCACCGCGACCACAAACGGCGAGGTGCTGCTGTGCCAGAACTGGGACTGGCGCGCCTCGCAGCGGGAGGCCTTCGTGGTGCTGGAGATCGAGCGCGAGGACGGGCCGTCGATCACCATGCTCACCGAGGGCGGGATCATCGGCAAGATCGGGTACAACACTGCCGGGCTCGGCGTGTGCCTGAATGCGCTGGTGACCGACCAGCTGCGCGATGACGGCGTGCCGCTGCACGTCGTGCTCCGGCGGATCCTCGAATCGAAAAACCTGGGCGACGCCATCGAGGCGGTGGCGAACGGACCCGTCGCCTCCGCCGCCAACTACCTCATCGCCCAGGCCGGCGCCGAGGCGGTCGACATCGAGGCGGTGCCATCGGACTTCGACGTGCTGCTGCCCGAACGCGACGTGCTCTGCCACACCAACCATATCTGCAGCGTCCGCCTCGCCGGCGTGCGAGACCTCGGCAAGCACGTGCTGCCGGACAGCTATCCGCGGCTGGCGCGGGTGCGCCGCCTGGTGGAGGGGCGCCGCGGCGGCATCACGGCCGAGAGCTGCATGGAAATCCTGCGCGATGGTGCCAATGGGCCGGACGCGATCAGCCGGCGCGAGGATCCGAAGGATCCGGAAGGCAAGCGCCTGCAGACGGTGTTCTCGGTGATCATGAACCTGACCGAGCGCACCGCCTGCATCACCGACGGGCCGCCCGACGCAGCGGACTATATCCCGCTGCCCGTCGCAGGAAACCCGTAGACACCCTGCGGCAGCGACGGGCTTCGGCCATGCCTCAGAAGGCCTGGCCGAAGCTCACGTAGATCTGGAAGCTGTCGTCAATGCCCGACCGGCCGTTGAGCGGGGTCGCGACGTCGAGGCGGATCGGGCCGAAGTCGGTGTAGTAGCGGGCGCCGATGCCGGCGGACCAGAACAGCGGTTCGTCAAAGGTCGGCACCCCGCTGTCGAAGGTGCGGCCGCCCTCGACGAAGGCCACCGCGCCGTAGTCCTCGAGGAAGCGGAACCGCGCCTCGGCGCCCAGCGCCACCATCGACTGGCCGCCGATCGGGTCGCCATCGTCGTCGAGGTCGCCGGCGAACTGGAAGGCATAGCCGCGCACCGAGCCCCCGCCGCCGACGAAGAAGCGCTCGTCGGCCGGGATGGTGTCAAGTCCGGCGCCGATCATGCCGCCGATCTGGCCCCATCCGGCCAGCACGACGCTGTCGTCGTCGAACGGTGCCCAGTAGCCGGTCTGGTAGAGCGTCGTGCGCAGCACGAGCTGGCTGGGGGAGACGGTCACGATCGGCTCGAAGGTCAGCCGGGTCAGGCTGCCCTCGGTCGGGTTGAAAGGGTCGTCGCGCAGGTCGTAGTCCAGCGCCAGCGGCACGCCGAACAAGAGCGCCCGCTGCTCGTCGGACTCACCCGAATCGTCGTCCACGCCGCCCTCAAGGTCGATGACGCTGTACTTGGTCCGCATGCCGGCGCTGAGGGTGATCTCGTCGCTGTAGGCGAAGGAGATGCCGGCGGCG
>CALKHQ010000255.1 GCA_937988735.1 uncultured Alphaproteobacteria bacterium
GCGAAGCGGATCATGGGGACCTCCTGCCTGTCTCTGCCGGACGTCCTGCCCGGCTTCTCCGCGGTGCTCCGGCCCAATCGCCGGCCTGCGGCATACATGCGTAATCCATTCTGTCTTTTCAAGACAAACCGCACAATGAGGCGACAAATATTGTTCGAATTTTCCAAAAACTCTTTCATTCTGCAAATATGCCAAAGCAGAACGGCCCATACCGCCGGTACGGGCCGCTGCGTCTGACCTGTGAACACAAAGAAGCCGCCGGAGCGATGGCCCCGCCGCTGTCGGCTACTCGGGAAGCACGCCGTTGATGGAGCTGCTGATCGTGGAGAACAGCGACTCGAGGCTGCCGCCAAGCGCGCCGAGTGCGGCGATCGCGGCGACGGAGACCAGGGCAGCAATCAGGCCGTACTCGATGGCGGTCGCACCATCCTCGTCGGCAATGAAGCTCTTGAGCGAAGCGAAAAGGGTCATGGTGGTCTCTCCTGCCTGGGGTCGTACCGGACTTCCTGCCCGGATGTCCTTGCCTCGGTTCGGAGCCTCTGGCATCCCGGCCGCCGCTCCTGATCCGAACATGGCGAATACCCGCGATATTCGCAACGGAAACCTCTCAAACCATGAAAACATATTATTCTATTTTGCCAAAAATACCAGTTTTACTTTGTTATAATTTGTAACAACCGGGTGTGACAGCGCTCACGCTCCGGACGGGCCGGTGGCCACCGGTGTTCTGGCCTCCGCCACCCTGCCGGGCCAAAATGCTGGCCCGGAGTCGGGATCAGCAGGGGATGCAGCCACCGAGACGATCGCTGACCACCGTCGCCGCAGTCGTGCTGGCCGCAGCCGTCGCCCACTTCGGGCCGCGGCTCGGGCCGGTCGAATCGGTCGAGAACGACTTGGCCGACATGCGGGTGGCGGTGCTGAACCCTTCGGCGCCGACCCACCCCGAGATCGTGATCGCGGCCGTCTCGGAGTCGACCTTCGCCCATCTGCGGCGGCGGACGCCGGTGGACCGCGGCTTCCTCGCCGACGTCGTCGCCGCGCTGGATGCCGGCGGCGCGCGGCTGATCGCGATCGACCTGTTCCTCGGCGAGGTGACGGACGAGTACAAGGACCGCCGCCTGCTGTCGGTGCTGAACACGGTCTCGACGCCGACGGTGCTGGCCTGGGCCGACAGCGTCGCCGCCCCCGGCGCGGTGGCCCCGTGGCAGGACGAGCTGTGGCGGACCTTCCGCGCCCGGATCGACAACCCGGCGGTCAGCGACGGCCTCGGGCTCCTGCTGCGCGACCAGCGCGACCAGGTAGTGCGGCAGCTCTTCGTCGGCCGGCCGGCCGACGACGGCGACATCGAGCCCGGCTTCGCGCCCGCCATTGTTGCCGCGCTCGGAGAGGCCCCGCCGGGGGGCACGGCGCCGCGCCCCCTCGCCTACTATGGCCGCCCGCGCCAGGGGCAGCCCTTCCTCCAGATCCCGGCGGAAAGCATCAACCCCGCCGTGCCGGTGCTGTGGGAACGCGTGCAGCCGCTGATCGAGGACCGGATCGTGCTGATCGGGCTCGACGTTGCCGGTCTGGACCGCCACCTGACGCCCTTCGCCGTGCTGCCGGATCAGCGCGACGGGATGCCGGGCGTCGTCATCCACGCCCATGGCGTCGCCCAGCTCCTCGACGGGCGGGAGGCGCCGGTACGGCCGGTGTGGCTGCAGGTGCTGATTGCGGTCGGTGCGGCGCTGACCGGCGGCCTTGCCGCCCTCGTCAGCAGCAACGGCTGGCTGAAGGGGCTGCTGCTCCTCCTCGGCCCGGCGAGCATCCTCGGCCTCGGCTTCGCGCTGTTCGCCTGGTCGGGCGCCATGATCCACATTCTCGCCCCAAGTCTGGGCTACGTGCTGGCGTTCGTCCTGACGGAGATCGGCATGGGGGCCTATCACCGGCGCGAGATCCGCCTGCTCGGCGGCGCCTTCGCCCGCTACGTCAGCCCGCACGTGATCGGAGAGCTGCGCCGCGACCCGAAGCGCCTGCGGCTCGGCGGCGAGGAACGGGTGGTGACCGTGCTGCTGACCGACCTCACCGGCTCGGTCGAGCTCGGCGAACGGCTGCCCGCCGACCGCTTCGTCACCCTGCTCAACGGCTATCTCGACGGCATTTCCCGCATCGTGCTCGCCCACGACGGCACCATCGACAAGTTCATCGGCGACGCGGTGATGGCGCTGTTCGGCGCGCCGCTGGACCAGCCGGACCACGCCGTCCGCGCCGTGCGCTGCGCGGTGGAAATCGACGCCTTCGCCAGGGCCTACGCCGCCGAACAGCGCGCGAAGGGTATCCCCTTCGGCGGCACGCGCGTCGGGGTCCACACCGATACCGCCGTCATCGGCAACTTCGGCGGCGAGCAGCGCTTCGACTACACCGCCATCGGCCGCGTGACCAATCTGTGCGCCCGGCTGGAGGCGGCGAACAAGCAGCTTGGCACCACGATCTGCGTGAGCCAGGCGACGGTGGACCTCTGCCCGCCGGACCTCGCCTTCCGGCCGATCGGCCGCATCGTGCTGCGCGGCGTGGCGGAGCCGGTGGCGGTGCATGCGCCCGCCGGATTCGACGGGGATGCCGAGCCCCAGGCCTACCGCGCCGCCTACCGGCTGCTGGAATCAGACCCGGCCGCTGCGGTGGCGGCCTTCGCCGGACTGGCGGCGTCCCACCCCGACGATCCGCTGGTCAGGCTGCACAGCCGGCGTTTGCGGCTGGGCGAAACCGGTGTCACCATAGGAACAGCATGATCCGAACAGGCCATTCGACCCCGCGCCGGGCGCGCGCCTGCCTTGGCGCCGCCCTTCTTGCCGCGCTGCTCAGCGTCCGGCCCGCGGCCGCGGAGGAGCCACCGTCCTACGTCGTGCTGGCGAGCACGGTGCCCGACCTTGCCGTCGGCGCGCTGATCGACGAGGACATGATGCTCGACGTGCCGCGCGGCGCATCGCTCACCCTGATCGACCCGCTCGGCGCGATCAAGGTGATCGAGGGCCCGTTCATGGGCAAGCTGCGCACGAACGTGGAGGACGAGGCCGAGCCCTCCTTCCTCCACGACCTCGCCAACATCATCGCCGTCACCGACACCACCGACGTCGCGCTGGGCATGGGACGCACGACGCTGGCGCCGGAGGTGAGCCCGTGGCTGGTCGCGCTGGAGCCCGGGATGCCGCAGGACCTCTGCGTCTCGCCGCGCGGGCAGCTCGTGTTCTATCGCAGCGAGCCGGGGCCGGAGGACATGACGGTGCGGTTCGCGGCGGCCGACGGCGGAGCACAGGTCCGGGTGCACTGGTCGGCCCGTGACCCGCTGATGCGGTGGCCCGACAACCTGCCGCCGGAGGACGGCGGGCAGTACGTGATCGACATCGGCGACGCGGACAAGCAGGCGGCGACCCTGCACCTCGCGCCGGCCTCGCTCGCAACCGATGCCCATGCGGCCGTCTGGCTTGCGCGCCACGGCTGCATGGAACAGGCGCAGGCGATGGTGCGCCGGATGGCGCTCGGCGGGTAGGCCTTCCGGGCCCGCCCCAACCACAAGAACGGAACGATCCGGGCAGGAGACGCAGCCGGACGGCGGCCGATGGCCGCCTCCGCCCGCGCTGCGCTCCGCCCGGGCCGCAAGGGAGAGCTTGATGCAGGAGGAGGCAATCCTCGCCGATGCCGGCACGGTCATGTCTGCCGTCAATGGCGGCCGCGGCGCCGCGCCCGAGCCCGGTGCCGGCCTGCTGGCGCTGCTCGCCCCGAAGCCGGGCGAGCGGATCCTCGACCTCGGCTGCGGCGACGGCGCGCTCACCGCGCGGATCGCCGCCGCGGGCGCCGACGTGGTCGGCGTGGACTGCTGCCCGGACATGGTGGCTGCGGCGCGAGCGCGGGGCCTCGACGTCGTGCTCGCCGACGCCGAGGCGCTGGCCTTCGACCGCGCCTTCGATGCCGTCTTCTGCCACGCCGCCCTGCACTGGATGCGGGATCACGAGGCGGTCACCGCGGGTGTCGCCCGGGCGCTGCGGCCGGGCGGCCGCTATGTCGCCGAGTGCGGCGACTTCGCCCGCGTCGCGGCGATCATGACGGCGCTGCAGCGGGTGCTGCGGCGCCACGGGATCGCCGAGCCGAACCTTCCCGCCTGGCAGCCGTGCGCCGACGGCTACGGCGAGCTGCTCACCCGTCACGGCTTCACGGTGCGGACGATGGCGCAGGTGCCGCGTCCGGCGCCGCCGCCGGCCGGCTTGACCGGCTGGCTGGAGGTGTTCGTGGAAGCGGCGCTCGCCGCGCTGCCTGCCGCGGAGCGGGCGGCCGCGCAGGCCGAGGCGCTGGCGACGCTGCGCCCCTGGCTCGGCGAGAAGGTGGGCGCCGCAGGCGAGGAATGCACCCGGCTTCGCTTCGCCGCGGTGATCCCCGCCCGGCAGGCGTCCGCCGGCGGCCCCGGCTAGAGGTAGCTCGTCACCGTCGGCGGGCTCATCCACGCGTTGTTGCGGCCGTCGGCGTAGGACACTGGCACCGCGGCCAGCTCGTCCGGCGTCACGTCGTCGAGGCAGGCGACGTTCACCACCACGAAATCGCCGCCCATCACGTCCAGGTGCCCGCGGCCGAACGGCCCGATCCCGCAGGTGCGGCAGAACAGGTGCTGGATGCTGCGGGTGCCGAAGCGGTATTCGGTGAGCGCTTCCTCGCCGGCAAGCAGCCGGAAGGCCTCCGGCTTCACCGCGATGCCCCAGGCCCGGGACTTGCTGCAGATCGAGCAGTTGCACCGCGCCGAACCGGCGGCGAGGTCGAGATCGGCCTCGATGCGGACCGCCCCGCAGTGACAGCTGCCGCGGTGGGTTCTGATAGTCATTCCCGTCTCCATGCTGGTGAGGGCGCGATGATTGCCGCGGAGCTCCTGACAGTATTGTGTCAGCAGCCTACTCCACCCAGAGGCCGCGGGCACGGTGCCATTCGGCGATGGACTCGTCGGGATAGCCGTCGAAGCAGCGGTCGCCCGGCCCGATGTGCGGCACCACCCACGACGGCTTGAACGCGAGCATGATGTGCACGGTCTCGGGCGGGTGCGGCAGCTCGCTGTCGATGGCCGAGGCGAAGGGGTGGATCAGGTCCGGCCAGGTCGGGTCGTAGAGCCAGAGCGCGGACGCGCAGTGGCGGCAGAAGTTGCGCTCGCCCGTGCTGGTGCGGCAGACCCCGCCGTCGTCGATCTTCGCCTGATAGACTGCAAGCGCCTCCCGCCCGGTCACCGTGAGCGAGGCGCTGTTCGCCCCGAGGTTGACCGCATAGCCCCCGCCGCCGGCGGTCTTGCGGCAGATGCTGCAGTAGCAGCGCATGTAGGGGTGCGGCGTGTGGCTCTCCATGCTGAAACCGACCGCGCCGCAGCGGCAGCTCCCCTTCAGCATCATCGGCATCGGCGCCTCCCTGCTGATGCGATCGAACCTAGGCCGCTCGCCCCGCCCCGCAACGGGGACTGGTCTGTCCGGGACTCCCCGCGCCGTCATGCCTGGCCCTGACGCACACGGGCACGCGCAGGCAGACCCGGTCGCAGCGGTCAGCCGAGGGCCTCGCAGGCGCGGGCGATGAGGCTGGCGGCGGTGTCGGAGCCGACGTGGCGCAGGTTGTCGAGCAGGCACTGCGCCTGTTTCGCCGTCATCCCCGTCTGCGCGCCCGCCGGCGCGTGGGAGACGGTCCACACCATCAATCCGATCGCCCCGGTCACCGCCAGGGCCGCGACCGTCATGGTCGCGCGATGCGATTCGCTCGTCATCGGCTCCCCCTTCCCCTTCGGCCGCACCCCCTCTGCGGCCGGGTCCGAGCGTGCGCCCCCGACCGGCGCGCGGTCAATGGCGCTCAGCTGCGGCCATAGACGGTGAGGACGGCGCCGCGGGTGGCAGTGTTGGCGGGGGAGGCGAGGAACAGGATCGCCTCCGCCAGGGTCTCCGGCGACACCCATTTCGCCGGGTCCCCCTTGGGCATGGCCGCACGGTTGGCCGGCGTGTCGATGATGGAGGGCGCGACCGCGTTGACCAGGATGCCCGCGCCGGCGAGCTCCTCGCCCAGCGCGACCGTCATTGCCGCCACCGCGGCCTTGGCGGCGGTGTAGGCCACCATGCGGGCACCGGTGCGCGGCTCCAGCGCCGGACGGGCAGCGACGTTCACGATCCGCCCACCGTTCGCCATCCGCGACGCCGCCGCCTTGCAGCAGAGGAAGCAGGTCACGAAGTTCAGCGAGAGCTGCGCCTGCAGCGTCTCGGCCGTGGTCCCGGCCAGCGGGGCCATGGCGAAACCGCCGGCGAGATGCAGGGAGGCCCAGAGCGCGGGCAGGCCGGCGTAGTAGCGCTCGACCGCAGCGGGATCGGTCAGGTCCACCCCGGGCGTCACCGACAGCCGCTCGTGGCCGCCGGCAGGGCCTGCTTCGCCATGCGCCGGCACGTACACATGGGCACCGCGGTCCAGCAGAATCTGCACCACCACCCGGCCCAGCGCACCCGTGCCGCCGGTCACCACCACATGCCGCCCGGTAAAGCTCATCGCCGCCTCCGTCGCCACGGGCACAGCGGATCAGGTTCGCGACTGCATGGCAAGGACGCGAACGGATCGGCGGGCCTCACGACGGGCGGGCCATGCCGGCCGGCCGCACGGGCGGCCCAGGCGCCCGGGATCAGGCCGCCTGCGACAGCGCCTCCTCGATCGCCTTCAGGGCCGCGTCGGCGCCGTCGACGTTGGGGCCGCCGCCCTGGGCCATGTCGCGACGCCCGCCCCCGCCCTTGCCGCCGAGCTGGGCGACGCCGACCTGCACCAGCTGCACGGCGTCGATCCGGCCGGTGAGGTCGTCGGTGACGGCAACCACGTTGGCGGCCTTGCCCTCGTGCACCGACACGATGGCGACGACGCCGGAGCCGAGCTGCTTGGTGAGCTGGTCGGCCAGCCCCTTCAGCTCGCGCGGCGGCA
Source organism: uncultured Alphaproteobacteria bacterium (assembly GCA_937988735.1). Taxonomy (GTDB): domain Bacteria; phylum Pseudomonadota; class Alphaproteobacteria; order CALKHQ01; family CALKHQ01; genus CALKHQ01. The sequence goes on from CALKHQ010000255.1 coordinate 6,943, forward strand.
GGTCGTTGACGCGGCGGGCGAGGAACTTCACCGTGCCCACCTGCTTCACCTCGAGCTGCTGCCCGCCGCCGCCGGCCGCAAGCTGCTGCCGCGCCTGAGCGAGCTCGCGCTCGAGCCGCCGCCGCTCCTCGACCAGCGCCGCGATGCGCGCCGGCACGTCCTGCGGCGCCGCCTTCAGCACGCCGGCTGCCTGCTGCAGCAGCTTTTCCTCTTCGTTCAGGTAGCGCCGCGCCGCCTCGCCGGTCAGCGCCTCGATGCGACGCACGCCGGCGGCCAGCGCCGCCTCGCTGACGATCTTGAACAGCGCGATGTCGCCGGTACGCCGCACGTGGGTGCCGCCGCAGAGCTCGGTCGAATAGTACTCGCGGCCGGTCGAGGGATCCGGCTCGTCGCCCATCGAGACCACGCGCACCTCGTCGCCGTACTTCTCGCCGAACAGCGCCAGCGCGCCGGCCTGGATCGCCTCGTCCGGCGTCATCAGCCGGGTGCGCGCCTCGGTGTTGGCGCGGATGCGCGCGTTCACCTCCGCCTCGACGTCCGCGATCTCCTCCGGCGTCATCGGCTTCGGGTGGCTGAAGTCGAAGCGGAATCGGTCGGCGGCGACCAGGCTGCCCTTCTGGGTGACGTGGGTGCCCAGCCGCCGGCGCAGCGCCTCGTGCAGCAGGTGAGTCGCAGAATGGTTGGCGCGCAGCCGGTCGCGGTGCGCGGCATCGACGGTGAGCGTCACCGGATCCCCGACCTTGAGCGTTCCGCCGGAGACGGCGCCGAGGTGGACGTGGAGCTCGCCCGCCTTCTTGACCGTGTGTTCGACCGCAAGCGTCGCGCCCGAGGCCGAGACGATGGTGCCGATGTCGCCCTGCTGGCCGCCGGATTCGGCGTAGAACGGCGTCTGGTTGGTGACGACCATCGCGCTGACGCCCGGGCCGGCCTCGTCCACCGGCCTGCCGTCGACCACGATCGCCGCG
>CALKHQ010000256.1 GCA_937988735.1 uncultured Alphaproteobacteria bacterium
CGGCGGCGCCACCGAGGTCGAGGTGAAGGAGAAGAAGGACCGCGTCGACGACGCGCTGCACGCGACCCGCGCCGCGGTCGAGGAAGGCATCATCGCCGGCGGCGGTGTCGCGCTCCTCTACGCGACCCGGGCCCTCGAGAAGCTGAAGCCCGCCAACGATGACCAGCGCGTGGGCATCGACATCGTGCGCCGTGCGCTGCAGGCCCCGATCCGGCAGATCGTCGAGAATGCCGGTGACGACGCCTCGGTGGTCGTGGGCAAGCTCCTGGACCAGAAGGATACCGACTACGGCTACGACGCCCAGGAGGGCTCCTACGTCAACATGTTCAAGGCCGGCATCATCGACCCGACCAAGGTCGTCCGGACGGCTCTGCAGGACGCGGCTTCGGTCGCCGGCCTGCTGATCACGACCGAGGCGATGGTTGGCGAGAAGCCGGAGAAGAAGTCGGCTGCCGGCGCCGGTGCGGGCGGCATGGGCGGCATGGGCGACATGGACTTCTAAGTCCGTCGCTTCGACCTCGTCGCACGGGGCCGCGGGACGATCGTCCCGCGGCCCTTTCTCTGTGTCCGTTACCCCGCAGCCCCCGGCGGGCGGCGCGCTCCCCGCGGGGGCTTTGCCCTGGGTCCGGTGCCGGGTTCCGCCTGCGGTCCCGGACGGGCTACGATCCCCGCGCCCATCCCTTTCGGAGAACGTCATGGCCAGCGCCGTCGACGAAACGCTCGACATTCCCCTTGCCGCCGTCCGCGAGGCCCGCGCCCGCATCCGGCCCTATCTGATCGAGACCCCGCTGCTGCCGTGGTACGGCGCGACGCTGGCCGACCAGATTGACCCCGGGACCCGGGTGTGGGTGAAGCTGGAGCTGACCCAGAAGACCGGGTCGTTCAAGCCGCGCGGCGCGCTCAACGTGATGCAGCACCTGACGGCGGAGGAGCGGGCGCGCGGGGTCACCGCGGTTTCCGCTGGCAACCATGCCATCGCCGTCGCCTATGCCGCCGCCGAGCTCGGCATCACCGCCAAGGTGGCGATGCCGCGGAAGGCAAGTCCGTTCCGCGTCGCCCAGTGCCGGCGCTTCGGCGCCGAGGTGGTGCTCGCCGACGACATCGCCGGCGCCTTCGCCGAGGGCATGCGGCTCCGCGACGAGGAGGGGCGGGTGATGGTGCACCCGTTCGAAGGCCCGCACACGATCGCGGGCACCGGCACCCTCGGCCTCGAGATCCTGGAGCAATGCCCCGAGGCGGAGGCGGTGGTGGTGCCGATCGGCGGCGGCGGGCTGATCGCCGGCATCGCCAACGCGATCAAGCAGGTCCGCCCCGAGGTCGCGGTGCTGGGCGTGGAGCCGGAGGGCGCCCGCGGCATGAGCCTCAGCCTCGCCGCCGGCCGGCCGGTGGAGCGGGTGGAGGTCAATACCATCGCCGACAGTCTCGGCGCCCCGCACCACACCGCCGGAACCTTCTCGCTGATCCGCCAGCATGTCGACGAGGTCGTGCTGGTCGACGACCAGGCGATGATCGACGCCATGGCGCTGACCTTCCGCGACCTGAAGCTGGCGGTGGAGCCCGCCGGCGCCTGCGCGCTGGCGGGGCTGCTCGGCCCGCTCGGGGCGCGGCTCGCCGGCCGTTCGGTGGTGCTGCTGGTCTGCGGCAGCAACATCGACCATGCCAGCTACTGCGGGCTGCTGGCGCGGGCGACATCGCCGGCCGGTGGTGCCGCCGCTTGAGTTGGGGACGCTTCCGGTTTAACTGCTCCTGCCGCCGGCGGCAGGGAGGATCGATGAACATGCGCATGCAACGGGCGACGACGGCGCTGGCCGCCGTGCTGGTCGCCATGGCCGCGGTGGACGCGGCGGCCGACGACAGCTGCCCGCTTGCGGGCAACGGCATCTGCGAGGAGATCTACCTCGGCCCCGGCTACTGCCTTCCGGCGACGGACAGCACCGACTGCGCGCAGGCCGAGGTGCTGCCGGCGTCGGACGAGCGCGAGCTCAACGAGTTCGACATCCGCTATCTCACGCCCTATGCGCTGCGGCTGGCGCGCAACGAGATCTTTGCCCGCCACGGCTACCGCTTCAACAGCGAGGACCTGCAGGCTTTCTTCTCCGCCCGCAGCTGGTACCGTCCGACTGGCCAGGACGTCACCCTCAGCGAGATCGAGCAGGCGAACGTGAACTACCTGCGCCGGGTCGAGGACGGCGCGATCGATCCCTGGGCGCAGCGGTCGCGCGCCCCGAGCGGCACCATGCTCCCGCCGTGGACCGCCTGGATCGGCGACGTGGTGCACGCCGACGGCCGCGTCCAGGCCGGGGTCGTCGACGGGGTCCGCGGCCGCGTCACGGACCGCGATACCACAGACTCGGTGCTGGTCCGCGTGGACATGGAGGACGCGCTCCACTTCAACGAGCGCGAGGAGGACGTCGTCGGTGTCTCGGTGTGGTGGGGCATGTTCCCGCCGGTGCTGCTCGAGCCCTACGTCCAGGGCCTGCGCATCGTTCCCCAGCCGGTGGGGCGGGAGACGGTGGGCGGCGAGGAGGTGACCCGCGTGCGGCTGGACTGGTCCGACGGCGGCGCGCGGACGCTGCACGGCGAGGCCCTGCTCACCGATGACGGCATCTTCATCGAGGTGGACGTCGAGGGCGTGTTCACCGAGTGCTGCGGCGGCGAGGAGCTCATACCCTGGCACCTCGAGTACCGGCTGGAGAACCTGGAGCGCGGCCGCCGGGAGCCGTCCCTGCTGGAGCCGCCGCCGCTCCACCAGTGGAACTACGCCGGCTGAGCCGTCATTCCGCTTCGCGGTACCAGGCG
>CALKHQ010000257.1 GCA_937988735.1 uncultured Alphaproteobacteria bacterium
GGAAGCTGGGTGTCGCGGTGACGCCTGACCGTTTCGCCATTGCCGACAACGCCGTCCTCATCCTCCCCATCCACCAGGAGGTGGACCGGCTGATGGAGGAAGCCCGCGGCGCGCACAAGATCGGCACCACCGGCCGCGGCATCGGCCCGGCCTATGAGGACAAGGTCGGCCGGCGTGCGATCCGGGTCTGCGACCTCGCTGACGCGGATGCGCTGCGCGAGCGGATCGAGCGGGCGGCGCTGCACCACGACATGATCCGCAAGGGCCTGGGCGTCCCCCCGGTGGATCGCGCCGCGCTGCTGGACGCGCTGCTGGAGGTGGCCCCGAAGATACTGCCCTTCGCCCGCCCGGTGTGGCGCGACCTCAACGCGCTCCGCGCCCAGGGCAAGCGGATCCTGTTCGAGGGCGCGCAGGGCGCGCTGCTCGACGTCGATCACGGCACCTACCCCTTCGTCACCTCGTCCAACACGGTGACGGGTGCGGCCGCCGCGGGCTCCGGCCTCGGGCCGGGCGCCATCGGCTATGTGCTCGGCATCGTCAAGGCCTACACCACCCGCGTCGGTTCCGGGCCGTTCCCGACCGAGCTCCATGACGAGACCGGCCTCCGCCTCGGCGAGCGGGGCCACGAGTTCGGCACCGTCACCGGGCGCAAGCGGCGCTGCGGCTGGTTCGACGCCGTGCTGGTGCGCCAGATGGTGCAGGTCGCCGGCATCGACGGCATCGCGCTCACCAAGCTCGACGTGCTCGATGGCTTCGACCAGCTCAAGGTCTGCACCGGCTACCGCCTGCGCGGCGAGGCGATCGACATCCTGCCGGCATCGCCGGCGGACCAGGCGGCGCTGGAGCCGGTGTACGAGACGCTGGAAGGCTGGGGCGAGAGCACGCGCGGGGCGCGGCGCTGGGCGGACCTGCCGGCGACCGCAATCAAGTACGTCCGACGCATCGAGGAGCTGATCGGGGCGCCGGTGGCCCTGTTGTCGACAAGCCCGGAGCGGCTGGATAGCATCATGGTCCGCGACCCCTTCGCCGACTGATCCCCAGGCAAGCCCGTGTCGATCATCCGCCTGCTGCAGAAGGCGCGCCCGCGCCGCCGCCGTCCGCTTCCCGACACGCGGGGAGGGGGCGCCCGCCGGTCCCTGGCCGTGCTCGTCGGCCTGCTGCTGGTCGCGCCGGCCGCGCCGGCGCCGGCGGCAGACATTCACGGCCGGATGCTGCCGGTGGACGAAGGCCCCCGCGATCCCGAATTCGCCGCCTTCCGCCAGGACCTGATGGAGGCGGTGGCGCGGATGGACGCCGACTACGTGCTGTCGGTGACGCCGGAGACGCTGGATACGGGCTCGCTGATCGACGAGTACGGCGCCGACCTCGGCCGCAGGGCGCTGGAGCTGGCGTGGATGCCGCGGGCGATCCCGGTCGAGCAATGGGACCTGTGGCCGGCGCTCGCAGACATCCTCGCCAACGGCGGCCGCTTCGTCGAACCGGGGAAGTTCTGCGCGCCCTACTTCCACACCGAGCTGCCGGCGGCGCTGGCGACGGACCCCAACTACCGCTACGGCGTCGTGACCGTGCCTTCGCTCACCGTCCATCGCGAGCCCAGCGTGACCGCGCACCAGCTCGGCCGGGTCCAGTCGGGCGACATCTTGCAGCTGCTCAACCCCGGCGGGCTGGAAGTCTCCGACAGTGCGGGCGCGAGCGCGATCCGCTTCGCGGCGGTCTGGTATGCCGACCGGCCGGGGTACGTCGACGTGGAGGCGGTCCGGCGGCTGGGCGGGCTCTATGCCTGCTTCGCCCGCGACCGCATCCTCGACCGCTGGCTGATGATCTCCTTCGGCGCGCCCCGCGGCCGCGAATAGCCCGGGGCGGTCCGCCTCAGAACAGCCGGCCGCCGTTCGGCACCGGCCTGTCCACCCCGATCAGCACCACCTCGCCGTCGGCGTCCGGCAGGCCCAGCACCAGCACCTCGGACATGAACTTGCCGATCTGCTTCGGCGGAAAGTTGACTACCGCCGCCACCTGGCGGCCGACAAGCTGTTCGGGCGTGTAGTGGCGGGTGATCTGGGCGGAGCTCCGGCGCTCGCCGATCTCGGGCCCGAAGTCGATGCGCAGCTTGTAGGCGGGCTTGCGCGCCTCGGGGAACGGAACCGCCTCCACAACCGTGCCGACGCGGATGTCGACCCTGAGGAAGTCGTCGAAGCTGATCGTCTCTGCCATCTGCATGTCCCTGCGGTGACCGGAAGCGGGACGATGCCGTGCCCTGCGCTGTGCGCAAGAGAAAAGACGCGTGAAAAAGGAAAGGCCGGCATCCTGCCGGCCTCGTTCCTCGTGATCCGCGGGGGGAGACAGCGCCGGATGACCGGCGCCGGAAACCTGCGGTCTGCTCAGACGCTCGCGCGCGCCAGCGCCTGGACCTCGTCGATGGCCTCGCCGATCCGCTTGCTGATCACGCCGAAGGCATCCTGGTTCGCCTTCAGCACCAGCTCGTTCAGCTCGTGCACATGGTTGAGGGTGGCCTGATAGCCGCGCTTGGCGATCTCGGCCTGCTTGGCCGTCTGGGCGGCAACAGAGCCCTCGGCCATCACCTCGCGCACCGCGCTCAGCGACTGCTCGACGCCCTGGCGCACCAGCTCGGTCTGGCGCTGGGCGATGGCCTGGAAGCCCTCGGTGGCCAGCTTGCCGGCGGTGCTCAGCGCCTCGAAGTTCTTCCGCTGCGACTCAAGGACGGCTGCAGGGTCGATGCCCGGCACCTTGAACGGAAACTGCGCGAAAAACTTGGCGAACTCGTATTCGCCCTGTCCGGTGGCCTTCGCCGCCATGGTCAATCCCTTCTGCAAGCGTGTCCCGGTGATGCAAAATTGTGCAGCGCACAAGCCTTATCTAGGCTGCGGCATCCCGCAACGCAAGCACTTTTTTGTGCGGTGCAGCAAACGGCGGAAATCCGCGTTAGGCGGAGGCTTCGGCGCCATCCTCGCGCGGAGCGCGGCCGTCACTGCTTCGCGTTCGCAGCATGGGAGTCAGCCGCTCCAGCCGGCGCAGGCTGCGGTCGAGCGCCGCCATCGTCCGGCCAAGGTCCGGGCTGTCGTCGTCCAGCCAGACCCGCATCGCCGCGGCGTAGGCCAGCGCCAGCCCCTGCACCAGCATCGCGCCCCGGATGCCGTCCGTCGGAATGCCGGCCGCCGCCAGTGCCCACCGCATCGACCGCAGCACCGCCGGAGCATTGGCCAGCGCCACCAGCGGCCGCGTCCGCCAGTCGCGGGCCAGCACCAGGATCGCCGGCTTGTAGGGCGCCAGTGCGTCAAATCGTCGCATGAGCGCGTCGAACAGCCGGTCGTGCGACGTCTCCTGCGGGTCGGGCTGCGCCCCCTCCAGCATGGCGAGATCCACCCGCCGGATCAGCGCTTCCAGCACACCGAGACGGCCGCCGGTCACGCGATAGACCGTGGCGAGATCCGCGCCGGCACGCGCGGCAATGGCCTCGGGCTGCGCCGCGCGCCAGCCCTGCTCCGCGATCAGCGCCAGCGTGGCGTCGACGATCCGGTCGGTGGGGTCTGTCTTGCGGGCCATGCTGCTGCTCCTGCCGGGGCCGAAAATTCGGGACTGCCGTTCGGCCGACACCTTTCGTATATGTATGTGACGTGAATGTGGAACAGGTCTGCCTTTCGGGCGGGCCTCCGTGTCCGCACCTGACGATCCCGATGGTCCACCGAGTGAAAATGCGCATTCCCTCATCCGGCTCTGCCCTGGCTGCGCTCGCACGGCGACAGCCGATGCTCAGCCCGGAGGAGGAACGCGTGCTGGCCGCACGCACCCGGGCCGGCGACGCCGCCGCCGCCGAGCGGCTTGTGGCGAGCCACCTGCGCTGCGTGGTCGCCCAGGCCCGACGCTATGCGCGCTTCGACCTGCCGCTCGCCGACCTGGTCCAGGAGGGCGCGCTGGCGCTGACCCAGGCGGTGCAGCGCTTCAACCCCGATGCCGGCGTGCGGCTGGCCACCTACGCCCGGGCCTGGATCCGCTCCGCCATGCAGGACTATGCGGTCCGCACGTGGTCGCTGGTGCGGATCGGCGCCGGCGCGCGGCAGCGGCGGCTGTTCCTCGCCCTGCGCCGGCTCGCCAATGAGGTCGTCGGCGGCGCCGATCACCTGGGCGAGCGGCTCAGCCGCGACATGGTCGCGGCCCTTGCCCGCCAGTTCGAGGTTCCGGCGCGGGAGGTGATGGCGCTCGCGCGCCGTCTTGCCGGCCCGGACGAATCGCTCGACCGGCACGTGGACGCCGAATCCGGCGCGGAACCGCTGCTCGAGCGCCTTGCGCACGAGCAGCCGACGCCGGAGGAGCACGTCATCGCCCGCAGCATCCACCGGCTGCGCCGCGGGGCGGTGGGCGAGGCGCTGGCGGCGCTGACTCCCCGCGAGCGGCTGATCATCACCCGCCGCCATCTGGCCGAGGCCGCCGCGAGCTTTGCCGCCATCGGCCACGAGCTCGGGCTGTCCAAGGAGCGCGTCCGGGTGCTCGAGAAGAAGGCGATGGAGAAGCTCCGCAACCGCCTCGGGCCGCTGTTCGGCAAGCTGTCAAGCGCCTGACCGCGGCTGGCCCCGGCCGGCGCTTCCTGCGATCCTGCTCCCCCGGCTGGCGAGTCGCCGCGGCAACAGCCGGCGGCGAAGTTGGTGTGCCGGCGCGGATTCTCTTGACGCGGCAACGGCATAGCCGCTTCTTCTCAATCCCGGGTTGGAACAGAATCGGATGAGTCGAGGAGTTGCCCACCGGACCGGCCACGTCCGTCGGAACACCCGCACATGCTGACGGGCCGCCGCGTCGCCGACCGCACGGCGCTGCAGCGCGTGCGCGACCACCCGTTCTCCCGGCTCAACGCGCGGCTGGCGGGGATTGCGCCCGCCGCCGGGCTGGAGCCGGCGATCCTCTCGGTCGGCGAGCCGCGACGCCAGCCGCCCGCCTTCATCAACGACGCGGTCACGGCCCACTTCGCCGACTGGAGCCGCTATCCGCTGCCGGCCGGGATTCCGGAGTTGCGGTCCGCCTGTGCCGACTGGCTGCAGCGCCGCTATGGCCTGCCGGCGGGCATGATCGACCCGGACCGGCATGTGATGGTCGTCTCCGGCACGCGGGAGGCGCTGTTCCTGGTGGCGCTGCTGGCGGTGGACTCCGCCCATGTCAGCAGCGGCCCGCCGCTGGTGCTGGTGCCCGACCCGGCCTATCACGTCTACCGCTCGGCCGCGATCATGGCCGGTGCCGAGCCGGTGTTCGTGCCGGCGCGGGCCGAGAACGGTTTCATGCCGGACTATGCGGCGCTTGCGCCGGAGATCCTCGACCGCACCGCGGTCGCCTATCTGTGCAGCCCGGCCAATCCGCAGGGGGCCGCGATCTCGCTCGACCGGCTGATCGCGATGGTGGAGCTCGCCCAGCGGCACAATTTCGTGCTGGTGATGGACGAGGTCTATGCGGAGCTCTATGCGCCCGGCGCAGCACCGCCGGCAGGGGCGGCGGAGGCCTGCGCCGCGGTCAACCCCGACATGCGCAACGTCCTCATCCACCAGTCGCTGTCGAAGCGCTCCAACGCCGCCGGCCTGCGCTGCGGCTTCGTTGCCGGCGACGCCGACCTGATCCAGGCCTTCGTGCTGCTCCGCAGCTATGGCGGCTGCCCGACGCCCATTCCGCTGCAGCAGGCGGCCGCCGCCCTGTGGCGGGACGAGGCGCATGTGGAGGACAACCGGCGCTTCTATGCCGACGCGATGGCCATGGCGCGCAGCCTGTTCGGCGCGGCGGCCGGGCCGGAGCCGGCGAGCGGCTTCTTCCTCTGGCTCGACGTGGGCGACGGCGAGGCCTTTGCGCTCCGTGCCTGGGAACAGGCGGCGGTGAAGGTGCTGCCCGGCAGCTACATGGCCTTCGGCGACGACCCGGACGGGCAGGTGGCGCGGCGTTACGTGCGGATCGCGCTCGTCGATCCGCTGGACAGGCTCGAGCCGGCGCTGCGGCGGCTTCTGCCGCTGCTCGGCTGAGCGGGAGCGGCCCCTCATGGCGGTGACCACCTCCGACGGCCGGTCGCGCGGGCCGGGCCGCGGTGCCAGGGACCGGGCCCCGTTCCTGCCGCCGGCGGCGGCCGAGTTCGTCCGCCGCCGCGTGTCCGAGGCCTGCGGCCTGCTCCTGA
>CALKHQ010000258.1 GCA_937988735.1 uncultured Alphaproteobacteria bacterium
TGATCTGGCCCTCGGTCAGCGGCTGCTCCGGGATGCGGTGGCGGGTCTGGATGATCGTCGCCCCGGCAGTCGCCTCGGTGGTGGCGACCCCCGTGACACGGGCGAAGAAGCGCCGGATGCTGACGGCATTGGTGGTGTCGTCCGCCCCCTGGTCGATCACCTTCAGCCGGTCGTCCGGGCCGATGATGCTGGCGGTGACCTGAATGCCGCCGGTGCCCCAGCCGTAGGGGACGGGCATCTCCCGCCCCGCGAAGGGCACCTGGTAGCCGGGGATCGCCACCGCCTTGAGGATGGCGCGGCGGATCATCCGCTTCGTCTGCTCGTCGAGGTAGGCGAAGTTGTACTGCGGGTCGCGCGCCGTCATTCCGCGGCTTCCCTGCGGCGCTCCGCCCATTCCTGCCGCAGCCGGCGCACCAGCTCCAGCTCGGCGTGGAAGTCCACATAGTGCGGCAGCTTCAGGTGCTGGACGAAGCCCGACGCCTCCACGTTGTCGCTGTGCGCCAGCACGAACTCCTGGTCCTGCGCCGGGTACCGCACCGCCTCCCCCAGCTCGGCGCTGCGCAGCGCCCGGTCCACCAGCGCCATCGCCATCGCCTTGCGCTCCGCCCGGCCAAAGGCGAGGCCGTAGCCGCGGGTGAAGGCCGGAGGCGCCTCGTCGGAGCCCCGGAACTGGTTCACCATCTGGCATTCGGTGACCTCGATCTCCCCGATCTCGACCGGGAAGCCCAGCTCCTCGGGCACGATCTCCACTGCCACCGTGCCCATCCGGATCTCGCCGGCGAAGGGATGGTTTCCGCCGTAGCCGCGCTGGGTCGAGTAGGCGAGCGCGAGCAGGAAGCCCTCGTCGCCGCGGGCGAGCGTCTGCAGCCACTGGTCACGGCCGGCCGGCAGCTCCGGCGGCTGGCGGGTGATGTCGAAGGGCCGCCCCGCCGCCACGCCGTCGCCTGCCGGCTCGATCAGCCCTTCGCGGCCGAGGATGTCGGTCACCCGCGGCATGGCGGCGTCCACCGGCGCCTCGGCGCGGGGCGCCGTCGGCGGCTCCGCCCCTTCCGCCGCCAGCGCGAAATCGAGCAGGCGGTGGGTGTAGTCGCCGGTCGGGCCCAGCACCTGCCCGCCCGGCAGGTCCTTGAAGGTGGACGAGATGCGGCGCTCGACCGCCATGGCGGCGGTGTCGACGGGCAGCGTCACGGCGAGGCGCGGCAGCGTGGTGCGATAGGCGCGCAGCAGGAAGATCGCCTCCACCAGGTCGCCCTGCGCCTGCTTGATCGCCAGTGCCGCCAGCTCGGGATCGTAGAGCGAGCCCTCGTTCATCACCCGGTCGACGGCGAGCCGGAGCTGCTCGCGGATCTGGGCGAGCGACAGCTCGGCCACCGCAGGATCGCCGCGCCGGTCCTCCGCGACCAGCCGCTCCGCGTTCTCGATCGCCCGCTCGCCGCCCTTGACCGCGACGTACATCGGTCAGGCCTCGCGCACGGCGACGCTGCGCGGCAGGCCGATCAGCCCGTCGCCCGCGATCAGGACCACATCGACGCCGCGCGGATAGCGGGCGTGGTTGGCCGCCCACTGCGCGGGGAAGTCCGCCGGCAACCCGGCCGGCGCGATGGTCGTCGTCCCGTCGATGCCGGGGCCGGTCAGCTCGAGCGGCGCGCCGCCGTCCAGCGCTGGAAGCTGCCACAGCAGGGTGGCGGAGCGGTCGGGGTAGCGGTCGTCGCCGGCGGGGAAGGCCGCCAGCGGCGGCGCATCGGGGGCGGCAACCAGCGCGAAGGCGGCGGCGCCCTGCGCCTCGACGATCGGGCAGCCGCAGTGGAAGCGCAGGCTTTCGGCGACGCCGGCCCGGGCAAGCGACGGCGACAGCCACGCCGGCGTGTCGGCGTCGAGGAGGCAGAGCGCGACCGCGTAGGTCGCCGGGTCCAGCCCCGCGGGCAAGACCAGCCCCGCCCCCGCCTGCTGGCAGCGGCCCGGCCGGGCGAGCGCCTCCAGCACTGCGCGGAAGGTGCGCTGCGCGTCGAAGACAGGGTCGGCGAAGCCGGCGGCGACGGTCATCGCGGGTTCTCCCCGCGGGCGAGGGTGAAGAAATCGACGCGAGTGGCGGCGGCGCGGCGGGCCCGGTCGTCGCGGCGCTGCGCCTGCGCTTCCGCCAGTGGGGCGATCACGGTGCGCATCACCCGGTCGCGGTGGCGGGGGTCCTGCAGCAGCGCGTCGCAGACCGCAGCGAGTTCGGCATGGCGTCTATCGCGCCCGGCTACCCAGGCGAAGCCGGTGATACCACCTTCGAGCGCGACGGCGCAGCGGGTCACGGTCATCTCGCCGAGGTTGAAGGGGGCGCCGTCGCCGCCCATCCGTCCCCGGACCATCGCCATCCCCACCTCGGGTGCGCAGAGAAGGTCATGGGGCACGGCAAGCTTCAGCCGCTCCCAGGCCTCCGCCAGCTCCGCCGGCTGCGCCTTCGCGAGGATACCCATCCAGCGGCGGCGCGCCTCGGTCGAGGGTCCCGTGGACTCCACTGTCCACCTGCGATTCTGCGAATTGTATAGACGACTGCCCGCCAATCTGCACCGCAGCTCGCGCCGGCACAATGCCGATCGGGTGACGATTGCGTCAGGGGGAGTCGCGGCGCCCGCAGCCGCGAGCGCGCGGCGGCCCCGGCTAGAAGCCGAACAGTGCCGAGATGGCGTTGCTGGTGCCGCCGGAAACCAGCGAATTGAACTGGTACTGGGCGATCTGGTTGCGGATCGCCTTCGCCTGCTCCAGCTTCAGCGACTTCTCGGTCGCCTCCAGCTCGATGACGTTGGCGTCGTTGAACAGGGTGTCGATGGTCTGGTCGAACTGGCTGGTCCGCGCCTTCGCGATCGCCATGTCCGACTTCAGGCTGAGCCGGGTGTAGTCCACCTTGTTCAGCGCGGCGTCCAGGTCGGCGATGGCGAGGTCGATCGCGTCGTTGTCGGCGAAATTCCCGTAGAGCCAGCTGTGCAGCACTCCGGTCCCGCCGCGGCGGAGGGTGCCGGTGATCGTCTCCCCGTCCCGCAGCCGCAGGGTGATCGCGCCGCTGTCGCGGTCATAGCTCTCGATCCGGACGTCGCCCATCCCGATGTCGCGGGTGATGGTGTCGGGATAGTTGGCGTAGTCGGTGAGGTACGCGCCGCCCAGGTCCGGCACCATCTTCCGGCCGTCGCCGAGCTCGATGTAGTAGTCGGCGCCGAGGTAGGCGCCGCGCACCTCCCGCCGCGAGCCGGAGGTGCCGGTGGCGTAGGAGATGGTGTCGGTCAGCCAGCTGGTGCGGAACACGCTGCCGACCAGGTTGCGGCCGGCGGGGCCGGCCTTGTCGACCAGCTTGTTCACTTCCCTGAGCTGCTTGTCGAACTCCGCCGCGATCCCGGCGCGAGCCTCGCCGGTGGCCGTCTTCGCCCGTTTGGCGAGCTCCTTCAGCCTGCCGTAGGCGACGTAGACCTCTTCCAGGTCCTCCACCGTGCTCTCAATGGTGGAGGCGGCCAGCTCGACGTTGGCCTTGCGCATGATCAGGTCCTCGGCGCGCTTGCGCATCGAGGCGGCCCGGCTGGTGGCGGTGACCTCGTCGTGCCGCTGCTGCTGTTCCGCAACGCGCGACGCGGCGGACTGGGCCGAAACGAGCGAGCGCGCAGAGGCGTAGTTCAACAGGCTCCTGTTGAGATCGGCGAAGGTGACGGACACGCCGTTCAGCGCGTTGAACATGGGCGCGGACCTGTTGCGGACATCCGGCGCCGATTGTCGCCGCAAGGGATTAACGGGAGGTAAGCGCCCGCCGACCGTCGCCCGGGCAGCAGGCACGGGACCATGCGAGTCGTGATTGCTGCCGGACCGCAGTGCAAACCCGCACCGGCGCGCCGGGAGCCGCCGGCCGAACGCACCGGAAAGCAGGAACAAGACCGCAGGCAGCCGGGAACCGGAACGCAAACGGCGCCCGGGAGGGCGCCGATCGGGCCGCGCGATGACGGCGATGCGGGGCTAGAAGCCCTCGCGCTCCATCCGCTTGCGGGCGAGCTTGCGGGCCCGGCGGACGGCCTCGGCCTTCTCGCGGGCGCGGCGTTCCGACGGCTTCTCGTAATGACGGCGCAGCTTCATTTCCCGAAACACCCCCTCGCGCTGCAGCTTCTTCTTCAGCGCGCGGAGCGCCTGATCGACGTTGTTTTCGCGAACCTGAACCTGCACGTTGGGCAACCTCCAAACAGATACGACGGACGCCGCGTCCGACCCCTGCCCGGCGCGCGCCCTGCCTCATCAGCCGAAATCTCTGCACCGGCCGATCCGGTGCTGGCAGTCTTATACCATCAACGGGTAGCGTTGCCTACCCTGCAGTTCCACGTCCGCACAGCGGCACCGCCGGAGGCCTGGCCAGACCCATGCACCCCCTCGCCCGCGCCGCCCTCGCAGCCGCCCTCGTCCTGCTCGCCGGCTGCGGCATCCACGTGCCGGACGGCGTCACCCGGCACATCGACACTGCCGCCCGACCCGACGGCTTCATCTACTGCTACGGGCACGGCTGCGGCGAGAAGGCCACCGTCCGCTTCTCCCGCGCACAGTGGGAGGAGGTGCGCGCCCTGTTCGCCGAGCCGGCCGTCGACCCGGAGGAGGAGCGGCGGCGGATCGCCGAGGCGGTGGCGAAGATGGAAACCTTCGCCGGCGCCCAGGCCGGCACCTCCGGCGATCTGGGCGGCACCGGCAGCGGCTGGTTCCGCCGCGGCCAGCTCGACTGCTACGACGAGGCGATCAACACCTCGAACTTCATCGCCATGCTGCAGGGTGACGGGCTGCTGCGCTTCCACCGGCTGTCCACGCCGATCCAGCACGGGATCATGGCGGGCTGGTCCTGGCCGCACGCGACCGCGGTGATCGCCGAGATCGCGGGCCCGGCGACCGGTCTCGACCGCTCCGTCCGCTATGCGGTGGACAGCTGGTTCCACGACAACGGCGCCCTGCCCGAGGTGGTGCCCGCCACCGCATGGAAGGCTGGATGGAAACCGGCAACGCTGGCCACACGCTGACAGGCCAACGCGAATCCCCGTGCTTCTCATCCCCGCCGGGGGCGCTATAGTCGGGGCGGCAGAGCTGTGAGGGGGTGAGGATGCCGATACTGCGCAGCACGTTTGGCGCCACCTTCGCTGCCGTCGCCATCCTGGCGGCCGCCGCGGGAGCTTCGGCGCAGGATCCGGTCGAAATCACCGTCCGCTTCGTCCACGTCAACGACGTGGACCGGATGGACGCCGACTCCGGCGGCGCCGGCGGCATCGCCAAGATCGCGGCGGTGCGGGCCATGGCCGAGGCAGCATTCGGCGACCCCGTGCTGTTCACCTATGGTGGCGACATGATCTCGCCGTCGCTGATGTCCTCGCTGGACCACGGCGCGCACATGGTCGACCTGTTCAACCGGATCGGCCTCCAGTATGCCGCCCTCGGCAACCACGAGTTCGACTTCGGTCCCGAGGTGCTGCTGGAGCGGCTGGCCGAGGCGCAGTACACCGTGCTCGGCACCAACGTCCGCCTGAACGGCGAGCCGCTGCCCGGCACCGTCGATACCGCCATCGTCGAGATGGGGCCGGTGAAGATCGGCCTGTTCGGGCTGACCACCCCCGACACGGCCGAGATCGCGAGCCCGGGGCCGGACATCCAGTTCCTTGACCCGGTCGAGACCGCGGTGGAGACCGCCGCCGCACTGCGCGCCGAAGGCGCCCATCTGGTGATCGCGCTGACCCACGTCGATCTGGACGAGGATTTCGCCCAGCTCGACGCGGCCGATGTGGACTTCATCCTCGGCGGCCACAACCACGAGATCCAGGCCTTCTACGACGGCGTGAACGGCGTGCTCGAGTCGACCTCGCAGGGCACTCACGTCGCGATCCTCGACCTCGCGGTGACGCTCACGCCGCAGGAGGACGGCTCGACCGGCGTGAGCTTCGTGCCGGAAGTGCAGTTCGTCTCGACCGTCGATGTCGAGCCCGACCCCGAGGCGGCAGCCGCGGTCCAGGCCTATCTCGACAAGCTCGACGAAGCGCTCAACGTCGAGATCGGGACCACCGAGACCGAGCTCGACAGCCGGCGCGCAACCGTGCGCAGCCAAGAGGCGGCGATCGGCAACCTGATCGCCGACGCGATGCGGGCAGCGACCGGCGCCGACGTGGCCATTACCAACGGCGGCGGCATCCGTGCCGACCGCACCTATCCCGCCGGCACCGTGCTGACCCGCCGCGACATCCTGAGCGAGCTGCCGTTCGGCAACGTCACCGTGCTGCTGGAGGTGGACGGGGCCACGATCCGAGAGGCGCTGGAGAACGGCGTCAGCCGGATCGAGGACGGCGCCGGCCGCTTCCCGCAGGTCTCCGGCCTGAGCTTCCGCTTCGACCCGTCGGCGCCTGCCGGCAGCAGGGTCAGCGAGGTGATGGTCGGCGACGAGCCGCTGTTCGACAGCAACACCTACAGGCTCGCCACCAACGACTACATGGCGAGCGGCGGCGACGGCTACGCCATGTTCGTCGGCAAGCCGGTCCTGATCGACGCCGCGGCAGGCACGCTGATGGCGAGCCAGGTCATCCAGTACGTCGAGGCCGCCGGGACCATCGCGCCCGTGGTCGAAGGCCGAATCCGGCAATAGCAGCCCCGTTTCCGGTTCGAGACAGGGGGTTGCCGATGCCAGCCGCATGCCTTCGCCCGCTGCTGCGCCTGCTCGCCGTCGCCGCCGTGCTGGCCGCCGCCGCTGCCGCGGCGCCCGCCCGGGCCCAGGGCAGCCTGCTGGTCTATGGCGACGAGCCGCGCAGCACGGATCTCCAGCGCTTCACCCGCTGGGTCGGGGCGCTCAACCGGCACGCCACCGACATGATGGCCGCGCCCGAGCGCTGCGCGAAGGGAGACCAGGGTTACTGCTTCCTCGGCAACTACGACAGCTATCTCGGCGACGTCGCCGCCCTGCCCCGGCGCGACCAGATCACGGCGGTGAACAGCTTCGTCAACCAGATCGCCTACGTCGAGGACCAGCAGAACTACGGCATCTCCGACTACTGGGCGTCGCCGCTGGAGCTGTTCCGGAACGGCGGCGACTGCGAGGACTTCGCCATCGCGAAATACATCGCCTTCCGCCGGCTCGGGTTCACCGACGACGAGATGCGGCTGTGGGTGGTGCGGGACGTGCGCCGCGAGGTGAACCACGCGGTGCTCACGATCGCGCTCGACGGCCGCACCTACGTGCTGGACAGCCTCACGTCGGAGGTGCTGCCCGCTGAGGCGGTCACCCGCTACCGGCCGATCTACTCGATCAACGCCAGCGCCTGGTGGCTGCACGACCTGGAGCTGGCCCGGGTGGCCGCATCCGACAACGTTGCGGCGGACCGCAGCGCGTCAATCGCACGTTAACCCAGACCGCCTAGGGTCCCGGCATCGCGCCGCGCGCTTGCCGGGAGCTTGCCCACATGGACGCCGTCTCCACCGCCCTCACCGCCCGCCAGGAGCTCGCCTCCAACGGGCTCAAGCAGGCGGCGAAGCAGGAGGAAGCCGCGGTGGCCCTCGTCGAGCAGGCGGTGACCGAAGCCAGGGAGGCGCCGACGGGCCGCGTCACCGCCACCCGCGGCTCCCACGTCAACATCCTGGTGTGATCAGCCGAGCAGGTCGTTGAGGCGATCGGCCGGCCGCGCCAGCACCGCCTTTTCCGCCGTCTCCACCACCGGGCGCTCCATCAGGATCGGATGGGCGGCCATGAAGTCGATGAGCTGATCGTCCGTCCACTTCGGGTCGTCGAGCCCGAGCTCGTCGTAGGGCGTGCCGCGGCGGCGCAGCAGCTCGCGCGGCTTCATTCCCATCTTTGCCAGCAGCTCCACCAGCTTCTCCCGGCCCGGCGGCTGCTTCAGATACTCGACCACGACGGGTTCGATCCCCTTCTCCCGGATCATGCCCAGCACGGTCCGCGACGTGCCGCAGTTGGGGTTGTGGTAGATGGTGACGGTCATGGCCTTTCCTCGGAACAGCGGGCGGCGGCCCGCGGCACGGGCCCGGCGAGAGCTGCCGGCGGCCGCGGTTTCCGCACCGACGGCCCTACCATAGACGGTGCCGTTGCCCCTTGTCAGGACCGCTTGCCCGCCGCATGCCCGTCCGCGTCCGAACGGACTGTTCGGCGGCGCGGCCCGCGGCTAGGGTCGCGGGCCATGTTCCAGATGACGATGTCCCCGACATGACGGTCCACATCGACCAGGCGGCGATCGACCGCACGATCGAGGAGGAGATCCGCCCTGCCCTTGCGCGGATCGAGGCGAGCCGGAAGGCGTCGCTGCTGCTGGTCCGGATGGTGGCGGCAGGGATGTTCGGCGGCTTCGGCATCATCGCGCTCATCCTCTGGGGCCTGATCACGATCTGGCTGGCCGTGGGCGTGCTCGCCGTCGGCGCCTTCGCCACGGGCGCAGTAGTCTGGGCAATGGTGCGCCTCTACCGTGGCGTCGCACGGAGCGTGCTGGTGCCGCCGCTCGCTGCCGCCATCGGGGGCATGAGCTACAACCGGACGGCGGAGGGCTTCAACGCGACGGGCGTGCTGGGCCTCGGCCTGCTGCCCAGGGCGGATGTGGTCCAGGCCGAGGACATGCTGGTCGGCACCCACCGCGGCGTCGGCTTCCGGCTGGTCGAGATGTCCTGCTATCGCATGGCCGGCAGCGGGCGGAACCGGCGTCGCCAGCGTGTCTGGCGCGGGCTGGTGGTCGAGGTCGACGTGCCGGTGCCGTTCCGGGGCCCGGTGCTGCTGGTGCGCGACCGCCGCGCGTCGAGCGGGCCGGAAGGCCTGCGGCAGGTCGCCTTTCCCCACGCCGGCTTCAGCGAAATCTTCGCCGTGCACGCCGCCGACCCGGACGAGGCGCGGCGGCTGATCACGCCGGCACTGGCGGACAGCCTCGTCGCGCTGAGCCGTGCTCGCCCGGGCCGCGCGCTGGGCGCCGCCTTCGCGGAAGGGGTGTTCCTGCTGACGGTGCCGCTGCCTCGCGGCTTCCTCGAGCAGGGTTCGCTGTTCCACCCGGCGGACCGCCTGATCGAGCGCGTGCCGGCCATCGTGCGCGAGCTGACCCTGCCGCACCGGGTGATCGACTATCTGGTGGGGGATCGCCCCGGCCCCCTGCTGTAGCGTCAGACCGCCGTCGTTTGCGGCTCGCCGCGCAGGGCGCGCCAGGCGGCCACGAAGCGGCCGGCGCGCTCGCCGACCTCCGCCGCGGTCATGCCGGGCCTGTAGAGCGCCGAGCCCAGGCCGAAGCCGTTCGCACCCGCGCGCACGTACCCGGCCATCGCCTCGGGCGTGATCCCGCCCACCGGCAGGATCGGCACCTCCGCCGGGATCACCGCCCGCAGCGCCTTCAGCACCGGCGGCGGGTTGGCCTCGGCGGGGAAGAGCTTCAGCGCATCGGCCCCGGCGACAAGCGCGGAGAAGGCCTCGGTCGGGGTGGCGAAGCCGGGCACACAGGCGAGGCCGGCGGCCTTCGCCGCCGAAATCACCGCCGTGTCGCTGTGCGGCATCACGATCAGGCGGCCGCCCGCCTCCGCCACCGCCCCGACCTGCTCCGCACGCAGCACCGTCCCGGCGCCGACGAGCGCCCGGTCGCCGACCGCCTGCGCCATCGCCCGGATCCCGTCCATTGGCCGGGGCGAGTTGAGCGGCACCTCGATGATGGCAAAGCCGGCGGCCACCAGCGCCATGCCGATGCCGGCGGCTTCCTCCGGCCGCACGCCGCGCAGGATGGCGACCAGCGGGAGCCGGCCCATTGCGGCGGCGAGAGCGGCCGATCCGGTCATATCGCGCCCATCGCCCGGGCGAGCTCGAGGTGGCCGCGGGTCACCACCGGATCGCTGCGCAGCACGGGGTTGAAGCCGGCGGCCTTCAGCACCGTACCGTAGCGCTCGGCGAGCGGAGCGCCGCCGATCACGGTCACCTGCGAACCGGGCTCCAACCGCGCGGCCGCCGCCATCGCCGCCACCTCGTGCCCGATCAGGAGGCCGGACAGGTAGGCGGCGATCGCGTCCGGCCGCAGCCGCTCGAACAACCCTTCGGTGCGGGCAGCGAAGATGTCGTGCAGCACGTAGCCGCCCTCGCGCGCCCGCGCGGCGCCCTGGGCGAACGCCTCCGGATGATGGGTGCGCGCGCCCATGAGCCGGCCGAGGATGGTGTGGTTGCACAGCGCGGCATAGACCTCCCCGGTCATCACCGTGCTGAAGCGCTGGATGCGGCCGTCGCCCGTCCACGCCCACTTGCTGTGGGTGCCGGGGAGGCAATGGGTGCCGTCGCCGCCGCCGGAGGCCAGCAGGCCGAGGATCTGCAGTTCCTCCCCCCGCATCACGTCGTGGACGCCCTTCTCGTCCTCATAGGTCAGGCCCGGGGCGAAGATCAGCGTGCGGTCCTCGATCACCTGCCGCTCCGCCGCCTCTGCCACGTCGGCAAGGCTCGCCGGGCAGTCGACATAGGCGGTCTCGACCCAGCCCTGGCGGCTCGTGATCATTCCCGACAGCAGGATCGGCACATCGGGCGGAAGCTCCGTCGGCAGCGCCTCCAGCAGCTGTTCCAGCGCCCCCGGGAAGTCGCCCCCCTTGATGTGCATGATCCCGTGCG
>CALKHQ010000259.1 GCA_937988735.1 uncultured Alphaproteobacteria bacterium
CCCCGGATCAGCCGGGTCTCGACGAACTGCCCGTCGCGCAGCTCGAACTGGCCGATGAAGCCGGCAACGTCCCCCGCCTCGTCAAACTCGATCGGGCCGGAGACGCCGTTGTAGTTGATGTCGACGCCGGCGGCGATCAGCTCCACCGCCTTTGCCCACTCGCCCGGCTCGATGATCTCGCCCGGCGCGTTCGCCACCTCGCGCAGCGCGTCGCGGATCGCGGTGCGGTCGGTGGTGCCGGCCCTCTCGATCGCCAGCGCGATCACGAAGGTCGCGTCATAGACCTGCTGGATGAAGAACTTGTCGTCGGTCGTCTCGTAGGCGGCGGAATAGTTCGCCTCGAACTTCTCGCCCGCGGTCGACTCCGGCGGGGAGGTCGGCGAGCTGAACATGATGCCTTCCAGGTTCTCCGCCCCGATCTCCTGGATCAGCAGGTTGTCGCGCAGGCCGTCGGTGCCGATGAAGCGGTCGAAGAAGCCGTTCTCCAGCGACTGGCGGACGATGGTGACCCCGCTGTCGCCGGCATAGGCGATCAGCACCAGCGCCTGCGCCTCGCCGGCGCTCGCCAGCGTCGCCAGCTCCGACCGATAGGAGCTCTTCGCCGGCTCGTGCACCTGGTCGCCGGTGATCGTGCCGCCGGCCGCGAGATAGGCCTCGCGGAAGGTGCCGGCGATGCCGACCGCATAGTCGTTGTTGGCATAGGTCAGCGCCACCGTGTCGATGCCGTTGTCGAGCAGCATCTTCGCCAGCGCGACGCCCTGGTAGGAATCGCTGGGGATGACCCGGAACAGGAAGTCGTTGTCCTCGATCGTGGTCATCTCCGGCGAGGTCGCGGTCGGCGACACCTGCAGCACGCCGTTCGGGATGGTGACCGCGTTGGCCGCCGCGATCGTCGAGCCGCTGGCGAGCGCACCCATGATCGCCACCACGTTGTCGACGTTGACCAGCTTCGTCGCCGCGTCCACCGCGCCCTGAGCCGTGGCCTGGCTGTCGCCGACCACCAGCACCAGCTCCTGCCCGCCGAGGATGCCGCCCTGCGCGTTGACCTCGTTCACCGCCAGGTTCACCGCGTCCATCAGTGGCGGGATGAAGCTCGCGAGGTCGCCGGTGATGTCCATCAGCGCGCCCAGCTTCACCTCCGCCGACGCCGCACCTGCGCCGGCGGCGAGCGCGATCAGGCTGCCTGCCGCCAGCAGGGCGCAGCGGCGCAGGCTCGTTCCCATCGTCATCGTCTCTCTCCCCTTGCCCCCAAGCGTGCATCCGTGCCGCTGTGGTTGCCGGCATGCTATCGGGGCGGTCGCCGTGCCTCAACGATGTCGCGCAGCGCCGGCGGCAGGTCTGGCGAGGCGGGCAAGCCCTATCGACGCGCCCGGCCAAATCGGATAGAGCGATCACCTTCGCTGCGATCGCGCCATGGCGCCGGCACGGGTGCCCATTGGGGCGAATACGGGAGATCGCGCATGCGCATCGCCATGATCGGCTCCGGCTATGTCGGGCTGGTGTCCGGCGCCTGCTTCGCCGAGTTCGGCTTCGACGTCACCTGCGTCGATCTCGACGCGGAGAAGATCGCGCGGCTGAACCGCGGCGAGATCCCGATCTACGAGCCGGGGCTGGATGCGCTGGTCGCCGGCAACCGCGACGCCGGGCGGCTCCACTTCTCCACCGACCTCGCCTCGGTGGTCGCGGCCTCGGAAGTGGTGTTCATCGCCGTCGGCACGCCGACCCGGCGCGGCGACGGCCACGCCGACCTGAGCTATGTCGACGGCGCCGCCCGCCAGATCGCGGCCGCGCTGAACGGCTATACGGTCATCGTCAACAAGTCCACGGTGCCGATCGGCACCGGGCGGCGGGTGGAGCGGATCATCCGGGAGGTCCGGCCCGACGCCCAGTTCGACGTGGTCTCCAACCCCGAGTTCCTGCGCGAGGGCTCGGCTGTCAGCGACTTCATGCGCCCGGACCGGGTGGTGATCGGCACCGAGAGCGAGCGCGCCCGCAAGGTGATGCGCAAGCTCTACCGCGTGCTCTACCTCAACGAGACGCCGATGGTGGAGACGACGCTGGAGTCGGCCGAGCTCGCCAAGTACGCGACCAACGCCTTCCTCGCCACCAAGGTTACCTTCATCAACGAGATGGCCGACATCTGCGACCGCATCGGCGGCGATGTGCAGGTGATCGCCAAGGTGATGGGCCTGGATAACCGGATCGGGCCGAAGTTCCTGCACGCCGGCCCCGGCTACGGCGGCTCCTGCTTCCCGAAGGACACGCTGGCGCTGCTGCGGATGAGCGAGGAGCTGCAGGCGCCGACGCGGATCGTCGGCGCGGTGGTGGCGGCGAACGACGCCCGCAAGCAGGCGATGGCCGACCGCATCGTCGCCGCCCTTGGCGGCAGCGTGGAAGGGAAGGTGATCGGCGTGCTCGGCCTCGCCTTCAAGCCGAACACCGACGACATGCGCGAGGCGCCGTCGCTGACCATCCTGCCCCGGCTGCAGCAGCGGGGCGCAACGGTGCGCGCCTATGATCCGGCGGCGATGGCGGAGGCACGGCCCCTGCTGCCCGGCGTCGAGATGTGCGCCGACGCCGCTGCCGCCATCGAGGGCGCCGACGCGGTGGTGGTGCTGACCGAGTGGAACGAGTTTCGCGCCTTCGACGTCAACATCATGCGCGAGCGGATGCGCGGCACGGTGGTCGTCGACCTGCGCAACATCTACGACCCGGCGTCGATGCGGGAGCTGGGCTTCGACTACCACGGGCTCGGCCGCGGCGGCCTGCCCGGCGGGGTGGCCGACCGGATCGCCGACGCAGCGGCGTAGGGCCGCGCGGTGCCCGCGGGCTCCATTGATCTCGCCCGCGCCCGGGCCGACACGCCGGGCTGCCGCAACGTCATCCACCTGAACAACGCCGGTTCGGCGCTGATGCCGCTGCCGGTGATCCGTGCGGTCAAGGACCATCTCTGGCTGGAGACGGCAATCGGCGGCTACGAGGCTGCACGGGCGGCCAAGCCGGCGCTGGAACGCGTCTACGGGTCGCTCGCCCGGCTGGTCGGCGGCGCGCCGGACGAGATCGCGCTCGTCGAGAACGCCACTCGTGCCTGGGACATGGCCTTCTATGCGCTGGCGCTGAAGCCCGGCGACGCCATCATCACCGGCAAGGCCGAGTACGCCTCCAACTACCTCGCCTTCCTGCAGCGGGCGCGGCGCGACGGGGTTGAGATCCGGGTCGCGCCGGACGACGGCAGCGGGCGGACCGATCCCGAGGGGGTGGAGGCGCTGATCGACGGCCGCACGCGCCTCATCGCCATCACCCACGTGCCGACCAACGGCGGGCTGGTCAACCCGGCGGCCGAAATCGGGGCGGTCGCCGCCCGTCACGGCCTTCCCTACCTGCTCGACGCCTGCCAGTCGGTCGGTCAGCTGCCGGTGGTCGCAAGCCGCATCGGCTGCACCATGCTGTCGGCGACCGGCCGCAAGTTCCTGCGCGGCCCGCGCGGCACCGGCTTCCTGTGGGTCCGCCGCGACTGGATCCAGCGTCTGCATCCGCCCTTCGTCGACCTGCTCGCGGCCGAGTGGACGGGGCCGGACGACTACGTCCTCCGCGCCGACGCGCGGCGGTTCGAGACGTGGGAGAGCCACGTCTCCGGCCGGCTCGGGCTGGGTGCGGCCGCCGAATACGCCCTCGGCTGGGGCCTCGAGGCGATCGCGGACCGGGCACAGGCGCTCGCCGACCGGCTGCGTGCAGGCCTCGCCGCAATCCCGGGCGTGTCGCTGCACGACAAGGGCGCGGAGAAGGCAGCGATCGTGAGCTTCTCCATCGACGGGGTCGATCCCGTCGCCGTCCGCGACCACTGCGCAGCCCGGCGCGTGAACCTCGGCACCAGCGGCCTCTCCTCGACGCGGCTGGACATGGCGGAGCGCGGGCTGGAGACGATCAACCGGGCCTCGCCGCACTACTACAACAGCGAGGCCGAGATCGATCAGGCGCTGGAAGTGATCGCCGGCTGCGCCCGCACCCGGCCGGGCGGGTAGGAAGGCTTTCCACTGCCGTCAGGGCGGCGACGCGGACTAGGCCAGCGCCGCCACCGTGGGTCCGATCAGGTCCGGATCGCCGGCGGCGATGATGGTGCCGTCGGAGCCCATGTCGAGCGGGCGGCCGGCCCAGTCGGTGACCTTGCCGCCCGCGCCCTCGATGACCGGGACCAGCGCCATGTAGTCGTGGGTCTTGAGCCCGGCCTCGACGCTGAGGTCGATGTAGCCGCTCGCCACCAGGCCGAAGCCGTAGCAGTCGCCGCCCCAGTGGCAGAACTTCGCCTGGCGGGCGACGCGCATGAAGCGCGGAAACTGCTCGTCGGTGAACAGGTCGGCGGCGGTGGTGTTCACCCGCGCCTCGGCGAGCGACTTGCAGGGGCGCCCGCGCACCGGCGTGCCGTTGAAGGTGGTGGGATGCCCGGCCGCGCCGACCCAGCGGTGGCGCAGCACCGGCTGATCGATCACGCCCAGCACCGGCCGCCCGCGGTAGGACAGCGCGATCAGCGTGCCGAAGGTGAGCTTGTGGACGATGAAGGCCTTGGTGCCGTCCACCGGGTCCAGCACCCAGACGTAGTCGGCGTCGGGCCGGGTCGCGCCATATTCCTCGCCGATGATGCCGTGGTCGGGGTAGTGCTGCTCGATCAGCGCCCGAAGCGCGGCCTCCGCCTCCCTGTCGGCGACGGTCACCGGGCTGCGGTCGGGCTTGTCCTCGACCGCGACGCCGGCATCGAAATGGCGGCGGAGGATCGGGCCGCTCGCATCCGCCAGCGTCCCGGCGAAGGCGAGCAGCGCGTCATCGACGACGGCGGTCATGGCGCGCTCCGGAACCGGTGCGGCGTCAGTTGCCGTCGGCCGGCGCCGGCGCTTCCTCCGCCGCGGGCTCCTCGGCAGGTGCCTCCTCGGCAGCGGGCGCTTCGCCGCCTGTCTCGTCGCCGGTCTGCGGCTCGTCGGCCGACGACTCCTCTGCGGCAGGCTGGTCGCCCACCGTTTCCTCGCCGGACGGCGTGCTCACCGGCTCGCCGGTCGTCTCGGGCCCGGCGCCGGCATCGCTCCCGGTCGCCTCGCCAGCGGTCTCCTCGGCCGCGCCTTCGTCAGCGGCAGCCGCGTCGCTCGCCTGGGGCTCGTCCGCGGGCGCCGTCTCGGCGGCCGGCTCCTCGGCAGCGGCCGCATCGTCCGCGGCCTCCGCGCCGGCGTCGGGGTTCCCGGTTGCCGCATCCTGATCGGCAGCGGGCTCGTCCGTCGTCTCGGTGCCGGCAGCATCGTCAACGGCGGCGCCCTCGTCGGCAGCCGGCTCCTCGGCGGGGGCAGCGGTGTCCTCGCCGTCCGTAGCCTCTTCCGCAGCCGCGGGCTCGTCCGACGGTTCGGCGCCAGCCGCCTCTTCCGCAGGAGCGCCTTCCTCGGTAGCCGCGCCCTCGTCAGCCGCCGCCGCCGCACCGTCCTCGGCCTCCGGCTCGCCCTCGGCCGCCGCCTGCTGGGCGGCAGTCACCGCGTCGATCTCCTCCTGGGTCGGCAACGGCGCCGGGTCGTCGGACAGGGTGCGCAGATAGGCGATGAGGTTGGCGCGGGCCTGCGTGTCCGGCAGGCCGGCATAGGTCATCTTCGTCCCGGGGGCAAAATCGCGCGGAGCGTGGATGAAGCCGTTGAGGGCGTCATAGGTCCAGGCGCCCTCCAGTGCCTGCAGCGCCGGCGAGTAGCTGTAGCCCTCGGCACTGGCGATGTCGCGGCCGACCACGTCCCACAGGTTCGGGCCGACGCTGTGTGCGCCGCCCGCGGCGTTGGTGTGGCAGCCGCGACAGGCGGCGAACAGCCGCTCGCCCTCCGCCGGCGCAGCGTCGGCCAGCAGTGGCAGGACCGACGGCAGCGCCTCCGGCTCCTCCTCCTGCTGCTGGGTGGTCGCGGTGCCGGCCGCAACCGGATAGGCAAGCTGGACCTCGTCGCCGTGCTCGCCCGAACCGAACAGCGCAGCGCCGAAATGGCCGATGCCGACAGTCACCAGCAGCGCGGTCAGGACGGCGCCGACGATCTTGTTGGTTTCAATGCCGCTCGACATGTTGTCTCCGTTGCCCCGGGCCTGCCTGCCCGCCCTTTCGTTGCCCAGAGTGACCGCACAGCCAAGCCGCTCCGGGCGCTGGCCGGAAACCAGGCGGTCCCGGTGGTACCCGGAGGGGCGAGCTACCGTGTCCAGGGGTCTGGATTCAGGAACCTTTGCGCCGCCGTCGCGGATCGGCTAGACCGCGCGAAAACTACGGCAGTTGCCGGCGCAGCGTCACCCCTTTGCGCCCATATGACGCAGCGTCCGGCGGGGCGAAGCCCGCGGCCCGCCGCCGCGGAGCGCGATGGAGGCGAGTTGAGCGCGATCGTGATCATACCGGCGCGCCTGGCGGCGACCCGGCTGCCGGGCAAGCCGCTGGCGGACGTGGTCGGAAAGCCGCTGATCGTCCACGTACTGGAGCGGGCGGTGGAAGCCGGAGTCGGCCCGGTGGTCGTCGCCTGCTGCGACCGGCCGGTCGCCGAGGCGGTCGAACGGGCCGGCGGCCGGGCGGTGATGACCGCTCCGGACCATCCGTCGGGCTCGGACCGCATCCACGAGGCGCTGCAGACGGTGGACCCCGAGGGGCGCCACGAGATCGTGGTCAACCTGCAGGGCGACCTTCCGACCATTCCGTCGGCAGACGTGGCGGCCGTGCTCGAGGCGCTGACCGCTTCCGACGCCGACGTCGCCACCATCGCTGCCGAGATCCGCAACGAGCGCGACCGCACCGCCGAGAGCGTGGTGAAGGCAATCGTGTCCCTCGCCCCCGGCGCGGTGCAGGGCCCCGCCCTCTATTTCACCCGCACCACCGCCCCCTGGGGCAGCGGGCCGCACTATCATCACATCGGGATCTATGCTTACCGCCGCGCGGCGCTGGAGCGCTTCGTCCGGCTGCCTCCGGCGCCGCTCGAGCAGCGGGAACGGCTGGAACAGCTGCGCCTGCTGGAGAACGGAATGCGGATCACCTGCCGCATCGTGGACACGGTGCCGCTGGGCGTGGACACGCCGGACGACCTGGAGGAGGCGCGCCGCCAGCTCGGCGCCAGATAGAACGAGGTGGACGTGACGGACCAGAGCCGGGGCGCGGGGATCATCGCCTTCCAGGGCGCACCGGGCGCCAATTCCGATGTCGCCTGCCGGATCGTGCATCCGGAGATGCGCACCCTGCCGTGCAAGAGCTTCGAGGATGCCTTCGCCGCGGTGCGAACCGGCCGTGCCGACCTCGCCATGATCCCGATCGAGAACTCGATCGCCGGCCGGGTCGCCGACGTGCACCACCTGATGCCGGACAGCGGCCTCTACATCGTCGGCGAGCATTTCCAGCCGATCCGCCACCAGCTGCTGGGGAACCAGGACGCGTCGCTGGAGACGATCCGCAGCGTCCACACCCATGTCCACGCGCTCGGCCAGTGCCGGCGGCGGATCGCCCAGCTCGGGCTCGAGCCGGTGGTGGCCGCCGACACCGCCGGGGCAGCGGCCGAGCTCGCCGCCCACCCCGATCCCACCAGGGCGGTCATCGCGACCACCCTCGCCGCCGAGATCTACGGCCTGAAGATCCTGGAGCGCGACATCGAGGACGCGGAGCACAACACGACGCGGTTCCTGATCCTGTCGCGCGACCGCGCCGCCTATCCGGCGATCGACACGCCGACCATCACCACCTTCGTGTTCCAGGTGCGGTCGGTGCCGGCGGCGCTCTACAAGGCGCTGGGCGGGTTCGCCACCAACGGCATCAACCTGACCCGGCTCGAGAGCTACATGCTGGGCGGCCATTTCGTGGCGACCCAGTTCTACGCCGACGCGGAGGGCCATCCGGACCAGCCGGCGATGCGCCGCGCCTTCGAGGAGCTGGACTTCTTCACCGAGCGCTTCGAGCTGCTGGGGGCCTATCCGGCTCACCCCTACCGCGCCCTTGCGGGCCGCTGACGGCGATGCGGCTGCCGCTCAGGATCGGCACCCGCGGCAGCCCGCTCGCGCTGGCGCAGACGCGCCTGGTGACGGGCGCGCTGGCGGCGGCCGTCCCGGAGCTTGCCGCGGAGGGCGCGATCGAGGTGGTGCCGATCCGCACCACCGGCGACGCGGTGCAGGGCCGGACGCTGGCCGACATCGGCGGCAAGGGGCTGTTCACCAAGGAGATCGACGAGGCGATGCTCGCCGGCGCGATCGACCTCGCGGTGCATTCGGCCAAGGACCTGCCGACGCTGCTGCCCGAGGGCATCGTGCTTGCCGCGCTGACGAAGCGGGAAGACCCGCGCGACGTGCTGCTGCTGCGGCCGGGACTGGAGAGCGGCCCCGGGTCGGACCCGCTGGGTCTCCTGCCGCCGGGCGCGCGCGTCGGCACGGCGTCGCTGCGCCGCCAGGCCCAGCTTCTCGCCCGGCGCCCGGACCTTGAGGTCGCGCCGATGCGGGGCAACGTCGGCACCCGGCTCGGCAAGCTGGAGCGCGGCGAGGCGGACGCGACCCTCCTCGCCCTGGCGGGTCTGCGCCGGCTGGGGCTCACGCCGCCGGGAATGCTGGTGCTGTCGTCCACGGTCATGCTGCCGGCAGTGGCCCAGGCGGCCATCGCGATCACCGCCCGGAGCGGCGATGCGGACGCGATCGGCCTGGCCGGGCGGATCGGCGACCGGCCGACCGCGGTCTGCATCACCGCAGAGCGCGGCTTCCTCGCGGCGCTGGACGGCTCCTGCCGCACGCCGATTGCCGGGCTCGCAACCGTGCTCCCCGACGGCCGGCTGCGGCTGGAGGGGCTGATCGCCTCGCCCGACGGCCGGCGCGTTGCCCGCGGCGAATGGAGCCTGACGACGCCGCCGGAGGACCTGCAGGCCGTGTCCGCCTTCGGGCTTGCCTGCGGCGAGGCACTGGCGGCGGAGGCGCGGGGGTGACGCTCCGGGCGCTGGTCACCCGGCCGCTGCCCGAGGCGGAACAGACCGCGCTGCTGCTGCGCGAGATGGGCCTGCGGGCGACCGTGGCGCCCATGCTGCGGATCGTGCCCGTTCCGCCCGCAGGGGAGGAGCCGCGGGTCGACGACCTGCAGGCGATCGTGCTTACCAGCGCCAACGCAGCGCGCGCCCTGATCCAGCGCCCGCTGGGCGCGCGGCTGATGGAACGCGACCTGCCGCTGTTCGCCGTCGGC
The DNA here is from genome assembly GCA_937988735.1 of uncultured Alphaproteobacteria bacterium. Lineage (GTDB taxonomy): Bacteria > Pseudomonadota > Alphaproteobacteria > CALKHQ01 > CALKHQ01 > CALKHQ01. The sequence continues at coordinate 9,188 of CALKHQ010000259.1, forward strand.
GACGCCACCGCGCAGGCCGCGCGCGAAGCCGGATTCGGCCGGGTCAGGTCGGCCGCCGGCGACTTCCGGGCGCTGGTCGCGGTGCTGGAGCGCCGGCTCGAGCCGGGCCGCGGCGCGGTGTTGTACCCCTGCGGCGAGCATACGGCCGGCGATCTCGGCGCCGCCCTTGCACGCATACAGGTGCCGTGTCGTCCCGTGGTGGTGTACGCGGCGCAGCCGGAAACGATGCTGCCGCGCGAGGTCGAGCAGGGGCTGCGTGCCGGCCGATACCAACTCGTCCTGTTCTACAGCCCTCGTACGGCTGGTATCTTCGCCGACCTCGTCGAAGCGTACGGACTGCAGGAGAGGCTGCAGGACAGCCTTGCCCTCTGCCTGAGCGAGGCCGTTGCCGGACGGGCGCAAGCCCTGCGCTGGCGCGGCATCGAGGTCGCCGGCTCCCCCGACCAGGAGTCGATGCTGGCGCTCGTACGCCGCGTGATCATCGCACGTACGGCGTGCTGACCGGGAACGCACGCCCCCTCCGGGCGATTTGTCACCCCGGCCGCACGCGAATCCGGTTGAGCCCCGCAAGAGGCTGTGCGATCCCATTCCGTACGTGACGCCCCGGTCCTGACGGCGGGAGGCTTCCATGATCCACACAGGGAACGACAGCAGCGGCGACGGGCCCGCAACGGCCCCGCGCGACATCGCCGCGCAGCCCGTGATCGATGCCTTCGGCGGTATCCGCCCGATGGCCGCGAAGCTGGGCGTCCCGGTCAGCACCGTGCAGGGCTGGAAGCAGCGCGACACAATCCCTGCCGCCCGCGTGGAATTGGTGGTGGCGGCCGCACGCGACCACGGCGTGGCGCTGCCGAGCCCGCTCGCACAGCCCCCGTCCGGTCCGCAGCCCGGGCCCGAGGACACGGCAGCCCCAGCGGCGCCCGACGATGCGACGGGCGCCGGCCGGATTTCCCCCGGGCCGCGCCCCGGTATCCGGTTCAGCCCGCCGGAAGACCGGCCGACCGATCCCGCCCCTGCCGATGCGAGCCCTCAGCCTGTGAACACACCGCCGCCGCCGCCGCCGCCCCCGACGCCAGTGCCACCGACGCCGGCCGTCGCCCCCACACGTTCCGTCGGGGTGATCGCCCTGGCCGCGCTGGCGCTGGTGGTCGCCGTCATCTGGCCTGTCGTGTTCGGCATCTGGTTCGCCGCCGATGCGCAGGAGGGTGCGGCCCCGGCCGGGGCGGCGGCGCTGGCGGAGCGTCTGGAGGCGCTGGAACAGCGGCTGGCCACGGATGACGACACCGGCCTGCAGGGCCGGGTGGCCGCGCTGCAGCAGGAGCTGGAAGCGCTGCGGGCCGGCGACGGTGACAGCCCTGCAGGGGCGCTGGATGCACTCGCGGCCCGCGTGGCGGCGCGGCTGGCC
>CALKHQ010000260.1 GCA_937988735.1 uncultured Alphaproteobacteria bacterium
CCCCGCCGACCGAACGACAACACGCCAAACCGGCGCGCCGGGCCGAGGTCCGCTCCGCTCGGTCGGCCCGGCGCCCCGCAACAGGGAGAACCCAGTGAAACGTCGTGACTTCCTTGCCGCCGGCGCCGCCGCCGGAGCCGTGGCCGCCACCGGATCGTTCCCCAAGCCTGCAATCGCGCAGTCCCGGCGCGAGGTCCGGATGGTCACCACCTGGCCGAAGAACTTCCCCGGCCTCGGCACCGGCGCCCAGCGCTTCGCAGACCGGATCACGGCGATGACCGAGGGCCGGCTGGTGGTGCAGGTGTTCGCGGCCGGCGAGCTGGTGCCGCCCTTCGAGTCGTTCGACGCCGTCTCCAACGGACGGGTCGAGATGTGGCACGGCGCGGCCTACTACTGGCAGGGCAAGTCGCCGGCGTTCAGCTTCTTCGCCGCCGTGCCCTTCGGCCTGCTGGCGAGCGAGATGAACGCCTGGGTCTATCACGGCGGCGGACAGGAGCTGTGGGACGAGCTTTCCGCCGGATTCAACCTGAAGTGCATGATGTGCGGCAACACCGGCGTCCAGATGGGCGGCTGGTTCAACCGCGAGATCTCTTCGCTCGACGACTTCCAGGGCCTCACCTACCGCATGCCCGGCCTGGGCGGCGAGGTGCTGCGCCGGATCGGCGCCAACGCGGTGGCGTTGCCGGGCGGCGAGATCTATCCGGCGCTGGAGTCGGGCGCCATCGACGGCACCGAGTGGGTCGGGCCGTGGAACGACCTCGCCTTCGGCTTCTACAAGATCGCCCAGTACTACTACTACCCCGGCTTCCACGAGCCGGGCTCGGCGCTCGACTGCGGCATCAACCTCGACTTCTGGAACAGCCTCAGCGAGGCGGACCAGGCGGCGATCACCGCGGCGGCCCAGGCCGAGGTGTCGGTGATGCTGGCCGAGTTCGACGCGCGCAACGCCGATGCGCTGCGCACGCTCCTCGACGAACACGGGGTCGAGCTGAAGAAGTTCCCCAACGACATCCTCAACGCCATCGGCGAGGCGTCGGGCGCCGTGGTGCGCGAGGTGGGCGAAGGCGGCGACGACATCACCCGGCGCGTCTACGAGAGCTTCATGCGCGCCCGCGCAACGTCGATCGCCTGGACCAAGATCGCCCACAGCGCCTACGCCGACGCACGGCTGCTGCCGTTCTCCTACTGATGCGGGGCGGCGCCGCCAGCACCGCCATCGCTACGGCCGGCGCCGCGGCGCCCGAGACGCCGGCCAGCAGCCCGCGGAGACCCGCCTTCCGATGACCGCCTTCCTGCGCAGTCTCGCCCGCGGGTGCGATGCGGTGAACAGGACCGTGGGCGGCTGGGTGGCGTGGTTCGCGCTGGCGATGGTGCTGGTGCAGTTCACCGTGGTGGTGCTGCGCTACGTGTTCGGCGTCGGCTTCATCGTGCTGCAGGAGTCGATGAACTACCTGCACGGCTTCATGTTCCTGCTCGGCGCCGGCTACACGCTGCTGGTCGGTGGCCACGTCCGGGTGGACATCTTCTACCGCGACGCGAAGCCCCGCACCCAGGCGTGGGTGGACCTGCTGGGCACCGCGCTGCTCCTGCTGCCGATGTGCGTGCTGGTGATCTCCGCCTCCTGGGGGCCGGTGACGCAGTCATGGCGGACGCTGGAGGGATCAACCGAGACCAGCGGCATCCCGGCCGTGTTCCTGCTGCGGACCGCAATCCCGCTGTTCGCGGTGCTGATGATCGTCCAGGGCCTGTCGGTGATGGCGAAGTCGCTGCTGCTGCTCGCCGGGGTGGCGCCGGCCGAAGCCGGGGGCGAGGCCGGCCGATGAGCCCCTCCGACTGGAAGGAGATCGTCGCCTGGGTGATGTTCGTCGCCACCTGCGGCGCGCTGATGGCCGGCTTCCCGGTCGCCTTCACCCTCGGCGGCGTCTCGCTCGCCTTCGGCCTGTTCGGCTGGGCGATCGGCATCTTCGACCTCGCCTTCGTCAACAATCTGCCGTCGCGCATCTTCGGCAACATGACCAACCAGGTCCTGTTCGCGGTGCCCCTGTTCATCTTCATGGGGGTGATGCTGGAGCGCTCGCGGATCGCCGAGGAGCTGCTCGAGACGATGGGCAAGGCCTTCGGCCGCCTGCGCGGCGGCCTCGGCCTGTCGGTCACGGTGGTCGGCGCGCTGCTCGCCGCGTCGACCGGCGTCGTCGGCGCGACGGTGGTGGCGATGGGCCTGCTGGCGCTGCCCACCATGATCCGCCACGGCTACAGCGTGCCGCTCGCCTGCGGGTCCATCGCCGCGGCCGGCACGCTGGGCCAGGTCATCCCGCCGTCGATCGTGCTGGTGCTGCTGGGCGACCAGATCTCCAATGCCTATCAGGAGGCGCAGCGGGCAATCGGCAACTGGTCGCCGGAGCCGGTATCGGTCGGCGACCTGTTCGCCGGGGCGCTGATCCCGGGCCTCCTCCTCGTCGGCCTCTACCTCCTCTACCAGATCCTGATGGCCGTGTTCCGCCCGGAGACGTCGCCGGCGATGCCGCGCGATGCGGTGCTGGATACCAACTTCGGCTCACGCATCATGCGGGCGCTGGTCCCGCCGATGGTGCTGATCGTGGCGGTGCTCGGCTCCATCCTCGGCGGCGTCGCCACGCCGACGGAGGCGGCGGCGGTCGGCGCCGTCGGCGCACTGCTCCTGGCCGCGCTGCGCCAGCCGGGCGCGCGCCGGTGGCCGGCGCTGCTCGCCTTCGGCTGCCTCATCGCGCTGCTGGTGCTGACCGCCCTCGTCGACCTGCGCGTGACCCGCCAGACCATCGCGCCGGGGGAGATGGTCGGCATCGCCGCGGCGGCGGTGCTCTCCGCCGGGCTGGTCGTCGGGCTGACCGGCGCCATCGCGGCCACCGCCCGCGGCGGCGTGCTGCGGCCGGTATGCCGCTCCACCCTCGAGATCACGGCGATGGTGTTCGTGATCCTGATCGGCGCCGGTCTGTTCAGCCTGGTCTTCCGCGGCTACGGCGGCGACCAGGCGGTGCACCGGCTGCTGACCGACCCGGACCTCGTCGGCGGGCCCGCCGGCGCCATCGTCCTGGTGATGGTGGTCATGTTCGTGCTCGGCTTCTTCCTCGACTTCATCGAGATCATCTTCGTGGTGGTCGCGGTGGTGGCGCCGGCGCTGCTCGCCAACGACTTCATCCATCCGGTCTGGCTCGGGGTGCTGATGGCGATGAACCTGCAGACGTCGTTCCTGACGCCGCCGTTCGGCTTCGCGCTGTTCTACCTGCGGGGCGTGGCGCCGAAGGAGGTCCGCACGATGCAGATCTACCGCGGCGTCGCGCCCTACATCGTCATGCAGGTCATCGCGCTTGGCATCCTTGCCGCCTTCCCGGGCCTCGCGACCTGGCTGCCGGAGCAACTGTTCCGGTGAGCCTGCCCCGCATCGCCGTCGTCTATCGGGGCGTGTTCCAGTACGACGCCCTCAACGCCTTCGCCGAGGCGCTGGCGGCCGGTTTCGACGCGCTCGGGCTGCAGACCGTGCTGCTCGACACCAAGAACGACGTGCAGGGCTCCCGCACCCGGCTTGGCGAGCTGCTGACCCGGCCGGAGCGGATCGCCTTCATCCTCGGCCCCGGCGGCATCCTCGCCGACGCCACGGTCGGCGGCCAGAACCTCCACGACCGGTTCAACGTGCCCTACGTCGCGCTGCTGGTCGATCACCCGTCCTACCTGCTGATGCGGCTGGCGAAGGCGCGCAACGCGCTTATCACCTGCGTCGACCGCTCCCACGTCCGCTTCCTGAAGGCCATCGGCTTTCCCCGTGCCGCCTACGTCCCCCACGCGGCATCGCTGCCGGAGAGCCTGAAGCCGTGGGAGGAGCGCAGCCCCGCCATCGCCTTCGCCGCCTCGTCCAACGACGACCGGGCGCTGCTTGCCCATGTGCTGGCGGATCTCGCGCCGCCGCAGCGGGCGATCCTCGCCGACCTCGCTGCCGACCCGGCCCTCGCCACCCTCGACCAGGCGGAGGCCGCCGCCCGCGCCCACCCGGCGGCGGAAAAACTCGGCTGGGGCGAGGGTTACGATGCAAGTCTCATCCTGTTCCTGAACGAGGTTGACCGGGTGCTGCGCTCCATCCGCCGCAACCGGATCGTCAGCGGACTGGATGCCGCCGGCATCCCTGTGGACCTGTTCGGCCGCGGCTGGGACCGCTTTGCCTTCCGCCACCACCGGGTGCACCCGTCGCTGCCCTTCGCCGAGCTGTGCGAGGAGCTGCAGGGCTACCGGATGGCGCTCCACCTCAACCCGCTGTTCGGCCACGGCCTCCACGAGCGCATCTGCGCGGCGACGGTCGCCGGCTGCGCCGTCGTCACCGACGGCAACCCGGAGATCGCCGCCGTCTACCCCGACGGCGAGGCCGCGATCCATTTCTCGCCCGCCGCGCCGGGCTGGGCGGAGGCGCTGGCCGGGCGCCTGCAGCGGACCGATCTCGCCGCCGTCGCCCAGGCCGGCCGCCGGATCACCGCCCGCGGCCACACCTGGACGCACCGCGCCGCCGAGATCCTGGCGCTGGTGGACGCCACCTGGCCCGACCGCGTGCCCTGACCGGCGCGGCCGGGGATGGCAGCCGCGTTTTCCTGCCGTTACCATGAGAGCGAATCGCGCGGCCGGCGCGCGGGATGGACAGCGGTATCCCGAAGACCGGCGCCCAGCAGATGGAGACGGCCATGACCTGGAATGCCTGCAAGGCACGCGTCCCGTCATTCCTGCGCGGGCTGGCGGCGGCCGCCGCAATGGCCGCGGCGCTGCCGTTCGCCGCGGCCTCCGCCCAGGTGCTGAGCGATGCCCAGCGGGCGACCTGGACCGCTGCCTTCCAGGCGCTCGACACCGGCCGGCCCGGCGACGCGGTCGCGATCGCCGCCGGCCTCGGTGACGCGCTGGGGCAGAAGATCGTGACCTGGCTTGCGCTTGCCGACGACCGCTATGCGGCAAGCCCGCGCGACCTCATGACCTTCGTCATCAACAACCCGCACTGGCCGCGGCTCAACACGCTGCAGCGCCGCGCCGAGCGGGCGATCGGCGCCAACGAGCCGCCGACCGAGATCGCCTCCTGGTTCCAGCTCCGGCAGCCGCTGACCCCGGACGGCTGGATCGCCTACGTGTCCGCGCTGCAGGCGCTCGGGATGGGCGACCGGGCGGTGGCAGCGGCGCGCACCGGCTGGCGCGAGGGCGAGTTCGATGCGACCGGCCAGAGCAAGTTCCTGTCGATCCACGGCCGGCTGCTGACCGCCGAGGACCATCAGGCCCGGGTGGACCGCCTGCTGTGGGCGGGCGAGAACGACGCCGCGGAGCGCATGCTGCCGCTGCTCGATTCCGGCTGGCAGGCGCTGGTGCGGGCGCGGCTGAAGCTGGCGCGCGGCGAGTCCGGGGTGGACGCGGCCATCGCCGCGGTACCGGCCGCTCTTCTGAGCGATCCCGGCCTCGTCTACCAGCGGCTGCGCTTCCGGCGCCAGGCGGAGCTGGACGAGGGTGCGCGCGAGCTGCTGGCGGTGGCGCCGGTCGATCCCGCCCATGCGTCGCAGTGGTGGCAGGAGCGCGGCATCATCGTCCGCCGCCTGATCCGCGATGCCCGTTTCGCCGATGCCTACCAGCTCGCCGCCGACCACCGCCTCACCGGCGGGGTGGAGTACATGGACGCGGAGATGATCGCCGGCTGGCTCGCGTTGCGCCGGCTGAACAACCCGCGCGCCGCGCTCGACCACTTCATGCGGCTCTACGCTCAGGCAGAGACGCCGATCAGCGTCTCCCGCGGCGCCTACTGGGCGGGACGGGCGCTCGCCGCAATGGGTGACAACGGGGCCGCGCGGCAGTGGTACGGGATCGCGGCCCAGTTCACCCAGACCTTCTACGGCCAGCTCGCCGCCGCCGAGCTCGACCCCGCCGCCCCGCTGGTGCTGCCCGCCGGGCCGGCGCCGGTGACGCCGGAGGAGATGGCGGCGTTCCGCAACGACGAGATCGTGCGCGCGGTCCTGCTGATGCAGGCGCTGAGCAGGGAGGAGTTCGTCACCTCCTTCACCTGGGCGCTGATGAACATGTCCGGCGAGCCGCGGCACCTGCAGCAGGTGGCCGCGCTGGCGACCGAGATGGGACGGCTGGACCTCGCGGTGTGGGCGGCGCGGCAGGCCGGGCGCACCCAGACCGTGCTCTACGACGGCTATCCGGTGCTGTCCCTGCCGGCGGGGCTGGCGCCGGTGGACCCGGCGCTGGTCCACGGCATCATCCGCCAGGAGAGCGGCTTCGACGTCGACGCAATCAGCAGCGCCGGCGCCCGCGGCCTGATGCAGCTCATGCCGCAGACGGCGGAGACGGTGGCGCGCTCGCTGGGCATCCCGCATTCGACCGCGATGCTGACCACGGACGTCGCTCACAACCTGCGGCTGGGGACGACCTACCTGCACAACCGGATCTCCGAGTTCGGCGGCTCCTACATCATGGCGATCGCCGGCTACAACGCCGGCCCCAACCGGGTGCGGAGCTGGATCGAGACCTACGGCGACCCGCGCGCCGGCGCCGTCGATCCGATCGACTGGATCGAGCTGATTCCGTTCAGCGAGACCCGCAACTACGTCCAGCGGGTGCTTGAAGGCACGCAGCTCTATCGGGTACGTCTCGGGCAGGCGCCGACCAATGGGTCGATCCTCGCCGACCTGGGTCGGGGCGGATCCTGAACCGGCGGGGCGCCGGCAGCCCCTCGACGCCCGGTGACGTCATGACCGAGTTCCCGATCGCGGCAATCCGCGATCAGTTCCCTGCCCTCGCCCTGACCGACGCCGGCAAGGCGCGGATCTACCTCGACAATCCCGCCGGCACCCAGGTGCCGCAGCGGGTCATCGACCGGATCACCGGCACCCTCCTCCGCGCCAACGCCAACCTGGGCGGGGACTTCGTCACCAGCGTCGCCGCCGAACAGGTGATCGCCGACGCGCGGCAGGCGATGGCGGACATGCTGAACGCCAGCCCCGACGAGATCGTGTTCGGCGCGAACATGACCACGCTCACGCTCCACATGTCGCGTGCGCTGGCGGCGCGGTTCCGGCCGGGCGACGAGATCGTGCTGAGCCGCATGGACCACGACGCCAACGTGACGCCGTGGGTGCTGATGGCGCGCGACCGCGGGCTCACCGTCCGCTGGATCGACTTCGACCCCGAGGCCTGCGAGTTCCCGGAGGACGCGCTGGACCGCGCGCTGACCGACCGCACCCGGCTGGTCGCGGTCGGCTACGCCAGCAACTGTCTCGGCACCATCAACGACGTCGGCGCGATGGCGCGGAAGGCACACGCCGCCGGCGCGCTGATGTTCGTCGATGCGGTGCAGCTTGCGCCCCACCGGCCGATCGACGTCGCCGCGCTCGAATGCGACCTGCTGGTCTGTTCGGCCTACAAGTTCTTCGGCCCCCATGTCGGCGTGCTGTGGGGCCGGCGCGACCTGCTGGCCGACGTCACGCCCTACAAGGTGCGGCCGGCGCCCGACAGCGGGCCGGACAAGTTCGAGACCGGCACCCAGAACCACGAGGGCATCGCCGGGGTGGCCGGGGCGGTAGAGTATTTCAAGGCGGTGGCGACGGAGCTCGCGCCCGCCGAGGTCATCGCCGCCCATGCCGGCAAGCGCGAGGGGGTGCGGCTGGTGCACGGCGCGCTCGACTGGCTCGCCCGCCACGAGGACGGCCTCACCCGCCGCCTGCTCGACGGGCTGGAGACGCTGCCGGGTGTCCGGGTGCACGGCGTCACCAGCCGCAACCGGCTGGACCGGCGGGTGCCGACGGTGTCGATCACCGCGGCCGGGCATGACCCGGCCGACCTTGCCCGCAGGCTGGCGGAAGAAAACATCTTCCTCTGGGCCGGCCACAACTACGCGCTGGAGCCGATCGCCCGGCTGGGGCTCACCGACCGCGGCGGCGTGCTGCGCATCGGGATCGCCCACTACAACACGGCCGCGGAGGTGGACTGCCTCCTCGGCCACCTGGAGCGGATGCTGGCATGACCGACCTCGAGGCGATCCCGACCGCGACCATCGACGACATCAGGTCCGCGGCGGCGCGGCTGCGCGGCAAGGCCGTGCGCACGCCGCTGCTGGAATCGCCGCTGCTGAACGAGCGCGTGGGCGGGCGGCTGCTGGTGAAGCCGGAGGTGCTGCAGCGCACCGGGTCGTTCAAGTTCCGCGGTGCCTACAACGCGATCAGCCAGATCCCGCAGGCGGACCGGCCGAAGGGCGTGCTCGCCTTCTCCTCCGGCAACCACGCCCAGGGCGTGGCCGCCGCCGCGCAGCTCCTCGGGCTGCCCGCGACGATCGTGATGCCGCACGACGCCCCCGCCATCAAGAGGGCGAACACCGAGGCCTACGGCGCGCAGGTGGTCACCTACCGCCGGCCCGAGGAGGACCGCGAGGCCGTCGCCGCCGCGATCCAGGCGGAGACGGGCGCCTCGCTGGTGAAGCCCTATGACGACCTGCGGGTGATCGCGGGCCAGGGCACGGTCGGGCTGGAGATCGCGGAGGACGTTCGCGCGGCCGGAATCGCGCTCGATGCCGTCGTCGTCTGCACCGGCGGCGGCGGGCTCACCGCCGGCGTCGCCACCGCCATCGACGCCATGCTACCGGCAACCGCCGTCTACGCCGCCGAGCCGGCCGGCTTTGACGACACCCGGCGGTCGCTGGCGGCTGGCAAACGCGTCGCCAACGAACCCGGCGGCACCTCGATCTGCGACGCGATCATGACACCGATGCCGGGCGAGCTCACCTTCGCCATCAACAGCCGCCTGCTTGCCGGCGGGCTCGCGGTCACCGACGCGGAGGTGGCCGCGGCGATGCGCGCCGCGTTCGAGACGCTGAAGCTGGTGGTGGAGCCGGGCGGCGCGGTGGCGCTGGCTGCGGCTCTGTCCGGCAAGCTCGACTGCCGCGGCCGCACCGTGGCGGTGGTGCTGTCCGGCGGCAACGTGGACGCCAGCCTCTACGCCGACATCCTCGCCGGCCGCATCCCGGCCTGACCCGCCGCAACCGGCGCAACGCCGGCGACGCGCGCGTAAACGTCGCGGAACGCCGCCAGTGCCGCCGGCAGCGAGAACCGCTCCACCACCCGCTCGCGGGCGGCCGCGCCCCTGCCCTCGCGCGCGGCGACGGCGGCGGCGCGCAGCGCCTCCGCCAGTGCCGCCGGGTCGCGCGGCGGCACGACGAAGCCGGTGTCGCCGACCAGCAGCCGGGCGTCGCCGACGTCGGTCGCGACCGGCACCAGGCCCGCCGCCATGCCCTCGGCCAGTGCATTGGAGAAGCCCTCGCCGAAGGCGGAGCTGAGCGCGATCACGTCGAAGGCCGGCAGCAGCTCCGCCACATCCGCGCGCGGCCCCAGCGCGGACACGTTCGGCGGCACCGGCAGCGCCTCCGTCCCGCGGCCGACGAGGAACCCGCGCAGCTCGGGGACCGCGGCGATCGCGGCAAGAAAGTTCGGATGGTCCTTCATCGCGTCGGTGCGGGCGACCAGCGCGACGGCGACGGTGTCGTCATCGAGACCCAGCGCGCGCCGCCGCACCGCCCGAACCGCCGGGTCGGGCCGGAAACGGGCGGTGTCGATGCCGTTGGGGATCACCAGCATGCGCCGGTTGCTGTAGCCCAGCGCCAGGTGCACCTCCGCCCCGGCCTGAGAGTTGGCGATGACGGCGTCCGGGCGGCCGGAGAGCCGGGCCGCCATCGCGATCACCCAGCGGAGCTGGCGGCCGTAGTGCTCGACCCGCATGTCGGAGCAGCGCAGGCCCCACACCAGCTTGGGCCGGCCGCCGCGGGGCAGCAGCGTGCGCGCGCTCCAGGCGGCGAGGTCGGCGTGGTACATCCAGCTCTGCACCACCTGCGGCCGGTGGCGGCGCATCTCGGCCGCCAGCCGCACGGCCGCGGCGACGCTGGGCCGGCCGGCGGACATGCCGAGGTCGCTGACCGGCACGCCGGCCGCGCGCAGGCGCTCCGCATTCTCGCCGCCGGGCAGCAGGCTCACAACCCGCGGCTCGAGCCCGAGGGCGCGGCCATGGACGGCGAGGTTGACCAGCATGGTCTCGGCGCCGCCGACACCGAGACCGGTGATCACGTGCATGACGCGGATGGGCGGCAGCGGGCTCATCGCCACCTTCCGGTTCCGCTGCCGGCCAGGGACAAGGGCCCGGTCGCGGTCAGCCCAGGGCCTTCTGCAGGTTGGCGTCGATCGCGTCGAAGAAGTCCTTGGTGTTGAGCCAGGGCTGGTCCGGCCCGATCAGGGTGGCCAGGTCCTTTGTCATCTTGCCGGACTCCACGGTCTGGATGCACACCTTCTCCAGCGTCTCGGCGAAGCGGGTGACCTCCGGCGTCCCGTCGAAGGCGCCGCGGTACTTGAGGCCCTGGGTCCAGGCGAAGATCGACGCGATCGGGTTGGTCGACGTCTCCTTGCCCTTCTGGTGCTCGCGGTAGTGGCGGGTGACCGTGCCATGGGCGGCCTCGGCCTCGACCGTCTTGCCGTCCGGCGTCAGCAGGACCGAGGTCATCAGGCCGAGCGAGCCGAAGCCCTGGGCCACCGTGTCGGACTGCACGTCGCCGTCGTAGTTCTTGCACGCCCAGACGTAGCCGCCCTCCCACTTCAGCGCGGATGCGACCATGTCGTCGATCAGCCGGTGCTCGTAGGTCAGGCCGCGGGCGGTGAACTCGGCCTTGAACTCGCTGTCGTAGATCTCCTGGAAGATATCCTTGAAGCGGCCGTCATAGGCCTTGAGGATCGTGTTCTTGGTCGAGAGATACACCGGATAGCCGCGCTGGAGCCCGTAGTTGAAGCAGGCGCGGGCGAAGCCGCGGATCGACTCGTCCACGTTGTACATGGTCAGCGCCACGCCGGAGCCGGGGAAGTCGAACACCTCGTGGGTGATCGGCGCGCTGCCGTCGTCGGGCGTGAAGGTCACGGTGAGCTTGCCCTTGCCGGGCACCTTGAAGTCGGTGGCGCGGTACTGGTCGCCGAAGGCGTGGCGGCCGATCACGATCGGCTTGGTCCAGCCGGGCACCAGCCGCGGCACGTTCGAACAGATGATCGGCTCGCGGAACACGGTGCCGCCGAGGATGTTGCGGATGGTGCCGTTCGGCGACTTCCACATCTTCTTCAGGCCGAACTCCTGCACCCGCGCCTCGTCCGGCGTGATGGTGGCGCACTTGACGCCGACGCCATGCTTCTTGATCGCCTCGGCGGCATCGATCGTCACCTGGTCGTCGGTCGCGTCCCGGTTCTCGATGCCGAGGTCGAAGTAGATGAGCTCGACGTCGAGATAGCGCTGGATCAGCCGCTCGCGGATCCAGTGCCAGATGATGCGGGTCATCTCGTCGCCGTCGATCTCGACGACCGGGTTCCTGACCTTGATCTTGCTCATTCCGTCCTCTCTGCCTCGCCGGCCGTCCACCGGCAGCCTCGCGCGCGTTTCCGCCCCGGTCGCGGCTTCCCGACCGCCGCGACGCATGATTACAGCCACTTGTCCCGGACGTTCAGCTCCGGTTCGCCGGCGAGGTCCAGCGCCGGCAGCACGCCGTCCACGTCGTCCACCACCTGGATCAGCCGGAGGTGCTCCGGACGGACGTAGCCGGTCGTGCACATGGTGTCGACCATCGCCAGCAGCCCGTTCCAGTAGCCGTCCTGGTTGACCAGGATCACCGGCTTCCGGTGCAGGCCGAGCTGCCGCCAGGTGACGATCTCGAACATCTCGTCCAGCGTGCCGAGGCCGCCCGGCAGCACGACGAAGCCGTCGGCAAGCTCCGCCATCCGCCGCTTGCGAGTGTGCATGCTGTCGACGACCTCGAGCCGGGTGACGCCGGTGTGGCCGACCTCGTAGTCGTGCAGGAACTCGGGGATGATCCCGATCACCTCGGCGCCGCCCCGGATCATCGCGTCGGCGACGATGCCCATCAGGCCGACGCGCCCGCCGCCGTAGACGAGCCGGCAGCCGGCGGCGGCCACGGCGCGACCGAAGCGTTCTGCGGCCCGCTTGTGGCTTTCCGGAATGCGATTGGATGACCCGCAGTAAACACAAAGCGTCCGCGGGCCGTCGGCACGCGCGTCCATGGGTCTCCTTATGTCGCTGGTCGATCGGATGTACCGCCTATGCCAGAGCCGCGGCGGCAGCGCAAGCCATTGCAAGGCGCGGAAACGCCTTGCCACGGCCACAATGATGCGGTCAATAGTCAGGCTCGCGGCGTGCCCGCCGATGTGCCGACACCCGCACTGACCGCAAGGGGGCAATCATCGGTGAACAAGGGGTTTCTCGCCTTCCTCGCGGTGGCAGCGGCCGTCGCGGTCGGGGCCATCGGCTACGCCTTCTGGGGCCAGGATGACCCCGACCCTGCCGACGATCCGACCTCGACCGTCGCCAGCACCGGCGAACCCGAGGCGGACGCCGAACCCGACGCCCGGGTCGAGGCGGTTCCCCCGCCGGTGGCCGACGCCGATGCCGCCGGCGTCAGCGCGGACGAACCCTATCAGGCAGCGATCAGCGCGGCCGCGGTCGAGGCTGCGGAAACCGCCGAGACCGCACCCGGCGGCGCCGGCGAGGCGGACACCGCGGACGCAGCCGACGCCCTTCCGGAGTCGGACGATGCAGCCGGGGGCCCTGCGGACGCTGCTGCGGACGCCGACACTGCGCCCGACACCTCCGCCGACGTGATCGCCGCGCCGGAGGAAGACGGCGCTGCCGAAACGGTCACGAGCGACCCGCGTGCCGACGCGGCGGATCAGGGCGGGGCCGCGCCCGCAACGGCGGATGAAGGCGAGGCTGCAGACTCGATACCCGGTGCCGGCGACGAAGTGGCAACCGACCTCGCCGAACCCACCCCGGCCGACGTCACGGGGTCGCAGGCCGAATCGCAGTCGACCGCGGACGAACCGCTGACCGGCCCCGGCGACGTGGGGCAGCCTGTTCCGGACGAGTCGGCCGCCGACAGCGTGCCCGCGCCGGATGCGGCCGGCACGGAGGCGGCGGCCGGCGAGCCTGGGACGACGCCATCGCCCGCCGACACCGGTGACGCAGCCAGTGCGACCGACACGGGGCAGGAGCCGGCGACGACCGAGGATACGGAGGCTGCCGCCCCTGCGCAGGACGAACCGGGCGACACGCCGGCGACCACCGCCGACGCCGGCAACGAGGCCCCGGTCGCGCAGCCTGAGGACGCCGCGGCCGCGACGACCGAAGACGCCGCCGACGCGCCCGCGGTTGCCGCGGCCGACAGCGACAAACCGGAGACACCGGTCTCCGAAGACGCGGCCGTGAGCGAAACCCGCGCAACCACGGAGGCGGACGCGCCGGCGGTAGTGACGACCGCCGATGCTGCCGGGGACGCGACCCGGACCACCGGGCCCGCGACCGAGGCGCCCGCTGTCGCCGAGGACGCGCCCGAAGCCGCCGACGCGCCAGAAGCCGCCGATGCACCCGCCCGCGACGAACCCGCGATCGGCGAACTGGCCGCGCTTGAGCCCCGGCCCGATCTGCCGGAAGGAACCGAAGCCGCGATAGCCGGCGAGGAGGAGGCCTCCGCCGTCCCCGGCACCGGGGATGCGTCGGAGTCGGCCGTCGCAGGCCCGGAGGACACCGCCACGCCGGAGCGGAGCGTGGGCCCCGATCGCGCCAACGAGCCGGCCGGCCCGACCTTCGACGTCATCCGCGTCGGCGGCAACGGCGACCTGATCCTCGCCGGCAAGTCGGAGCCGCTGGCGGTGGTGATCATCAGCGACGGCGACCGGGTGCTGGGCGAGGAGATCGCCGACACCCGCGGCGACTGGATATTCATGCCCACCGAGCCCCTCGCCCCGGGCAGCCACCAGCTCGGCGCCACCCAGCGCCGGCCCAACGGGGAGCTGGTGCCCTCGCACGACCTGGTGCTGGTGGTGGTGCCCGAGCGCGGCACCGACATCGCCGGGCGCGCGACCGACCGCGCCGACCAGCCGCTGGTGATGCTTGTCCCGCGCGACGGCGGCCCCGCCACGGTGGTGGTGCAGGCGCCCGAGCCGGATGCGCCCCTCGACGGCGCCGAGGTGGCCGTGGCGGAGCCGGCGGAGCCCGGCCGCACTGGCACCCTGTTCAGCCGCCCGTCGTCGCCCGACGCGGTAAACCCGGTGCGCACGACCGAGACCGGCCCCGCCTCCGCGGACGGCCCCGAGGTGGCGCTCGCCGGGCCGGCGGACGCGCCGGCCTCACCCTTCGCTGCCGACGCCAACACCGGCGGCGCACTTGGTGATGCGGCAGAGGAGGATGGCGCGGACGGGCCCGTCGTGTTCTCCCGGCCCACATCCCTGCCGGGCGGCGAGGAGTCCGACGCGGCCGCCCCCGACGTCACCGTCGGCATGATCGACTACGGCGCGGGCGGCGACGTCGCCATCTCCGGCGACGCGCCGCCAGGGGCGACGGTGCAGGTCTATCTCGACAACGAGGTGCTGGGCGTCACCGAGGCGGCGCCGAGCGGCTCGTGGCGGCTCGCGCCCACCCAGACCGTACCGCCGGGGCCGCACCAGATCCGCATCGACCAGGTCGCGCCCTCCGGCGACGTCATCGCCCGCATCGAGCTGCCCTTCGTGCGCGCCGAGCCGGTGACCGAGATGCCCCAGGACATCTACGTCGTGGTCGAGCCGGGCCAGAGCCTGTGGCGCATCGCGCGCCGCGTCTACGGCGAGGGCATCCGCTACACCGAGATCCTCGCCGCCAACCGCGCACAGATCGCCGACCCGAACCTGATCTACCCCGGGCAGGTGTTCATGATTCCCCGCGACGGCGGGCCGGGATCGGGCTAGTCGCGGAAGGTGCGCCAGGCTGCGGCCACGCGCAGCGCCGTCGTGAGCCAGCACAGCGCGGCGAAGCCGTAGGCAAGCCAGGGGAAGGCGCCGGGCCACAGCAGGCAGAGGACGAAGAAGGCGATCGTCTCGCCGCCCTCGGCAATGCCGCGGGAATGGAAGAACGACTTCGCCGGTCCCTCCCCCGGCCGGATGCCGCGCTTCTGGGCGATGATCGCGTAGGCGAGGAAGCTGGTGCCGGTGCCGACGAAGCTCAGCATCAGCGCCGCCGCCGGCACCGCGAACGCCGGCTGCACGAGGGCGAAGGCGAAGGCGAAGGCGGCGTAGAAGACGAAGTCGCAGACGATATCGAGGTAGCCGCCGAAATCGGTGGGCCCACGCCGTCGCGCGATCGCGCCGTCAAGGCCGTCGGCAAGGCGGTTGAGGGCGAGGCAGACCAGCGCCGCCCACCAGACGCCGAAGGCGATGGCCGGGACGCAGCCCAGCCCGGCGACGAAACCCGCCAGCGTCACCGCATTGGCCGGAACCCCCCGCCGCGCGAGCGCGGCGCCGGCCCGGTCCAGCGCCGGCTCGACGAGCCGCCTGAGTTCGGTGTCAAACACTCGGCCGGCCCCCGCGACCGTATCGCTGGTGACAGCGGGGCCCGCGCACGGCAGTCTGCGCGCCGGAACGCAACAGCAGGGGTCCTCCGACATGCCGTTCTGGCTTCTGATCGCGGCCCTCGCCGGGCTGGTCGGCGTCGCCCTCGACGCCATCGGCGCCCACGCGCTGGACGAAGTGACGGCCGACAAGGTTGCGTCCTACGGCACCGCCACGCGCTACCAGCTGGTGCATGCGCTTGCCCTCCTCGCCGTCGCCTGGCTGGCCGACCGGTCGCCCGGCGCACGCATCGTGTGGATGGCGGGGTCGGCCTTCACTGTCGGCATCATCCTTTTCTGCGGCAGCATCTATCTCAATGTCCTGTTCGGGATCGAGGATCTGGAGGCAGCGCCCGTCGGCGGCATCTGCCTGCTCGCCGGCTGGGGGCTGCTGGCGGTGCAGGGCGCGCTCATGATGCTGCGCCGGCCCCGCTGACTCAGAGGACGCCGAGGACAGGACATGGACATGCCGGACGAGGCCCAGGAAACCGTGCTCGACGCCAGCGGGCTGAAGTGCCCGCTGCCGGTGCTGAAGGCGCGCAAGGCGCTGAGCGCGCTGCCGCCGGGGGCGGTGCTGAAGGTGATCGCGACCGACCCCGGCGCGCCGGAGGACCTGCGCCACTTCTGCGATGCCGCCGGTCACCGCCTGCTGGACCAGGCGGCGACGGAAAGCGGCAGCGTTACCCGCATCGCCAGGGGCGGCTGAAGCAGGCGCTCCGATTCCGCTACGGCGCGAAGACGGCGTCGATCTCGGCGGCTGCCGCGGCCAGCGCCTCCGCCGGCTCCGCCTCGCCGAGGTAGATGCGGCGAAGCGCGGCCGATGTCAGGTCGGCGGCCACCTCCCAGTCCGCCAACGGTGGCGTGAAGCGGGCGTCGCGCAGCAGGCCGGCAAAGGGAGCGAGGACGGGATCGTCCCTGACCCCGCGGCTGGCGGCTGCGGCGGTCGTGGTCGGCAGCAGCTGTTCCCGGGTGGCGAAGGCGACACGCCATTCGTTGCGGAACAGCTCGCCGAGGAACCGGGCCGCAGCGTCCTTCGTCGGGGCGTCGCGGAACATCACGATCGAATCGGTGATGCCGTAGGTGGCGCGGGTGACGCCGGCGGGAACCGGCGCGATGCCGAAGCGCAGGGAGGGCGCGCGGCTCGTCAGCTCGGCGGCGAAGGGCGGGGCGGCGATTACCATGCCCAGCCGCCCGGCAGCGAACAGCGCCTGCAGGTCCGCACGTCCGAAGGCGGTGACGTCCGGCTGGGTCAGGCCCTCGTCGATGAAGCGGCGATACATGGCTGCCGCCGCGATCGCCGGCTCGGCGGCAAGGCCCGAGCGCCCCTCATCGTCGAGGATGTCGCCGCCCAGGCTCCACAGCGCGTGGTAGAAGTAGACGTCGGTCTCGATCGCCGCGCCCTGCAGCCCGAAGCCGGCGATGCCCTCGCCGGTGGCCGCAATCGCCGCCGCGGCCTCGGCCAGCGCGTCCCAGTCCGCCGGCGGCGACGGGATGCCCGCCGCCTCGAACAGCGCCTCGTTGTAGTAGAGCGCCCGCACCGAGGCGGCGAAGGGCAGCCCCATCAGGCCGCCGTCGAGACGGGTCGGGGCCAGCAGGGCCGGAATGACGGCCGCCTCGAGCGCAGGGTCGATATGCCCCTCCAGCGGCTCCAGCACGCCCTCGCCCGCCAGGTCGGGAAGCCATGCGGAGGCGATGACGGCAAGGTCGGGCGGCGCGCCGGCCGAGATGTCGGCGGTGAGCTTCTGGAACAGGCCCTCCCACGGCACCACGTCCACGGTGACCTCGACTCCGGGATGCGAGAATTCGAAGGCCGAGGCCACGGCTTCGAGCAGCGGCCGGGTCTCGTCGCTGTACCGCGGCACGACGACCCGAAGCTCCGTCGCCTGCTGGCCGGCAACGCCCGCCGGCGCCAGCGCCGCCGCCAGCGACGCGGCCGCCGCGAGCCTTCTGACAAGGCTGGCCATCCCCCTCGCATCTCCCGTATAGAAAGGCACGCTGCTGCCGCAGCCGCGGCTGCGGCAAAGGTAGCGCGACCCTAAGGCGGGACATTGATGGCAAGCAACACTGCAGCGCACCGGCAAGGCGAGCCGGACCCGATCGTGATTGCCGGCGGACGGGTCATCGACCCCGCCAACGGCCATGACGCCATCGCCGACGTGGCGGTGCGCGACGGGCGGATCGCCGCCGTCGGTCCGAGCCTGCCGCGGGACGGCGCGACCGTGATCGACGCCTCGGGCGCGATCGTGACGCCGGGGCTGATCGACCTGCACACCCACGTCTACTGGGGGGGCACCTCGCTGGGCGTGGACCCGGTGATGGTGGCGAAGCGGAGCGCCTGTACCACGCTGGTGGACGCGGGCAGCGCCGGGCCGGGCAACCTGCCGGGCTTCAAGGCCCACCTGGTCGATCCCTGCCCGATCCGCATCCTCGCCTTCCTCAACGTCTCCTTCGCCGGCATCTTCGGCTTCTCGAAGAACGTGATGGTCGGCGAGTGCTCCAACATGGCGCTGATCCACGCCGGCGAGGCGCTGGCGGCGGCGAAGAGCGAGCCCGAGCTCATCCGCGGCATCAAGGTCCGCGTCGGCCGCCACGCCGGCGGCGACAGCGGCATCGCCCCGCTCGACATCGCGATCGAGGTGGCCGAGGAGCTCGGGCTGCCGGTGATGGCGCACATCGACAACCCGCCGCCCAGCCGGCGCGAGGTGATCACCCGCCTCCGGCCCGGCGACGTGCTGACCCACTGCTTCCGCGGCTTCCCCAACTCCGCCGTGGACCGCGAGCGCAAGGTGCGCAACGAGATCCGCGAGGCGCGCGAGCGGGGCGTGCTGATGGACATCGGCCACGGCATGGGCGCCTTCGCCTTCTACGTCGGCGAGGCGGCGCTGGCCGACGGCTTTCCGCCGGACATCATCTCCAGCGACGTGCACTGCCTGTCGGTGGACGGCCCGGCCTTCGACCTGATCACCACGATGTCCAAGTTCCTCATGCTGGGGATGCCGCTGCCCGACATCATCCGGGCGGTGACGGTGGCGCCCGCCGACGTGGTGCGCCGACCGGACCTCGGCCGCTTCTCCCCGGGGGCGGCCGGG
>CALKHQ010000261.1 GCA_937988735.1 uncultured Alphaproteobacteria bacterium
ACGTGAATCACGAACCGGCCTCCAGGGGAATCCCCTTTCTCAAACGGACTCTAATCAGTGAACCTTCATCTCTCGATGACGGGGAAGCTGCGACAGTAGCCATCGCAGTTCGACGGGACTTTCGAGCTGTAATCGATGAGCGAAAGGGTCGCGCCCGGGCGTCGGAGCAAATGGGCGGTGAAGAGCCTGGCTGGTCCCTTGACCTGCTCCAACATCCCAGTGTCGTCGCGTCCCTTGGTGAGGCCTCCGTAGCCGACGCCGTTTACCTAGCACTTAGGGACGGTCGCATGCGTATTCCGGCTGGACGTAGCGACCAGGTCGTAAAATTGATCGGGTATGATCGTGCTCGTCAATGTTCTTGCCTTCCGAACTTCAAATCTCTCATAGGATGTCCCGAGTCGTCAGCGCGACGTCAATCTTCCTATTCCCCGTTCGGAGCGGATAATTAATTGGATACTGTTAATTAAATTCATATGCATTGGGGTGACGGACTCATCGAATTGCCGGTTGCGTAGATGAAGGCGGGTTCGTGACAGACGCAGCCACCCCCTACCCCACCCCCACCCGCAGCACGTGGTACGAATACGGCCCCAGCCGGGCCTTCAGCGTGCCGTCCTCGACCGTGGCGCCGGTGCCGGGGACGGGGATGACGGTGTCGGGGGCGGTGGCGGTGTTGGTGGCGGCCAGGTCGGGGTGGGCGATGGTGACGTGCTCCGCGAGGCGGGCGGGGCCGAAGCCGGCAAGGGCGAGCTCCAGGTCCAGCGGCTCCGTGCCGTGGCGGTTGACGGCGAAGAAGGTGAGCGTGCGGCCTTCCCGGTCGGCGACGCCGGCGATGTCGAGCCAGGGCACGTTGTCGGCGACCGGGGTGTCGTAGCCGGGGCAGGCGACGGCGAGCGCCAGCGCCGTGCCGCGGCCGTATTGCGAGGCGAAGCGGAAGGGGTAGTAGGTGGTCTGGCGCCAGGCGCGGCCGCCGGGCTCGGTCATGATCGGCGCGATCACGTTCACGAGCTGGGCGATGCAGCCGATCTTCACCACGTCGGCGCGGCGGATGAAGGTGTTGAGGATGCAGCCGACCTGCAGCACGTCCTCGAAGGTGTAGACGTCCTCCAGCAGCGGCGGCGCGTGCGGCCAGTCCGTCCCCTCCAGCACCGCGCGGTCGCGCTCGCGGCTGTGGTACCAGACGTTCCATTCGTCGAAGGCGATCGCCACCCGCTTCCTCGACCGCTTCTTCGCCCGCACGTAGTCGATGATGCCGGCGACCGTGCCGATGTAGGCGTCGAGCTTGTGGTTGAGCGCGAGGTAGCGGGCGGTGTCCTTCTCCCGGTTGCCGAAGTACATGTGGAGCGAGATGTAGTCCACCGCGTCCCAGGTGCGCTCCAGCACCGTCGCCTCCCACTGGGGGAAGGTCGGCATGTCGGAATGGGAGGAGCCGCAGACGACGAGCTCCAGCGAGCGGTCGAAGGCGCGGATCGCCTTGGCGGTCTCGTTGGCGAGGTGGCCGTATTCCTCCGCCGACTTGTGGCCGATCTGCCAGGGCCCGTCCATTTCGTTGCCCAGGCACCACAGCCGGCAGTTCCACGGCGCGGCCCGGCCGTTGCGGCGGCGCAGGTCGCTCCAGTAGCTGCCGCCGGGGTGGTTCACGTACTCGACGAAGGCGCGCGCGGCGTCGAGCCCGCGCGAGCCGAGGTTCACCGCCAGCATCATCCGGGTGCCGACGGTCTCGCACCAGGCGGCGAACTCGTGGATGCCGACCTGGTTGGATTCCGCCGTGTGCCAGGCGAGGTCGAGCCGGGTCGGCCGCTGGTCGCGCGGGCCGATGCCGTCCTCCCAGTTGTAGGCGGAGACGAAGTTGCCGCCGGGGTAGCGGACGACGGGAACGTCGAGCGCGCGCACCAGCGCCGCCACGTCGCCGCGCATGCCGTTCGCGTCCGCCGTCGGGTGGCCGGGCTCGTAGATGCCGGTGTAGATGGCGCGGCCCAGGTGCTCGAGGAAGGCGCCGTAGAGCCGGTCGTCGATCGCGGCGATGGTGAAGTCCCGGTGCGCGGTGACCCTCGCCTTCATCGGCTGCTCCCGCTTCCGATTTCCTGATCCATATCAGGACCGCCGATGGATTGGACCCGACGCCGGGGCGGGCGTCAAGGGCGATGCGGGGGCGGCGGTCCCACCGCGTCGTCCGGTCGAGCCGGACCATGACGGGTGAAGGGGCGACGCGATGCCCGGGATGTGGCACGGCCCCTCCCCGGCCCTCCCCCGGGACGGGAGAGGAAGGCCGGGCGTCCGGTCTGCGTTCCCTGCCCCGGCGCCGCCCCTACCGGCGGGTGTGGAGGCGCATCACGATGTCCTGGTCGTAGTTGCCGAAGCCGCGGCCGAACAGGTTGACGCCGCCGGGGTGGCGGGCGTCGGCGCGGACGCCGATGCGCATGCGGATCGAGTGGTGGCTGGCGATGTCGAGGTCGGCGAGCGAGACGTCGGAGATCTTCACCCCGTCGATGAACGCGCCGCTGCGGCCGATGCGCCAGCTCTTGAGCTTGCCGTACTGCGAGCCCTTCAGCTTCCACCAGTCGGGCGTGTAGACGCCGCGCTTGTCACCGAAGTCTCCGGGCGAGGTCCAGGTGCCGACGTCGATGCCGTTGACGGTGAGGGTGATGTCGGAGGGCCAGTCGGCGCTGGTGCCCGGCACCTCGGACGAGAGCTCCATCACGAACTCGACCGCCTCGATCTCGGCGTTGGAGAGGCGGGCGTTGTTGGGGAACTGGTACTCGACGTAACCGCGGGTGAACCAGACCAGCGCCGCCTTCATCCGCTCCGGGTCGAGGAAGGTGTCGGGCACGTCGAGGAGCCCGATGATGCCGTCGGTGGAGCACAGGCCGCAGGGCGCGGTCACGTCGCAGCTGGTGTAAAGCCCGAGCGGCATCGAGACCTCGATCGCGTCGGAGCGGATCGCGCGCAGGTCCTCCTTGAACACCACCAGCACCTCGTCGAAGGCGGAGCGGCAGAGCTTCTGGTTGCCCTTGCGCGCCTTCTGCGTCTCGCAGCGGATGAGGCCGGCCTGCTCCAGGATCTGCACGTTGGAGGAAACGGTGGACTGCGGCAGCGACAGCCGCTCCGCGATCTCGTTGACGTTGAACGCGCCGCCCCGGTGCAGGAGCTTGAGGATCGCGACGCGCTGCGGCGAGGCGAGGCTCTTCAGCACGTGCAGCCCCTCTTCGGGGTCGATCACCAGGAAGTTGCGGCTCATGACGGGTCCGTCGCAGCAGGCGCCGGTGGCGCCCGGAGTCCCGTCTGTACCAGCTTTCCCGGTTCGGTGGAACGCGACATCCCTTCCGCCCGCCGCCAGGGCTGGTATGCTGCGGGTCAGGGAGTGCCAGAAAACAACGGGGGAAGACGATGGATGCGAGGCGGATGGCGCTGGCCGCAGCGCTGCTGGCTGCGGCCGCAACACCGGCGGCGGCGCAGTCGATCACGATCTCGAACTGGGACGGCTACATGCCGGCGGACCTGCTGGAGCGGTTCACGGCGGCCACCGGCATCGAGGCCGAGCTCGCACTGCACGCGACCAACGAGGAGATCATGGGCCGGCTCGTCGCCGGCGGCGGCGAGGGCTACGACGTGGTGTTCGTCTCCTCGCCCTTCGCCGAGGCGCTGCGCGCGCTCGGGATGGCGGCCACGCTCGACCACGCGCTGATCCCCAACGCGGCCAACCTCTACCCCGAGGCGCAGGCGCTGGAGTACGACCCCGGCAACACCTTCTCGATGCCCTATGCCTGGGGCACCACGGGGCTCTGCTGGCGCGCCGACCTGGTGAGCGAGACGCCCGACAGCTGGCGCGACCTGCTGCAGCCGGCGGACGATCTCAAGGGCGCGGTGACGCTGCTCGCCACCGACCGCTGGCTGATGGCGGCCGGGTTCCTCGCGCTCGGCCATTCGGTCAACGACACCGACCCCGCCCACATCGCCGAGGTGCGCGACCTGCTGATCGAGGCGAAGAAGGGCCTGCTCGCCTTCGACGACACCACCTTCTACGCCCGGCTCGTCTCCGGCGAGGCGAAGCTGGTGCACGCCTGGGACGGCTGGTGCAACTACGGCACCGCCGAGAACCCGGAGATCCTGTTCGCCGTGCCGAGCGAGGGCTCGGACCTGTGGGTGGACACCATGGTGGTGATGGAGGCGTCGGAGAACAAGGAGGCGGCGCAGGCCTTCATCAACTTCGTGCTCGATGCGAGCAACCACCGCTGGGCGGCGGAGAACATCCTCTACAAGGTGCCGAACCAGCCGGCGATGCAGGGCCTCGACCCGGCGCTGATCGAGGCGTTCCCCACGCTCGGGATCACGCCCGCCGAGCTGATGCAGATGGAGCAGCTCCGCGACCTCGGCGAGGCGCAGCGCGACTACACGCGCGCCGTGACGGAGATCATGGCCGCGCGGTAGACGTGTCCGCTTCGACCGAAGGCCGTCATGGCCGGGCGCGTCCCGGCCATCCCGCGGGCCGTGCGCACCCGGGAGATGCCCGGCACGGGGCCGGGCATGACGGCCGGGAGGTGGGCCGGAGCGTGGCGCCATGACCTTCGCCGCCTCCCGCAACCTGCTGTTCCTCGCGCCCGGCCTGGGCTGGCTGGCGCTGTTCCTGCTGGTGCCGGTGGGGCTGGTGGCGGCGTACAGCCTGTTCGAGCGCGGGGTCTACGGCGGGGTGGTCCACGAACTCACCGCCGACAATTTCGTGCGCGCCGCCGACCCGCTCTACCTCGGCGTGCTGCTGACCTCGGCGAAGGTGGCCGGCTTCGCCGCCATCGCGGCGCTGCTGCTGGGCTATCCGGCGGCCTATGCCATCGCCCGCGGGCCGCGCCGGCTGCAGACGCCGCTGCTGTTCCTGGTGATGCTGCCGTTCTGGAGCAACTACCTGATCCGCACCTATGCGTGGATCGTGCTGCTGAACAAGGAGGGGCTGGCGAACCAGGCCCTGCGCGCGCTCGGTTACGACGGGCCGGCGATCGACATGCTCTACACCGAGGCGACCGTGGTGGTCGGGCTGGTCTACAACTACCTGCCCTTCGTCATCCTCGCGGTCTACGCCTCGCTGTCGCGGCTGCCGGACGAGCTGTGGGAAGCGTCGGAGGATCTCGGCGCGCGGGGCCACAACACCTTCCTGCGCATCATCCTGCCGCTCAGCCTCCCCGGCGTCGCGGCCGGCGCGGTGTTCGTGTTCGTGCTGTCCATCGGCAACTTCGTGACGCCGGACCTGCTCGGCGGCGGCAAGGTGCAGATGGTCGGCAACCTGATCTACGACCAGTTCCTCACCGCCCGCGACTGGCCGTTCGGCGCGGCGCTGAGCCTGATCCTGATCGCGGTGATGATGCTGCTGCTGTTCGCGCAGGCGGTGGCGGTGAACCGGGCGCAGGGGGCGCACCGTGCCTGAGCGCCATCGCGTCCCCGACCGGCACCGCGGCCTCGCCGCCGGCCTGCTGCGCGGGCATCTGTGGCTGGTCTGCGCCTTCCTCTACGTGCCGATCGCGGTGCTGGTGCTGCTGAGCTTCAACCGATCGGGGCTGCCCACCGCATGGACCGGCTTCACCTTCGACTGGTACGGCGCGCTGGCGGAGAACGCGGCAGTGCAGCGGGCGGCGCTGAACACGCTGATCGTGGCGCTGGCCTCGACCCTGATCGCGACGCTGCTCGGCACGCTGCTGGCGCTGGGGATCGAGAGCCGCAGGCGCGCGTCCGGACTGCTCGACGCCATCCTGTTCGCGCCGATGATCATCCCCGACATCGTGCTCGCGATCGCGCTGCTCAGCTTCTTCACGCTGCTCAGGTTCACGCTCGGGCTCCACACCATCGTGCTGGCGCATGTGGTGTTCAACATCGCCTTCGTCTGCGCGGTGGTGCGCACGCGGCTGAAGCATTTCGACCACGCGATCATCGAGGCCTCGATCGACCTCGGCGCCAGCGAGTTCACCACCTTCCGCCGGGTGACGCTGCCGGCGATCCTGCCCGGGGTGATCGCCGCGGCGCTGCTCGCCTTCACGCTGTCGGTGGACGAGTTCATCATCGCCTACTTCACCGCCGGCGCCGGCCCGGCCTCGACCACGCTGCCGATGCAGATCTATTCGATGGTGCGGTTCGGGGTGACGCCGGAGATCAACGCGCTCGCCACCATCGTGATGCTGGTCAGCTTCACCGTCCTCTTCGCCGCGCAGCGCCTGAACCGCGAGGCCCTGCAGCCATGACCGCCGGCGAGGGCGCCGGGGCCGTTCTCCTGGCGGGGGCCATCGTACCCACACGTCTCCCGAGCCCCCTCTCCGTCATGGTCCGGCCGTCGAATTGGAGCGCGGCCGCGGCGGGCCACGACCGCCGGACATGCGAGGACCGCCGATGCGCGGAGTCGGACGGGGCGCTCCCTGCGGACCGGGCCCTGCTTGCCGTCGACGGCGTGAGCAAGCGCTTTGCCGGGATCGCGGCGCTGGACGGCGTCTCGCTCGGGATCCGCGAGAACGAGTTCTTCGCGCTGCTCGGGCCGTCGGGCTGCGGCAAGACCACGCTCTTGCGGATCATCGCCGGCTTCGAGAGCCCGAGCGAGGGGCAGGTGCGGCTGGAGGGGCGGGACATCACGGGGCTCCGGCCCAACCGGCGGCCGCTGAACATGATGTTCCAGTCCTATGCGCTGTTCCCGCACATGTCGGTGCGGCAGAACGTGGCCTACGGCCTCGAAATGGAGGGCGTGCGCGGAGCCGAGCTGCGGCGGCGGGTGGACGCGGTGCTGGCGGCGACTCACCTCATCGAGCTCGCCGGCCGGCGGCCGGGGCACCTCTCCGGCGGCCAGCGCCAGCGGGTGGCGCTTGCCCGCGCACTGGTGAAGCGGCCGAAGGTGCTGCTGCTCGACGAGCCGCTGGCGGCCCTCGACCGCAAGCTGCGCGAGCAGATGCAGCTCGAGCTGAAGCGCCTGCAGCACGAGACCGGCATCACCTTCCTCGTCGTCACCCACGACCAGGAGGAGGCGCTGATCATGGCCGACCGCATCGCGGTGCTGGACCGCGGCCGGCTGCAGCAGGTGGGCCCGCCGCTCGAACTCTACGAGCAGCCGGCGAACCGCTTCGTCGCCGACTTCATCGGCCAGATGAACTTCCTCGACGGCCGGCTGGCCGAGGGCGGCGTGGAGGTGCCCGGCCTCGGCCTCGTCGCCGCCGACCGCCCGGCCGGAACGACGCCCGGCGCGCCGGCCTGCATCGCCATCCGCCCCGAACGCCTCGTCGCCGAGCCGACCCCGCCGCAGGGCTGCGACACCTGCCTCGACGGCACCATCACCGCCATCGCCTACCACGGCCAGGACCTGAACCTGCACATCGCCATCCCCGGGCTGCCCCACCCGCTGGTCTCGCGGGCGTCAGCCAGCGTCAACGACCGGCTCAGGTATCACCCGGGGATGGCGGTGCACGTCGGATGGCGGCGGGCGCATGGGCGGGTGCTGGTGGGGTGACTTGCTGCGGGAGCAGGATCGGCGCGCGGCGGTTGTGACGGCAGCGCCGGGGCCGGTTGATGCAGGCAGCTACAGGCGGCCCCGGCGGACGCACTGCCGGGAGCAGGCTGCCGGGTGAAGGGAGGACGCAGAGGGATGTCGGCCCGCACCTGCGCGATACGTCCTTGGGGGGTCGCGGCGTGGCCGCGGCGGCGTGCAGCAGCGTGAAAGGACGAGCGATGGCGACGCCGAAGAGCCTGATCTGCCTGTGGTACGACCGGGACGCCGAGGAGGCGGCCCGCTTCTATGCCGCGACCTTCCCCGACAGTTCCGTCGGCGCCGTCTGGCGCGCGCCCGGCGACTATCCGTCGGGGCAGGAGGGCGACGTGCTGGTGGTGGAATTCACCGTCTGCGGCATCCCCTGCATCGGGCTGAACGGCGGGCCCGACATCCGGCACAACGAGGCGTTCTCGTTCCAGATCGCCACCGACGACCAGGAGGAGACCGACCGCTACTGGAACGCCATCGTCGGCAACGGCGGCGAGGAGAGCATGTGCGGCTGGTGCCGGGACAGATGGGGCATCAGCTGGCAGATCACGCCCCGCGTGCTGACCGAGGCCATCGCCGCCGGCGGCGCCGAGGCCAAGCGCGCCTTCGACGCGATGATGCAGATGCGCAAGATCGACGTCGCCGCCATCGAGGCGGCCCGGCGGGGATAGGCGCGCCTTCCCCGCCATAGGCGTTCCAGGGGCCCGTCAGCGGGCTCGACGCCGCCCATGCCGTCATCGTCCGGCTCGACCGGACGATCCACGGGGCGGAAGCCGCGCGCCTGGCGGTGCCGGTTTCGCACCAGCGGTGCCCGTTGCCCGATGCCCGGCGTGCGGCCGCGGTCGCGTGGGTGGTCCGGTCGGGCCGGACCACGACGGAGAAGAGCGGCGGCATCGCGCCCGCTTCCCCCCTCTCGGGAGTGACGGCACCGTGCCCGTTTCCCCCACCCGTCATCGTCCGGCTCGACCGGACGATCCACGGGGCGGAAGCCGCGCGCCTGGC
>CALKHQ010000262.1 GCA_937988735.1 uncultured Alphaproteobacteria bacterium
GAACGGCGTCGTCGGCAGCAGGGGGAGCGCGATCCCGACGATGGCGAGCACCAGCGCCAGCGCTCCTGCCGCCTGCCATGCCAGCCGCCGTGCGCCGTCCACCGTCCCTCGTCCTCTCGTCATGCGTGCGTTGCCGGGTGCGCCGCCGCGCCTGCAGAGGATGGTCTCCGCCGGCCGGAGAGGCAACGACCGCCCGGCCCGTGGCGCAGCGGCCCCGCTTTGCGGCATGCCGCCGCATCGGCCTTGAGCGATGGCTGTGGTCGCTTCACCTGTGACACTATCGGACCGCAGGCGGGGAGAAGGCATGGCATCGATTGCCCAGGGCGCACCGTCCAACGGCCAGCCTCGCGCGGCCGCCGAATCGGAGCGGGTGCGGCCCCGCCTGGTCGCGTTCTGGTTGCTGGTCTGCGCCGGCCTGGTGTTCTGCATGGTGGTGATCGGCGGCATCACCCGTCTCACCGAATCCGGCCTGTCCATCACCCGCTGGCAGCCCGTCGAGGGCGCGCTCCCGCCGCTGAGCGACGAGGCGTGGGAGCAGGCATTCGCCGACTACCGCCAGACCACGGAATACCAGGCGATGAACGCCGGCATGACGCTGGACGAGTTCAAGACGATCTTCTGGTGGGAGTACATCCACCGGCTGCTGGGCCGGATCATCGGGATCGTGTTCGCCGTGCCGATGGCGTGGCTCGCCGTCCGCGGCCGCATCCCGCGCTGGAGCCGGCCGCATCTGCTGGCGCTGTTCGGCCTCGGCGCGCTGCAGGGGGCGATCGGCTGGTGGATGGTGGCGAGCGGGCTGGTGGACCGGCTCGACGTCAGCCAGTACCGGCTCACCGTGCACCTCGGGATGGCGCTGGTCATCTTCGCCTACATGCTGACGCTGGCGCTGCGCCTGATGGCGAAGCGAGGCTGCCGGCCGCGGGCGGTCGCGCCGAAACTGCACCTGATCGGCTTCACCGTGCTGCTGGCGGTGACGATCGCCTGGGGCGGGCTGACCGCCGGCACCGACGCCGGCTGGCTCTACAACGAATTCCCGCTGATGGGCGGTCGCCTGATCCCCGCGGACCTGCTGGCGCTGGACCCGGCGTGGATCAACCTGTTCGAGAACCCGGCCGCGATCCAGTGGGTGCATCGCTGCCTCGCCACCCTCACGCTGCTGGTCGGGCTGACGCTGGCGGTGCAGCTGTGGACCGGGCGGTGCGGGCCGGGCGCGGTGCGCGCCGGCGGGCTGCTGGGGCTCAGCCTGCTCGCCCAGTACGGCCTCGGCATTGCGACGGTGCTCACCGTGGTCGAGCTGCCGGTGGCGGTGATGCACCAGGGGGTCGCGGTCGTCGTGGTCGCGGCGACGGTGCTGGTGTGGCACACCTGCCTGCCGGTCGCGGCGCGCGACCGGGCGCCCCAGCCGGCCTGACGGCCGCGTCCCGCCGGCCGCCCGGCGCCATTGCCGAGGCTCCGCGCGGCGCCTAAGCTCACCGCTCCGCCTTTCCCCTGCGTCCTCCGGAGCCCGGCAGATGGAATACCGCACCCTCGGCAACTCGGGTCTGAAGGTCTCCGTGCTGACCATGGGGACCATGACCTTCGGCAATGCGAAGTCGGGCCCGGTGGGCTCGATCGGCCTGAAGGAGGCGCGGCGCCAGATCGACCAGTGCCTCGACGCCGGCGTCAACATGCTGGACACCGCCAACGTCTATTCCGGCGGCCAGTCCGAGGAGATCATCGGCGAGGCGATCGAGAAGAAGCGCGCCGACATCCTGATCGCCACCAAGGCGCGCTTCAACATGCGCGGCCTGCCGAACACCGGCGGCAACAGCCGCATCAACCTGATCGCCGAATGCGAGCGGTCGCTGAAGCGGCTGCGCACCGACTGGATCGACCTCTACCAGGTCCACCTGTGGGACGGGCAGACCCCGGTGGAGGAGACGATGGAGGCGCTGGACAGCCTCGTCCGGTCCGGCAAGGTGCGCTACGTCGGCTGCTCCAACTTCTCCGGCTGGCATGTGATGAAGGCGCTGGCCGCCGCCCGCAGCCACGGCTACCAGCCGTTCATCAGCCACCAGATCCACTACACGCTGGAGGCGCGCGAGGCGGAGTACGAGCTGATCCCGATCGCGCTCGACCAGGGGCTGGGCGTGATGGTGTGGAGCCCGCTCGCCGGCGGGCTGCTCAGCGGCAAGTTCCGCCGCGGCGAGAGCGGACCGGAAGGCGCGCGCCACCATGACCTCAAGTGGCACGAGCCGCCGATCCGCGACGTCGACCGCCTCTACCGGATCATCGACGTGCTGCTGGGGATCGCGAATGCCCGCGGCGTCTCCGCGGCGCAGGTGGCGCTGGCCTGGCTGCTGACCCGGCCGGCGGTGAGCACCGTGATCATCGGCGGCCGGACGGGCGAGCAGTTCGCCGACAACCTGAAGGCGGCGGAGCTCAAGCTCGACGACGACGAGCTGAAGCGCCTGGAGGAGGTGAGCCGCCCGCCGCTCATCTACCCCTACTGGCACCAGGCGTCGGTGGCGAAGGACCGCCTGGGCCCGATCGACCTGACGCTGATCGGCCCGCACCTGTAGGGCTGCGGCCGCCGATCCCGCGCAGTCGCTCCCACCGTGTCGTCCTCCGGCCTGACCGGAGCATCCACGGGACGGCGGCGCCTGTCGCCCGACGGGTTCCCTCCAGCGCTGCAGCGTGGCAGGCGACCGACGCCCGTGCGCGGCCCCTGCCGCGTGGGTGATCCGGTCGCGCCGGACCACGACGATCCGGGGGACGGGCCGGGGCGCCCGCCCATCGTCGCGAGCGCTGCGGGGGCCGACGCGTCCTGCGGCGCGGTCAGTAACCGGCGGAGGCGACGGGGATGCGGTCCTTCGGGTCGCCGACCGGCTCCGTCACGTCGAACAGCCAGCGCTGGGCCTCGTTCAGGCGGTCGTAGAGATCGCGGGTGAGGTAGGCCTGCTGCGGGAGCTGCTGCTTCAGGTCGCGGCGGGTGTAGGTCAGGTGCAGCATGCGGCGGCGGGCGTCGGTCTTCTTCAGCGTGCCGCCGTGCCAGCAGCTCGAGTTGAACACCGCGACCGAGCCGGCCCTGAGCGTGATCAGCACCTCGCCGGGATAGGGGGCGAAGGGATCCTCGGGGAGGCCCTTGAAGTTCAGCAGGTCGGGGTCGGTCACCTCCGACGGCATGACGTTCTCGCCCGGCACGTTCAGTTCCGGCCAGTGCTGCGAGCCCGGCACGATGCGGGTGGGGCCGTTGTCCAGCGTCATGTCGTCGAACATGATCAGCGAGTTGACCAGCCACCAGTCATTCTTGAACCGCTTCTGCACGTCCGAATGCAGCGGCTGGTGACCGTGCCCCTTGTGCGGCTCGCGCAGGTTGGCGCCGTGCAGCTTGATCTCGCCAAGCAGGTAGGCCGAGGCGGCGAGCAGCGGCCCGATGGTCAGGCAGCGGTCGAAGGCCCGCGACTTGTTGAAGATGTTGGAGATGCGGGTGGAACCGATCTTCAGCCCGGCCTTCTTGCCTTCCTGCGGGTTGTAGAGCCGGCCGTCCGCGCCCTCGAGGCTCACTTCCATGCCGGCGTTCTCGCCTTCCTCGCGCGCCAGCCGGTCGAACTCGGCGCCCATCTCGGCGCATTCCTCCGGCGTGAAGACGTCCTCGAGGATGAAGAAGCCGTCGGTGTCGAAGCGCCGGCGCTGGTCCTCGGTGAGCGCCTGCACGTTCAGGGCGCGCAGCGCTGCCTGCGTGTCCATCTGCCGTCCTCCCTCTCTGTCCCTGCGCGGCGGCAGTCGTCCGCGTCATGGCGAGGGCTATCGAAACGTTTCGGGCCTGGCAAGCGGAAACGGGTGCGGCCGTATGCCCGGCAGCGATGCCTTCGCCGCGGCGGCTCAGGCGAGGTGGACGGTGTCGCGCGTCAGGTCGGCGTCGGCGGGCAGGTTCAGTCGGCCGGCAGCGCTGCCCCAAGCCTCCACACGCGCCATGCGCGCATCCGGTCGGTCACCTGTGGGCGGCGTTGATCTTCGCCAGCGCCTCGGACCCGGGGCAGAGCTCGGCCTGGGTCAGGCTGTTGAGCGGCGCCGGATGGCTGCGGATCAGGTCGTGCAGGTCCTCCTGCTGGTCGAGGTCGATCGCGAGCAGGCCGGTCGGGATCTCTCCGCGGGCCTTGCGGCGGGCGAGCTCGGGCAGCACGGCCGCGCGGTCGGTCGGGTCGTAGTCGGCGGCGAGCTTGTGCAGGCGGATGCGGCTGCCGTCGTGCAGGTCGACGTCGAGCGAGGTGCCCTCGGCGTAGTCGGCCTCGATCGTCTCCCGGGCGGGGACGATGTCGAGCGAGTCCAGGGCTGCGTTGTGCTCGCGCACCCAGTCGTAGCTCTTGGTCGAGGCGGCGTGGTTGTTGAAGGTGACGCAGGGCGAGATCACGTCGATGAAGGCGAAGCCGCGATAGCGGATGGCGGCCTTGATCAGCGGCACCAGCTGGCGCTTGTCGCCGGAGAAGCTGCGGGCGACGAAGCCGGCGCCGAGCTCGATCGCCATCGTGCACAGGTCGATCGGCTGGTAGAGGTTGTCGACGCCCTTGCGGCTCTTCGACTCCTTGTCGTTGGTGGCGGAGAACTGGCCCTTGGTCAGCCCGTAGGTGCCGTTGTTCTCGCAGATGTAGACCATGTTCAGCCGGCGGCGGATGGCGTGGCAGAACTGGCCGAGGCCGATGGAGGCGGTGTCGCCGTCGCCGGAGACGCCGATGTAGACCAGGTCGCGGTTGGCGAGGTTGGCGCCGGTCGCCACCGACGGCATGCGCCCGTGCACGCTGTTGAAGCCGTGGGCGCGGTTGAGGAAGTAGTTGGTCGTCTTCGACGAGCAGCCGATGCCCGATACCTTGGCCACCCTGTGGGCGGGCAGGTCGAGCTCGAAGCAGGCCTCGATGATGGCGGCGGTGACGGAGTCGTGGCCGCAGCCGGCGCAGAGGGTGGAGACGACGCCCTCGTAGTCGCGGCGGGTCAGCCCGAGCGCGTTCACCGGCAGGGCGGGGTGGTGGAACTTCGGCTTGGCGATGTGGGTCATGGCTCTCGCGCCTATTCCGCGGCGGTGATCGGGGCGCCGCCGGCGGCGGCCACCCGCTGGTCGCGCTCCAGCACGTCGAGCACCGCGCCCTGGACGAAGGCCGCGGTCAGCGGCAGGCCGTCGACGTTGGTGACGGGAACCAGCTTCTCCGCCGGGATGCCGGCCTCCGCGATCAGCAGGTGCCGCATCTGGGCGTCGCGATTCTGCTCGACCACGAACAGGTAGTCGTGGCGCGCGGCGAAGGCAGTAACCTCGTCGGTGAAGGGGAAGGCCCGGATCCGCATGTGGTTGAGCCCGTGGCCCGCGCGCGCGAGGAGGTCGATCGCCTCCGCCACCGCCGGCTCGGTGGAGCCGAAGTTGACGATGGCGAGCCGGGACTTGGCGCTGATGTCGCGGATCACCGGCCTGGGGACCAGGCCCTTCGCGGTGACGATCTTCTTCGCGATGCGGGCGAGGTTGCGGGCGTTCACCACCCCGTCCTCGGTGTAGCCGCCGGTGTCGGTGTGCGAGGTGCCGCGGGTGAAGTAGGCGCCCTTCTCCGGATGGGTCCCGGGGATGGTGCGCCACGGGATGCCGTCACCGTCGACGTCGCGGTAGCGGGCGAACTCCATCCGCTCCAGCATCTCCGCGTCCATCACCTTGCCGCGGTCGTAGGTGCGGCCGTCGTCCCAGGTGAGCTCGTCGATCACCCAGTCGTTCATCCCGATGTCGAGGTCGCTCATCAGGAACACCGGGGTCTGCAGCCGCTCGGCAAGGTCGAAGGCGTCGGCGGCGAAGGCGAAGCACTCGCCCGGGTCGGACGGGAACAGCAGCACGTGCTTCGTGTCGCCGTGGCTGGCGTAGGCGCAGGCTAAGATGTCCGACTGCTGGGTCCGCGTCGGCATGCCGGTCGATGGGCCGCCGCGCTGGATGTTCATGATGACGAGCGGGATCTCGGCGAAGTAGGCGAGGCCGATGAACTCGCTCATCAGAGAGATGCCGGGGCCGGAGGTGGCGGTGAAGGCGCGGGCGCCGTTCCAGTTGGCGCCGATCGCCATGCCGACGGCGGCAAGCTCGTCCTCGGCCTGGATGATCGCGGCGCGCAGGCTGCCGTCCTCGTTGCGGCGGAAGCGGCCGCAGTGCTTCTCGAACGCCTCGGCGACGGAGGTCGAGGGCGTGATCGGATACCAGGAGGCGACGGTGGCTCCGGCGAAGACGGCGCCGAGCCCGGCGGCCTCGTTGCCGGTCATCATGATCTTGCCGCGGGTGCGGTCCGACTTGCGGGCGCGCACCTTCAGCGGGTGGGGGACGTTGTCGCGCACGTAGTCGCGGCCGATGTTCAGCGCCTGCATGTTCGGTTCGACCAGCTTCGGCTTGGCCCTGAACTGCTCGGCCAGCAGGCCCTCCACCACCTCGACGTCGATCTCGATCAGCCGGGTCAGCGCGCCGAGGTAGATGATGTTCTTGAACAGCTGGCGCTGCCGCGGGTCGCTGTAGGCCTCGGCGGCGAGGCGGGCGAGGGGGATGCCGACCACGTTGATGTCGCTGCGCCCGAACTCGCGCGGCCAGCTGTTGTCGTAGATCAGCGTCCCGCCCGGCACGACCTCGGCCACGTCCTGGCGGTAGGTCTGCGGGTTCATCGCGACCATGACGTCCACGCCGGCGCGCCGCGCGAGCCACCCGGCCTCGCTGACCCGGATCTCGTACCAGGTCGGCATGCCCTGGATGTTCGACGGGAAGATGTTCTTCGGGCTGACCGGCAGCCCCATGCGGAACAGCGCCTTCGCGCACAGCAGGTTCGCGCTGGCGGAGCCGGAGCCGTTGACGTTGGCGAACTTGAGGACGAACTCGTTGAACGTCGGGGTCTCGGCCGGCTTAGGCGACATGGGCAGGCACCTTGCTGCATGTCGCGTGGGCTGCGCCGTAGGTGAACTTCTGCATGTCCCAGGCTCCTGTCGGACAGCGCTCGGCGCAGAGGCCGCAGTGCAGGCAGACGTCCTCGTCCTTGACCATGACTCTCCCGGTCTTCAGCGGCGGCGAGACGTAGAGGTCCTGCTCCAGGTTCCGCGCCGGCACCCGCAGCCGCTCGCGCAGCACCGTCTCTTCCGCGTTCTGCGTGAAGTTGATCGCGTCCACCGGGCAGATGTCCACGCAGCCGTCGCACTCGATGCAGAGGTCGCGCGTGAACACGGTCTGCACGTCGCAGTTGAGGCAGCGCGCCGCCTCCTTGAGCGCGAGCTGGTCGTCGTAGCCGAGCTCGGCCTCGACCTTCAGGCTCTTCAGCGCCGTGTCGAGGTCGGCGTGGGGCACCGGCACGCGGCGTGTCAGCGCGACGTCGTTGTCGTACGACCACTCGTGGATGCCCATCTTCTGGCTGACCAGGCTGGTGGTCGGCCGCGGACGGTTCGACAGCGGCTCGCCGCGGCACCAGAGGTCGATGGAGATCGCCGCCTGGTGGCCGTGGGCGACCGCCCAGATGATGTTTTCCGGCCCCCAGGCCGCGTCGCCGCCGAAGAACACGCCGGGCAGCGTGGACTGGTAGGTGCGGGCATCGACGATCGGAAGCCCCTTGTCGTCGAACTCGAGTCCGATGTCGCGCTCGATCCAGGGGAAGGCGTTCTCCTGGCCGATCGCCATCAGCACGTCGTCGCAGGGGATGACCACCGGCGGCTCGCCCGTCGGGATCAGCCGGCGGCGGCCGTTCGGCTCGTATTCGGCGCGCATCTTCTCGAACTCGACCGCGACGAGGCGCCCGTTCTCCAGCACGAACCGCTTCGGCGCGTGGTTGTCGAGGATCGGGATGCCCTCACGCTCGGTATCCTCGATCTCCCACGGCGACGCCTTCATGTCGGCGCGCGGACTGCGGACGGTGACGGTGACGGACTCGGCGCCGAGGCGAAGCGCGGTGCGGCAGCAGTCCATCGCGGTGTTGCCGCCGCCGATCACCACCACGCGGCGGCCGATGCGGTCGATGTGGCCGAAGGCGACCGACTTCAGGAAATCGGTGCCGATGTGGATGTTCGCGGCCGCCTCTTCTCGCCCCGGCAGGTTCAGGTCCTTGCCGCGCGGGGCGCCGGTGCCGATGAACACCGCGTCGAAGCCCTGGCCGAGGAGCGCGCGCAGGCTGGTCACCGCCTCGCCGAACCGGGTCTCGACCCCCATGTCCAGTACCCGGTTCACCTCCTCGTCCAGCACGTCGGTCGGCAGCCGGAACGAGGGAATGTTGGTGCGCATCAGGCCGCCGGCCTTCGGGTCCTTCTCGAACATCACGCAGGTGTAGCCGAGCGGCAGCAGGTCGCGCGCCACCGTGAGCGAGGCCGGACCGCTGCCGATCAGCGCGACGCGCTTGCCGTTGCGCGGGAACGGCCCCTTCGGCAGCCGTGCACTGACGTCACCCTTGTAGTCGGCGGCGACGCGCTTCAGCCGGCAGATCGCGACCGGCTTCTCCTCCACGCGCGACCGGCGGCACGCCGGCTCGCAGGGCCGGTCGCAGGTGCGGCCGAGGATGCCCGGGAACACGTTCGATTCCCAGTTGAGCATGAAGGCGTCGGCATAGCGGCGCTGGGCTATGAGGCGGATGTACTCCGGGACCGGAGTGTGCGCGGGACATGCCCACTGGCAGTCCACAACCTTGTGGAAGTACTCCGGATCGGTGACATCCGTCGGCTGCATGCTCGTTCTCGTTGGCGATGAGAGCTTGTGACTCGGAAGGCGGCTGCCCGCTTTCTTAACACCCCGAAAGCTTCAAGGACAGGGCAGGCTCCCTTGCTCCGCGGGAAGCGGTCCCGAGCACCATCAGACGCGCCGACGAATAGGCTCCCCGGACCGGTTGCGCAAGCTTTACGTAACGCTCAACCGGAACGTGATCAAGCACACCCCGGGGATGACGCCGGACGGCTCAGCGGGCGTCATGAAAGATGATCCCGAGGCAGTGACGCCGCCCTGAGCGCAGCCGGCTGACGCCGTGGCGCATGACCGCCCGGTACCAGCCGCGCGCGCCGCGCGCCGGCCGGTGGTGGGCGGGGAAGATGACGGCATCGCCCTGCGCCAGCGGCACCACTTCCGCACGCGACTGCATGCGCGGCCGCTGTTCCGTCAGCACGAACTCGCCGCCGGTGAAGTCGCGGCCCGGCTGCGACAGCAGCACGGTCATCTGCAGCGGGAACGCGAGGTCGCCGTAGAGGTCCTGGTGCAGGCAGTTGTAGTCGCCGGCCTCGTAGCGCAGCAGCAGCGGGGTCGGCCGCGTCTGGCCCTGCGCACGGCAGCGGGCAAGCAGCGCGTCGAGCGTGTCGGGGAAGCGGCCGGCGATGCCGAGGGCGGCGTTCCAGCGGTTGGCGATGGCGGCGAGCGCCGGGTAGAGGCCCGTGCGCAGGGCCTGCACCGCCTGCGGCAGCGGGTAGGCGAAATGGCGGTACTCGCCGCGGCCGAAGTTGTGGCGGGCCATGATCACCCGGCTGCGGAACAGCCGGTCGTCGTCCCAGGCGGCGGCGAGCGCCGCGCAGCCGTCCGGGGCGACCAGTTCCGGGACGACCGCGCAGCCATGGGCGTCGAGCTCCGCCGCGACGCGGTCCCAGTCCAGCGTCATGCCGCGCGCTCGCGTTCCAGCAGGGCCCGCTTGCGCTCGATGCCCCAGCGATAGCCGGAGAGTCCGCCGTCGGTGCGGACAACGCGGTGGCAGGGGATGGCCACCGCCAGCGGGTTGGCCGCGCAGGCCCGGGCCACCGCGCGCACCGCCTTCGGCCGGCCGATGGCGGCGGCGATGTCGGCATAGCTGGCGGTGGACCCCGGCGGGATCGCGGTCAGCGCCTGCCATACCCGCTGCTGGAAGGCGGTGCCGCGGATGTCGAGCGGCAGGTCGAGCCCGGCGGCGGGCGCATCGACGAAGCCGATCACACGCGCCACCCAGGCCTCGAAGGCGGCGTCCCCGCCGACCAGCCGCGCCTGCGGGAACCGGTCCTCCAGCTCGTGGACCAGCGCTTCCGGCTCGTCGCCAAGCAGGATGGCGCAGATGCCCCGGGTGCTCGCCGCCACCAGGATCGTGCCGAGTGAGCATTCGCCGACGGCGAACCGGATCTCGGCGTCGCGGCCGCCGGCGCGGAACGCGGACGGCTTCATTCCCAGCATCCGGTCGGACTGCTCGTAGAAGCGGCTGCTGGAGCCGAAGCCGGCGCCGTAGATCGCCTGGGTGACGGTCGCGCCCGCGGCGAGCTCCTCCCGCACCCGCTTCGCCCGGTGGGCGGCGGCCCAGGCGCGCGGGGTCAGGCCGGTCGCGGCCTTGAACAGCCGGTGAAAGTGGCAGGGGCTCATGCCCGCGGCCGCCGCCAGCGCGTCCAGCCGCGGCGGCTCCTCCGCCTGCTCGATCTGCCGGCAGGCGGCGGCGATCGCCTCGCGCCGCCGCCGCCCCGGATCCGCCTCGTCCGGGCGGCAGCGCTTGCAGGGCCGGAACCCGGCCCGCTCCGCCTCCGCGGGGCTGGCATGGAAGGCGACGTTCTCCCGCCGCGGCCGGCGGGCGACGCAGCCCGGGCGTCAGTAGACGCCGGTGGTGCGGACGGACAACCAAAACCGGCCCTCCGCCGCCGGGTCGCGGGCCACCACCGCCGCCCAGCGGGCGTCGTCGGTGGCATAGTCGGGGGCCGGGGTGGCCACAGCAGAAGTCATCGCGATCTCCTCGATCTCGCACGCCCGGACCGCGGGCGCCTTCTGCCGTCATCTATATGGGACCGGCCGGAGCGGCATCCCGGTGCTTGCCATGGAATTCGAGGAGCGGGGCGCGCCCGCCGGTGCGTTCCCGTGCCGGCGCGACGCTTCCCTTCGCGACTCCGCGGGTTCAGGCCGGGAACGCCTGCAGCACCATGTTGAACTCGGAGGTCATCACCGGCTTGAGGTCGGCGAAACCGGCCTGCAGCGCCACCTCGCGCAGCCGCGCCGGGCCGGCCTGGGCGCCGAGCGCGAGCCCGACCTCCTGGCTCAGCGACGCCGGCACGCAGACGCAGGTGGAGCCGGAATAGAACAGCCGGCCGACCGGGTTGAGGTTGTCGGCGAGCCGGTCGCGGGCAAAGGGCTCGACCAGCATCACGCAGCCGTCGGGCTTCAGCGCCTGGCGCGCGTGCGCCATCGCCCCCACCGGATCGCCCATGTCGTGCAGGCAGTCGAAGAAGGCGATCACGTCGAAGCCGCACTCGGCGTACCCCTTGGCCGCGGCGACCTCGAAGCGGACGTTGGCGAGGCCCATCTCCGTCGCCTTTTCCCGCGCCCGCGCGATGGACGGGCCGTGGAAGTCGAAGCCGACGAACTCGGACCTGGGGAAGGCCTCCGCCATCAGCACGGTGGAGATGCCGTAGCCGCAGCCGACGTCGGCCAGCCGCGCGCCCCGCTCCAGCTTCTCCTGCACGCCCTCCAGCGCCGGGATCCATTTTTCCACGATGTTGGCGATGTAGCCGGGGCGGAAGAAGCGCTCGGTGCCGCAGAACAGGCACTGGTGGCGGTCGCCCCACGCCACGCCCCGGCCGTGCCGGAACGATTCCGCCGTACGGTCGAGGTCGTGGATCATCGAGGCGGTGGACTGGAAGAAGCCCTGGATGTTGTGCGGGCTGTCCTCGTCGGCGAACACCAGCGCCTGCTCGGGGCTGAGGCTGTAGGTGGGGCCCTCGGGGTCGCAGTCGATCCAGCCGGCGGCGGCCATCGCGTTGGCCCATTCCCGCACCGGCCGCTCGGCGCAGCCGGCGCGGGCGGCGATCTCGGCCGTGGTCAGCGGGCCGGCGCCCGCCATCGCCCTGAACAGCCCGGCCTTGTCGCCGAGCATCGCGATCACCATCGACGCCGCCCCGCCGAGCTCGGTCAGCAGCTTCGCCTTGAACGCGTCGAGCCTCGCCTGGTCCGCCACCATCGCTTCCTCCCCGTCCGTTCAGATCGATCCGGCTTCCACCATGTAGTTGTTGGCCGTGCACATCGCGGCGTCGTCCGAGGCGAGGAACAGCACCATCCGCGCGAGGTAGACCGGCTCGATCAGGTCGGGCAGGCACTGTTTCTGCCGGTGCCGCTCCAGCGCCTCGGGCGTGGCCCACAGCGTCTTCTGCCGCTCGGTCATCACCCAGCCGGGCACCACCGTGTTGACCCGGATGCGGTAGCGGCCGAGGTCGCGCGCCATGCCGCGGGTGAGCCCGTGCACCGCCGCCTTGGCCGTGGTGTACACCGGCATGCCGCCGGTCGCCTCCCACCAGCTGTTGGATCCGAAGTTGATGATCGAGCCCTTGCCGGCCCTTATCATGCCCGGGGCGACGGCCTGGATGGCGAAGAAGTAGTGGCGCAGGTTGGTCGCGATCCGCTCGTCGTAATACTCCGGCGTTACCTCCTCCCAGCCGTGGCGGTCGTCGCGGGCGGCGTTGTTGACGAGCACGCCGGCCGGGCCGAGCGCCTGCTCCAGCGCCGCGAATGCGGCCTTCAGCGCCGGGATGTCGCGCAGGTCGCAGGGCTCGAAGTGGATGGTGGCGCCGCCGGCCTTCAGTTCGTGGGCCAGCGCCCGGCCGCGCTCGGCGTCGATGTCGACGAAGCCGACGTGCGAGCCCTGCTCGACGAAGGCGCGGACGATGTGCTCGCCGATGCCGGACGCGCCGCCGGTGACGTAGACGACGGCGTTCTTCAGGCTCGGATAGATGGCGAAGGCCATGACGTTTCCTCGTTCCGTGGTGACGGCCGCTGCCGCGGCGCTCCCGTTCTGGTGTGGAAGCGTTCGTCTGCCGCCGTCAAGGGCCGCCCTTTCCCGCGCCGGCGCGGCCGCCTATGGTGCGGGCGGGTGAGGATCGTCGGGAGTGAGCGCAATGACACAGCATCCAGCCCTGGCGTCCGGCCGGGTTGCCGTCATCACCGGGGGTGCGAGCGGGATCGGGCTCGCCGCCGCCCGGCGCTTCGTCGCGCTCGGCATGCGGGTGTGCATCGTCGATCGCACTGCCGGCGCGCTGGAGGAGGCGGCCCGCGAGCTGGAACGGCTCGCCGGCGACGGCGCCGGCGCGGTGATGGCGACCGTGGCCGACGTCCGCCGCGAGGCCGACATGCTCGCCCTCAGGGATCGCGTCCATGCCGCCTGGGGCGAGGTCGGGGTGCTGATGAACAACGCCGGCATCGAGCCGCCGAGCAGCGCGCTCGTGGCGAGCGAGAGCTGGCGCGACATCATCGACACCAACCTGTGGGGCGTGATCCACGGCACGCATGCCTTCGCCCAGGCGATGGCCGCGCAGGGCACGCCGTGCGCCATCATCAACACCGGCTCGAAGCAGGGCATCACCTGCCCGCCCGGCAACCCCGCCTACAACATCTCCAAGGCGGGGGTGAAGGTGTTCAGCGAGGCGCTGGCGCACGAGCTGCGCAGTGGCGCCGGCCCGCAGGTCAGCGTCCACCTGCTGGTGCCCGGCTTCACCTTCACCGGGCTCACCCGCGCGACGGAGAAGCCGGCGGGGGCGTGGACGCCCGGGCAGGTGGTGGACTTCATGATCGAACGCATGGCGGCCGGCGACTTCTACATCATCTGCCCGGACAACGAGGTCACCCGCGAGATCGACAACCGCCGCATGACCTGGGCGATGCAGGACGTGACCGAGAACCGCCCGCCGCTCTCGCGCTGGCACCCCGACTACGCCGAGGCGTTCCGCCGGTTCATGGAGTCGTAGGCGGCGTCTCGCCGGTCACGGTCGGGGCGCGCCATGCGGTGCTGGGGATGGGGGGAACCGGTCCTCGCCCTCCCGCACCCGTCGTGAGGTTCCTGACATCGTCGTGGTCCGGCTTGAGCGGACCGCACACGCGGCAGGCGCCGCGCACGGGCCGGGCGGCACCGGCCACGATGCTGCTGCAACGGTGGTGGGAACCGTCAGACGGCCGGCGCTGCGGCGGCGCGTGGATGCTCCGGTCGAGCCGGAGCATGACGTGGGAGGGGCGCATGACGTGGTACCGGGGGATGGGGCGAGGCGTCGGCCCCCGGATGGCCCTGCCGGCCGCGCCTGCCGGGGAGCGCGGGTTACCGGCGGTGCGGCTCGAAGCCCAGGTCGGGGCGCGGGACGGCGAGGCCGGTAGCCGGGTCGAACAGGTGGATCTGGCGCATGTCGACGCCGAGGCTGATGCGGTCGCCGGGCTCGGCGCGGAAGGCGCGGCTCAGGCGGGCGGATGCCTCGGTCTCCAGGCCCTCGGGCGTGCCGACCAGGATCACTTCCGGGCCCACCATCTCGACCGCGTTGGCGGCGACGGTGATCTGCGGCAGCGCCGGCGCCGCCTCGTGCAGGTCCTCCGGCCGCACCCCGAGCACCACCGACCGGTCGCGGCAGCCGGCATAGGCCTGCAGATACTCCTCCGGCAGCGGCAGGGTCGTCGCGCCGACGCGCACGGCAAGGCCGCCGCCGTCGCTGCCCACCACGGCCGCCGGCAGCAGGTTCATCGGCGGGCTGGCGAGGAAGCCGGCGACGAACAGGCTGGCCGGGTTGCGGTAGACGTCTGCCGGCGGGCCCACCTGCACCACCTTGCCGCCGTCCATGATGCAGATCCGCTCGCCCATCGTCATTGCCTCGAGCTGGTCGTGGGTGACGTGGATGATGGTGGCGCCGAGCTGGCGGTGGAGCTTGATCAGCTCCAGCCGCATCGTGGTCCGGAGCTGGGCGTCGAGATTGGAGAGCGGCTCGTCGAGCAGGAAGCCGCGCGGCTGGCGGACAAGCGCCCGGCCCAGCGCCACCCGCTGGCGCTGGCCGCCGGAAAGCTGGGCCGGCCGGCGCTTCAGCAGCGCCTCGATGCCCAGCATCCGCGCCGTCTCCTGCACCCGGCGCTCGATCTCCGCCGGCGGCACGCGCCGCAGCTTCAGCCCGAAGCCCAGGTTGCGGGCCACGTTCATGTGGGGATAGAGCGCGTAGTTCTGGAACACGATCGCAAGGTCGCGGTCGCGCGGGTCCTTCTCGTTCACCCGCTCGCCGTCGATGTAGAGGTCGCCGGAGGAGATGGTCTCCAGCCCGGCGATCATCCGCAGCGTCGTGGACTTGCCGCAGCCGGACGGGCCGAGCAGCACCATCAGCTCGCCGTCGCGGATCTCCAGGTCCACCGCATCGACGGCGGTCACCCCGCCGGCGTAGCTCTTCGTCACCTTGTCGAGAACGATGTGCGCCATACTCAGTCCGTTCCTGACGGATGGTCACCGGCCGCGCGCATCAGCCGCGCGCCCGCATGGTGCGGAACAGCGCGAGCGTCAGCACGATCACGATCACCATCAGCAGGATCGCCATCGCCGCCGCCTCGCCGAGGTTCAGGCGCGCGAAGGCGGAGCGGTAGATGTAGTAGCTGATGAGGTCGGTCGCGTCGCCGGGGCCGCCGCGGGTCATGATGTAGATCAGGTCGTAGGTCTTGATCGCGAAGATCAGCCGGATCAGCAGCGTCACCGCGATCACCGGCTTCATCAGCGGCAGCGTGATGTACCAGAAGGTCTGCAGCGTGCCGGCGCCCTCGGCCCGGGCCGCTTCGTACGGCTCCGTCGGCAGCGCGGACAGGCCCGCCGTCAGCAGCACGGCCATGAACGAGACCTGGTGCCAGATGTCGACAAGCACCACCGTCCAGAAGGCGGTGCCCGGGTGGCCCAGCCAGTCGATGTCCGGCACCCCGATCCCGCCGAGCAGCCAGTTGACGATGCCGAGCGTCGGATGCAGCAGCATCCGCCAGATCAGCCCCACCACCACCGGGTTGATCAGCAGCGGGATCAGCAGGATCAGGTAGTAGATGTTCTTGCCGCGCTTCACCGTGGTCAGCATCAGCGCGACGACGAAGCCGATGACGAACTCCAGCGCCACCACCGCGATGACGAACAGCGTCGTCACCACCATCGAGTTGGCGAACTCGGAGCTGGACAGGGCGGCGACGAAGTTGTCGAACCCGATGAACCTGTCGAAGGTCATGTTCATCAGTGTGTAGTCGAACAGGCTCGTCGCCAGCGCCAGCGCCACCGGCGCCAGGATGATCGCCGCCAGCACCACGATCGCCGGCGCCGCCATGGCATAGCCGAAGCGCCGGTCGCGCGCGGCAAGGGTGGGCGCGAACAGGGCGCTCATGCCCGGCCGCCTCCCGCGGCCATGCCGGCGCCCTTCTCCGGCAGGGGGAGGGGGCGGCGAAGGGTCGGGGCGCCGTCAGGCGCCCCGCAACTGCGGGCCAGAGGATTCATGGCTGCGGAACGGCGGCGCACGTGGCCCGTCTGCGCCGGCGTCCCGATCCTCCCCCGTGTCGGGGGAGGGGGGCGCGGGC
This sequence comes from uncultured Alphaproteobacteria bacterium, assembly GCA_937988735.1. Taxonomy (GTDB): domain Bacteria; phylum Pseudomonadota; class Alphaproteobacteria; order CALKHQ01; family CALKHQ01; genus CALKHQ01. The sequence continues at coordinate 16,271 of CALKHQ010000262.1, forward strand.
ACCGGCCGCGGACATCAGCGTCGAAGGACGGGAGCGCAAGAGCGGGTCTACTCGATCTTCCCGTCGCGCCGGGCGAGCTCGGTGAACTCCTCCTGGATCGCGGCCAGCGCCTCTTCCGACGTCTTGTCGCCGACGACGGCCAGGCTCAGCTCGCGGCCCATGATGTCCACCAGCTCGGGCGTGTAGGTGAAGACCGGGAAGTTGTGCGCGGTGTCGAGCAGCGCCCGCAGCGCCGGGTAGTACGGGTAGGTCGCGTTCAGCTCCGGATCGTCGAACACGTCGAAGCGGGTCGGCGAGCCGCCGAGCATGGCGCGCTGCCTGGCGATCTCCGGCGACTCGATCCACTGCAGGAACTGCCAGGCGGCGTCCGGATCCGGGCTGGAAACCGGGATGGCCCAGCCCCAGGCGCCGTTGAGGCCGCCGTTCGGCACCGGCGCCAGCTCCATCTTGCCGACGACGGCGGAAATCTCCGGGTCGTCGTAGGCGGTGCGGAACATGTTGTAGGTGAGGTAGCTGTACGCCTGGCCCTGAGCGGCGACGTTGAACGCCTCGTCGAAGCCGAAGCTCGCGGCGCCCACCGGCCCGTACTCGCTGATCATCATCTTGTAGTCCTCGAGCGCCTGCACCGCCTCGGGCGTGGTCAGCGTCGGGTTCCAGTTCTCGTCATGGAACTGGCCGCCGTTGGCGAACAGGTAGTTGGACCACTCCATCGCGATCGGGTCGGGGCGCAGGCCCTGGTTGACCACGCCGTAGAAGCCGGCCTCCCGGTCGGTGAAGAAGGCGACCTGGTTCTTGTATTCCTCCCAGGTCTCCGGCACGCGCAACGGCATGCCGTACCGGGCCTCGAACGCGGCCTGGTTCTCCGGATCCTCCAGCAGGTCCTTCCGGTAGGTCAGGCCCATCGCGTAGTTGTAGAACGGCAGCATGTAGGTCGTGCCGTCCACCTGCCCGACCAGGTCGAACAGGACGGGCACGTACACGCTGGTGTCGAAGCCGCTCTCGGCGATGCGGTCGTCCAGCGGCTGCAGCCAGCCGGCCTTGATGAACTCGCCCACCCAGTAGAAGTCCACCACGATCACGTCATAGCTGCCTTCGGGCGCCACCAGCTGCGGGACCAGCTTGGCGTGCATCTCGGCGTAGTTCACCACCTCGATGTCGACCTCGATGCCGGTCGCCTCGGTGAACTGCGGCACCACCTCCTGCACGAAGCGGGTGTCGGGCACGCTCTCCATCAGGATCGAGATGGTCTGGCCGTGGGCCAGCATCGGCACGGCGACCAAGGCCGTGGCCGCCAGCAGCATGTTCACTCGCATCGCAGAACCTCCCCTGTCTTCGCGCCGTACCGCGGCGCGCTGCGAACTCATTTCACTGCCCCCAGCGCCAGCCCCTTGATCAGGTAGCGCTTGAGGAAGGGCAGCAGGACGAACACCGGCGTGATCGAGAACATGGTTGCCGCCGCCAGCATCGCGATCTCCACGCCGCGGTGGGTCTCCAGCGCGCTGAGCCCGATCGGCAGTGTCGCCGTGGCCTTGCCCGAGAGGACGAGGGCGTAAAGGAACTCGTTCCACGACAGGATCAGGCCCAGCAGCCCGGCGGCGACGATCCCCGGGGCCGCCATCGGCACCGCGACGAACAGGAACGCCTGCAGCCGCGTCGCGCCCTCGACCCGCGCCGCCTCCTCGACGATGCGCGCATCCCCTTCAAAGAAGGAGATCAGCATCCAGGCGAGGAACGGCAGGTTGATGGTCACGTGGGCCAGCATCAGGCCCAGGTGGTTGTTGATCAGCCCGACGGTCAGGAAGATCGAGAACAGCGGCAGCACCAGGATCACCGGCGGCAGCATCTGGCTGGCGAGCACGGTGAGCCGCAGCGGCATGCCGCCGGTGTTGAACCGGCAGAAGGCGTAGGCGAGCATCGTCGCCAGCGGCAGCGCGATGGCGGTGGATCCGACGGCGACGATCAGGCTGTTGAGAAAGAAGGTGCCGAAGGGCTGGTCGGTGAAGATCGCGATGTAGTTGTCCGCGATCGGCTCGGTCCATTCCGGCGGGATCCGGTAGGCGCTGACCTTGTTGGTCAGGCTGGTGCGCAGCACCCAGAGCAGCGGCAGCAGCAGCGAGGCCGAAAACAGGATCAGGATGAAGTGCGGCCCGGCGCGCTTGATCACCCGCGTGGCGGCAGCGCCGCCGCGGCTGCGCCCGGCCCTCTGCGCTACCCCATGTAGACGCCTCCGGTGACGTTGATCGCCTGGCCGGTCATGAAGCGGGCGGCGTCGCTGGCGAGGAACACCACCACGTCCGCGACGTCCTCCGGCTCCTCAAGCCGGCCGAGCGGCGTCATCGCGATGTAGCCCTGGCGGATGGCCTCCGGCGTCGTGCCCCTCAGCTCCGCCTCCCACACCACCTCGCGCTCCTGCATCGAGGTGCGGACGAAGCCGGGGCAGACGCAGTTCACCCGGATGCCCTCGGCGGCGACGCTCTTCGCGATCGCCTGCGTCAGGCCGACGACGGCGAACTTGCTGGCGGTGTAGTCCACCAGCACCGGGTCGCCGACCTTCCCCGCCAGTGAGGCGGTGTTGACGATCGCGCCCTTCGTGCCTGCCTTGCGGAAGCGCCGCACCGCCTCCTGATTGGTCAGGAACACGCCCTTGGCGTTGACGTCCATGGTGAAGGCCCAGTCCGCCTCGGTGACGTCGGTGAAATGCTTCATGCGCGAGACGCCGGCGTTGGCGCAGACGATGTCCACCCCGCCCAGCGCCTGCCCGGCCGCATCGAACGCGGCGGCGATGCTGGCGGCCCGGGTCACGTCCAGTTGGGCGGCGACGGCGGCGGACCCGATCTCGCCCGCGACCGCCTGCGCGGCATCCCCGTTGATGTCGGTCACCGCGACCCGCGCGCCGGCCTCTGCCAGCGCCAGCGCGATCGCGCGGCCGATACCCGTCCCCGCACCGGTGACAAGCGCCCGGCGCCCCGTCAGGTCAAAACGATTCGGCATGCGCCTTCCTCCCCGCCGCCGATGCTAGCGGGCGGTGCTTGCAAGACGCAAGCCGCGGTCGCGGGCCGCGCCGATGGTCAGATCGCCGCGCCCCGCCGGTTCGGGAGGGCGCGCTACTTCTGCGCCGGCCGGGTCGCGCTGCGGGCGGTCCCGGTCACCGAATTCGTCGCCATCGACATCAGCTTCTGCATCTCGTCGAGGTACTGCCGCGACGCATTCTGGAAGAATTCGGCATAGACCTTCTGCATCTCCTCGAAGGACTTTGCCTGCAGCAGCTTCTGCTGGGTGGTGATGTCCTCGGTGAGGCGGGCGGTGGCGAAGTCGAAGATCTCCCGGCTCATCGTCGCCGCCGTGTCCAGCAGCTTGCGGCTCGCCTCCGTCATCTGTTCCCAGGCGGCCGTTCCGAAGGGGTCGAACTGGCCAGAGTCGCTCGCAGTCCCGCTTTTCCTGTCGGCTGGGCTCATCGTCGCCTCCCGCTGTTGAAGACGGTCATCCGGAATCTTGCCCGCCGCCCCCGGCGCGGCAAGCCCGTTGCGACAGGCCCGGCTGGTTCCGGGCGCGCGGCCCGGCCGCTCAGCGCGCGAGCCGGGCGCGCAGGCGGTCGATCTCGTCGAGCAGCTCCAGGATCACCGCTGCGGCATGGGCGTCCACATCCAGCTCGCGCTGGAGCCGGAGCGCGCGGGCCGCGCGGGCGACGGTGGCGCCGGGGAAGCGCCAGTCTCCGCGCTCGCGGCCCCGTGGCTGCAGCACGCCCTCGTCCACCAGGGCGAGGATCCGCTCCTCGCGCACCGCGCACACCAGGCTGACCTCCTCCAGAGTCAGCTCGACGGCGTCGTCGAGGATCGTTCCGGCGATCGCGTCGGACGGCGGGTGGTCCATCTCAGACTCCCAGGCTCCTGCGGGGGTTGAAGGCGAGCTTCTCGGCCATCTCGCGGTAGAGCCGCCGCGCCTCGTCGCTGTCCGCGGGGGGCAGCGCGATCTGCAGCACGACATAAAGGTCGCCCGGCTCTCGGGCCGGGATGCCGCGCCCCTTCAGGCGCAGCCGGCGGCCCTGGCCTGATCCCGGCGGGATCTTCAGCTCGACGTTGCCGGAGGGCGTCGGCACGGTGATCTTCGCGCCCAGCGCCGCCTCCCACGGCGTCACCGGAACGTCCATGGTGACGTCGAGCCCGTCCACCCGGTAGAGCGGGTGCGGCTCGAACGCGACCTCGAGGTAGAGGTCGCCGGGCGGGCCGCCGCCGACGCGGGGGTCGCCCTGGCCGGCGAGGCGGATCATCTGGCCCTCGCGCACCCCCTTCGGGATGCGCACGTTCAGCGACCGCTGCCTCAGCTGCAGCCGCCCGTCCTCGCCCAGCTCGGCGCCGCGCAGCGTGATGGTGCGGGTGGCGCCGTGATAGGCGTCGGCGAGGCTGATCATCACCTTCGCCTGGTGGTCGCGGCCGCGGGCCTGGAAGCCGCTGCCGCGGCGGCGGGCGCGGGCGCGCCCGAACAACGATTCGAAGAAGTCGCTGAAGTCGCCGGCGTCGCTGTCGGTGAAAAACTCGTGGTGCTCGTAGCCGGCGTCCCAGCCGGGCGGCGGGCGAAAGTCCTCGCCCGCCTTGAACTGGTCGCCGAGCTGGTCGTAGGCCGCGCGCCGTTCCGGATCCTTCAGCGCCTCATAGGCTTCGCTGATCTCCTTGAACCGCTCCTCGGCGCCCGCGGACTTGTTGATGTCGGGATGGTACTCGCGCGCGAGCCTGCGGTAGGCGCGCTTGATCTCGTCCTGGCTCGCGTCCCGCGCGACGCCGAGCGTCGCGTAGTAGTCCTTGTAGCGCATGGGTGCGAACGCCGGCCCTGGTGCCGCTCATGCCCCGGGCGGCGGGGCCGGATACCACAGCTCCGGGGTCGGGGTCGGGAAGTCGGGCGGCACGTCGAAGATCTCGAAGGTGGTCGTGGTGTCGCCCTCGGTCTCGAAATAGGCATAGGGCACCCGGCCCAGCCAGACCCCCGACTGGATCATCGCATAGCCCCGGTCGGTGAACGCCTTCACCCGTTCGGCCCACGGGATGCCGTTGCAGCCGAAGGCGACGTGGTGGATGCCTTCCCCGTGCGCCTCCAGGAACTCCTCGTAGATGTTCGGGCCCTTCAGCGGCTGCACGATCTCCCAGTTCATCGTGCCGGAATCGGCCAGCCCGAGGCGCATCGAGTATTCGGCCGGCTTGCCGCGGTAGGTCATGTCGGCGACAGTCGTCGGGTCGAAGGTATAGACCCGCCACGGCCCGATGCCGGCGCGGACGAGCCCTTCCATCGTGCGCTGGAAGTCCCGCGTCACCACGCAGATCTGCGTGTTGCTGCCGAGGAAGCTGTTCGACATCAGGTTCGGGCCGATGACGGCGGGAAGGTGGGGCATTGTCTGCTCTCTCCTGTGACCTGGAGATGGAAGCATAGGGCGAGTGCGCGCCTGCCGTCACCTGTGGACGACGGCCCGCGGCGGAAGTAGGTTCGGCACCCGAACGGATCTGCAGGACACGGGCATCATGGACGTTGCCGCGCTGCGCGCCTCGCTCGCCCGGCCGGAACCGCCGGCCGGGGTGGGGCCGTGCGTGCGCGCGCTGTGGTACGCCGCGAAGGGGGACTGGGACCGGGCGCACGGGATTGCCCAGGCCGAGAACGGCCCCCATGGCGCCTGGGTCCACGCCCATCTGCACCGCATCGAGGGTGACCTCGACAACGCGGGCTACTGGTACCGGCGCGCGGGACGTCCCGTCAGCTCCGAGCCGCTGGAGGCGGAGTGGGATGCGATGGCGGCGGCGCTGCTGGCGGAGGGCCGCTGAAAACGCGCACAGCCCCGCCGGAGATCGGGCACCAGGCCCCGCGCGGGCGCGACCGGCTGGTCGACATCTTCCGCGGGCTCGCCTTCCTGCTGATCTTCATCAGCCACACGCCCGGCAACGACTGGAAGCGCTTCATTCCCGGGGCCTGGGGGTTCTCCGACGCGACCGAGGTGTTCGTCTTCGTCTCCGGGCTCGCGGCCGGCTACGCCTTCGTGCCGCCGTTCCACCGGGCGGGGTTCCGCTTCGGCGTTCTGAAGGTCGCACGCCGGGTGTGGCAGGTGTATCTCGCCCACCTCATCATGTTCTTCGCGATCGCCGCCATGCTGTCGGCGGCGGACTTCATCGTCGGCGGCCGGACCCACGTCGATTTCCTCAACCTGCGCTTCTTCTTCGACGACCCGCAGCGGAATCTGATCGGGCTCCTGACCCTCACCTATGTGCCCAACCTGTTCGACATCCTGCCGATGTACATCGTGATCCTGGCGCTGATCCCGCTGTGGGTGCTGGCGGCCAGGGTCTCGCCGCTTGCGCCGTTCGCGCTGTCGCTTGCGCTCTACATCGCCGCCCAGGCGGGGCTGCGGCTTCCGGCCGAGCCGTGGTCGGACCGTGAGTGGTTCTTCAATCCCTTCGGCTGGCAGCTCCTGTTCCTGTTCGGGATGAGCTTCAGCGCCGGCTGGCTTCCGAAGCCGCGGCTGTCGCGGCCGCTGGTCTGGGCGTCGCTCGCGCTGGTGCTGGTCTCGGTTCCGTTCGCCAACCACGACATCCGCACGCTGTGGGCGCCGCTGGAGGAGATGCGCGCCGCGCTCGAGCCGGTGGCCGGCAAGACCACGCTGGGGCCGCTCCGGATCCTCCACTTCTTCGCGCTGGCCGCCGTGGTGCTGGCGGCGGTCGGGCCGGCGGGGCGGCGGCTCACGGGCCGTGCCGCCCGCTGGTTGGAGCGGATCGGCCAGCAGTCGCTGATCGTCTTCGTCAGCAGCACCATCCTCGCCCAGCTGTTCGGGGTGCTGATCTACGAGATCGAGAACAACTGGGGCACCACGCTGCTCGCGAGCGTGGCCGGGTTCGCCGCGATGTACTGGATCGCCCGCGCTTCCGCTGGGGTCAAGGCCGCGCTCAGCGCGCCTCCGCGGCCGGTTCCGCCGGCGACGGCGGCTTCGCCGCAGGCGCCAGCCCGGCCCGCCCCAGGATCGCCGGCGGGTGGAAATCCTCCGGCCCCGCGAACAGGCCGCGCCGGCTGAGCCAGCGGCCGAGCGCCGGCTCCGCCGTCAGCACCGCGCAGGGCACCGCCAGCAGCAGGCCGAGCAGGAGCGGCGCGCCCCAGATCAGCGCGCCCGGCGTGGGCGCAGCCAGCGTCGCCGCAAGGACCGCGCCCAGCAGGGTCTGCGGCCACAGCCCGCGCCACGCC
>CALKHQ010000263.1 GCA_937988735.1 uncultured Alphaproteobacteria bacterium
ACCTGATATGCGATTATTGCCGAGAAGCGCTGGAATATCATCCCGAGCTCGCACTCGCACCCAGCCCCCTGCAATGAAGCTGCCGGATGAACCGGACTTTCGCGTCAAAGCCTTGGCCGCTCGGCCTGGGCTATTTGGCTTGCCGCTTTAAAGAAACGAGGTGCGACGAACAGAGATGAGAAGCTTGTTAGAAGCGATTGCGGCCGATCCGGACATTGTTTCGGTTGCCGAGGGCGTGGCGATGGGCCTGCGCGCCGACGTCGCCTGGGTGGCGACGCCGCTGTTCGTGGTGATGCAGGCGGCGCCGATGGCGGCGCTGATCCCGATGATCACCTTCATCTACGGCATCGGGCTCACCTCCAAGGTGCTGGCGGTGTGCGTGCTGGCGCTGCCGGTGATCGTGCTCAACGCCTACAAGGCGGTGCGCAACGTCAACCCGTCGCTGATCGCGATGTCGCGCTCCTTCCTCGGCAGCCGCTGGCAGGAGATCACCAGGATCGTGCTGCCCGACGCGAGCCCGATGATCTTCGCCGGGCTCCGGCTCGGCATCGCCGCGGGCTTCATCGGCATCGTGCTGGCGGAGCTGCTGATCACGCCGACCGGCATCGGCGATCTCATCACCTACAACCGCTCGGTCGCGAAATATCCGGAGATGTACGCCACCATCGCCTCGATCATCGTCTTCGCCGCCGTCGTCGTCGGGCTGCTGCTGCGGCTGGAGACGGCGCTGTTCCGGCCCGAGCGGCGGGGGCAGGCGTCGTGACCGCGGCGGTGAGCCGGAAGCCCGCGCCGGCGGCGCCGGCGGGCGAGGCGCTGGTGCAGGTGCGCGGCATCTCCAAGGTCTATGCCGGCGCGGTGGAGGCGCTGCGCGACGTCACCCTCGACTTCGAGGAAGGCCGGCTCACCAGCCTGCTCGGGCCGTCGGGCTGCGGCAAGACCACGCTGCTCAAGATCATCGCCGGGCTGATCCCGGCGACGGCGGGCGAATGCCTGATCGCCGGCCGGCGGGTCACCGGACCGGGGCCGGAGCGAGCGTTCGTGTTCCAGGATTTCGCCCTGCTGCCGTGGGCGACGGTGCTGCGCAACGTCGGCTTCGGGCTGGAGCTGCGCGGGGTGCCGAAGGCCGAGCGCGAGGAGCGGGCGAAGCACTACGTGGACATGGTGGGGCTCGCCGGGTTCGAGCGGAAGTATCCGCACGAGCTCTCGGGCGGCATGCGCCAGCGGGTGGGCCTCGCCCGGGCGCTGGCGGTGGACGCGGCGGTGCTGCTGATGGACGAGCCGTTCAGCGCGGTGGACGAGCAGACCCGGCGCAAGTTCCAGGAGGACCTGATCCGGCTGCGCGCGGTCGCCAGCAAGACCTTCATCTTCGTCACCCACTCGATCGAGGAGGCGGTCTACGTCTCCGACCGGGTGGTGCTGCTGTCGCCGCGGCCCGGCCGGGTCGCCGACATCATCGACCTCGACCTCGCCCGCGACCGCGACCCCGACGAGATCCGCCGCATGCCGGAGTATCTCGATACGGTCGAGGCGATCTGGCAGGGGCTCCGGCGCTATGTCTAGGGGGCGCCCGCGGCTGCCGGGCATGACACTCCGCACGGGGGCGGGGTCATGATCCTGTTCGGCTACCGGGTGCCGATGATGGCCTCGCTGGTGCTGTGGGCACTGGTGTGGGAAGCGGTCGGGCAGCTCGACCTCGTGCTGATGTTCCCGCCGTTGTCGGCCGTGCTGGCGGCGCTGGTCGAGCTGGTGCCGACGCCGACCTTCCTCGACGCGGCGTGGATCACGTTGCGCAGCTTCGTGCTCGGCATGCTGCTCGCGATTGCGGTCGGCGTGCCGATGGGGATCCTGATGGGCCGGGTCGAGGCGGCCGACCGCCTGCTCGGCATGTGGGTGAACCTGTTCGTCAGCGCGCCGCTGACCGCGCTGGTGCCGGTGATCATGATCCTGTTCGGCATGGGCGAGACCACGGTGATCGTCACCGTGTTCCTGTTCGCCGTGTGGATCATCGCGCTGGACGCCCGCGCCGGCGCCCGCGGCATCCCGGCGTCGCTGGCCGAGATGGCGCGGTCGTTCGGGGCCAGCCGGGCCCAGTTCTACTGGAAGATCGTGCTGCTGGCGGCGCTGCCGGAGATCCTGGCCGGCATCCGGCTCGGCCTGATCCGGGGGGTCAAGGGCGTGGTGATCGGCCAGCTGCTGGTCGCCGTCATCGGCATCGGCGCCCTGTTCGAGCTCTATTCGCGCAACTTCCTGATGGAGCGCTTCTGGGCGCTCGCACTGATCCTGTTTGCCTTCGCGCTGATCCTCGCCGAGCTGATCGAGCGGGTGGAGCGCCGCGTCGAATACTACGCTGGAGTGAGGAATTCATGACGATCCAGGCTGCCTCCGCCGGTTTCGCCTTCGCCCCGCCGCCGGTGAACGCGGTGCCGGTGAAGGGCTCCGCGCTCGCCTTCCCCGTGCGGCGGGTCTACTGCGTCGGCCGCAACTATGCGGCCCATGCGGTGGAGATGGGCCACGACCCCGACCGCGAGCCGCCGTTCTTCTTCCAGAAGAACCCGGACGGGCTGGTAACCGACGGCCGCTTCCCCTACCCGCCGGGCACCAGCGACGTGCACCACGAGATCGAGATGGTGGTGGCGCTGGGTCGGGGCGGCCGCGACATCCCGGCGGCGGAGGCGCTGGACTGCGTCTGGGGCTATGCGGTCGGGCTGGACATGACCCGCCGCGACCTGCAGGGCGAGGCGAAGAAGCTCGGCCGGCCGTGGGAGGTGGGCAAGTCCTTCGACGCCGCCGCCCCGATCTCGCCCATCGTGCCCGCATCCGAGATCGGCCACCCGGCAAAGGGCGCGATCTGGGCCACCGTGAACGGCGCCGAGCGGCAGCGTGGCGACCTTGACCAGATGATCTGGAAGGTACCGGAGATGATCGCCTGCCTGTCGCGCCTGTTCACGCTCGCCGCCGGCGACCTGATCTTCTCCGGCACCCCGGCCGGGGTCGGCGCGGTGGTGAAGGGCGACCGCATCCACGGCCACGTGGACGGCGTCGGCGACCTCGAGGTGGTCGTGGTCTGAGCCGGCCGCAGACCATG
>CALKHQ010000264.1 GCA_937988735.1 uncultured Alphaproteobacteria bacterium
CGCCTATCACACCGCGGTGCTGAAGGGCACCGACGTCGACCAGCCGCGTAACCTCGCCAAGAGCGTGACGGTGGAGTGATCTGGCGCACACCCCTGCCACGGCATTGCCATCAGGCGCCACCGCTTCGCCACAGGCGATGTTCAGCTAGTCTGCCGGACGGGGAGCGGCAGGCCGCCAGTGGCGTGGGCTCCCTTTGCAATTCGGGGAGACCGCAATGAGCAGCTACAGCGCCTACGTTCCGCCCTTCACCACCGGGAGCATCCTCGGCACCGGCTTCGGCACGCTGTTCTCGCGATTCGGTCCGATCGTGGTCGCATCGGCGCTGGTCCATCTGCCGCTGCTCGTGTTCTTCGTTGTGGCGACGCCGGAAGCCATCATCGACTACGCCACCACGCCGCTGCTCAGCACCGCAGTGAACCTGCTGATGTCGTTCGTCCTGGCCGGCGTGCTGTCCGTGCTGGTCGTCAGCGCCCTGAAGGATGCCCGCACGGGCGTCGGCTCCGCCTTCCTTGCCGCGCTGAAGCGGCTGCACAGCATCATCGGGGTCACGCTCCTGCTCGGCATCGTGATCGCGGTGCCGGCCGGCATCCTCGCCTTCATCGGCGTCCAGCTCGGCATGGCCGGCGCGATCGTGATGATGATCGCCGCGGTCGTGGTCGCCGTCGTGCTGGCGGCGCAGTTCTTTGTCGCCCTGCCGGTCGCCGTCCTGGAGCGGCAGGACATGATCAGCGCGCTCGGCACCAGCTCCGACCTGACCCGCGGCCACCGGCTCAGCATCATCGGAGCGATGATCGTGGTCGCGATCATCACCGGCGTCATCGGCTTCCTGTCCGGCAAGATCATCGAGCACTCGGTCGAAACCCTCGACGGCGTGAAGAACGCGATGTACGTCGCGATCGGCATCGAGACGCTTATCGGGACGATCGGCCCCGTGCTTTCGGCCGCAGCCTACTACCTGCTGGCCGAGCCGGAGGGCCGGCTGGAGGGCGCGTTCGAGTGACCCCCGACATGGGATGCAGTTCATGCTTCCTGTCGTGCGCCGGGCCGTGAAGCCACGTATATAGACCCCCGCGAGTCGCCGCGCCGCCGGCCGTGCCCTCGGGGGCCGGCCGGCGGTTGCCGTTGCGAGAGGACATGGATGGCCCTGCCCCGTTACCTGCGCATCGGCGCGGCGGTGGAATTCTGCATGAACTACGCCGACACGCGCAGGGCGCTGTGGCTGTTCGGCATCCTCTCGGCGCTGGAAAGCGCGTTCCTCCCGATCCCCATCGACGCCGCGACCATCCCGATGATGCTGGTCAACAAGGCCCGCGTCTGGCTGGTCGCGGCGGTGGGCACGATCACCTCCGTCGCCGGCGGCATCGCCGGCTATCTCATCGGCTGGCTGACCTACGCCTCGATCGGCGCCTGGCTGATCGACTTCTACGGGTTCGAGGAGCAGTTCGCCGCCTTCCAGACGGAGATGACCGAGAACCTGTGGCAGGGCGCGGTCGTGCTGCTGATAGGCGCGATCACGCCGGTGCCCTACAAGCTGACCTGCATCGTGGCCGGCTTCGTCGAATACGACTTCGCGATGTTCCTGCTGGTCAGCCTGGCCGGGCGCGCGCTCCGCTTCTATGCGATGGCCGTGGTGTTCTACTTCTTCGGCCCGCCCATCAAGCGCCTGCTGGTCCGCTACAAGACCGAATTCGCCATCCTGCTGGTCGTGGTCGTCGCCGGCGGCTTCGTCGCGCTGAAGTATCTGGTCTGACGCGCCGGCGGTTCTTCCCCGAGCTTTCCCCAAGGTCCCGGCGCATGTTCACGCCGCATTCTGCAGTTCCGTGCAGAATTCCGCCAACACGCCGGGGACCTGAAGGGTCTTGTATCTCAGGGGGACAAGATGGTGCCGCCGAGTGGAATTGAACCACCGACCCCACCCTTACCAAGGGTGTGCTCTACCCCTGAGCTACGGCGGCGCCCGGGAGGCGGGCTATATGGCACGGACCGGGCCGCGGCGCAAGCACGCCGGCTCCGGCCACGATGTCAGCGCATCCCCGGCCAGTTCGCCAGGCGCTCCACCGCCTGCTCGATGTCGGCGGTCGGGCCGGCGAAGGAGAAGCGGACGAAGTGGCGGCCGCGGTCGGGGTCGAAGTCCACGCCGGGCGCGATGGCGATGTCCGTTTCCTCCAGCAGCCGGGCGCAGAACGCCTGGGAGTCGTCGGTGAGGTGGCCGACGTCGGCCCAGATGTAGAAGGCGCCGTCGGCCGGCGCGAGCTTCGTCAGGCCCGCCTTCGGCAGCCCTTCCAGCAGGATCGCGCGGTTGCGCGCATAGCCGGCGACGAGTTCGTCGAGAAGGTCGAGATGATCGAAGACGCAGGGCGCGGCAAGCTGGGGCAGCGTCGGCGGCGCGATGTTCAGGTTCTGGGTCAGGCATTCGATCGCGCGCAGCATCGGCTGCGGCACCACCATCCAGCCGAGGCGCCAGCCGGTCATCGAGAAGTACTTCGAGAAGCTGTTGACCACGATGGCGTCGTCGGTCAGCGCGAGCGCCGTCGTGCCCGGGAAGCGGTAGGTGATGCCGTGGTAGATCTCGTCGGAGATCAGACGGGCGCCGTGGGCAGTGCACCAGTCCACCAGCGCGGCGAGCGACGGCCGGTCAAGCATCGCGCCGGCGGGGTTGGAGGGGCTGGCGACGATCACCCCGTCGATCGGCCCGTCGGCCAGCGCCGCATCCAGCATCGCCGGCGTCGGCTGGAAGTGGGTTTCCGGCCCGGTGGGCAGGCCCACCACCTGCAGCCCCAGCGACTTCAGGATGTGGCGGTAGGCGGGATAGGCCGGATAGCCGAGGGCGACGCGGTCGCCGGCGGCGAAGGCGGCGAGGAAGCTGAGCAGGAAACCGCCCGACGAGCCGACGGTGATGACGACGCGGCCCGGATCGAGATCGACGTCGTAGCGCTCGCCGTAGAAGCGGGCGATGCGGGCGCGCAGGGGATCGACGCCCAGCGCGAGCGTGTAGCCGAGGCGGTGGCCGTCGATCGCCGCCTTCGCCGCCTCGCGCACCGGCTCCGGTGCGGGGGTGCCGGGCTGCCCGACCTCGAGGTGCAGCACGTGCCGCCCCTGGGCCTCGCGGTCCGCGGCGGCCTGCATCACGTCCATCACGATGAAGGGCGGCACCACGCCGCGCTCGGCGATCTTCAGCGTCACGGGGTCACTGCTCCCTGTCCTGCCACGGTCCTGCCATCTTGTGCCGCCGAGATCGGGGAGTCGCCCCGGCGTGCGACCGGATATACTGTGCGCCGGCCGCCGGCGCGAGGCGAATGCAGCAGGGGAGATCCGCAGGTGGAGGCGAGACGGACATCGGCATGGCCCGGACGCTGGCTGCGGCAGGCGGCGGCGGGGCTCGCGCTGCTCGGCATCCTGTTCGGCCAGGCGACGCCCGCGGCAGCGCAGCGCGGCGTCGTCCTGATCCGCGACGCCGAGATCGAGAACACGATCCGCGCCTACAGCCGGCCGATCTTCGAGGTCGCCGGGCTGAACCCGGACGCGATCTCGGTCTACCTGATCAGCGACCGCCGGCTGAACGCCTTCGTCGCCGGCGGCCAGAACATCTTCCTCAACACCGGGCTGCTGATGGCGGCGAAGGATCCGGGCGGGGTGATCGGCGTGATCGCCCACGAGACCGGCCACATCGCCGGCGGCCATCTCGCGCGGCTGAACGCGGCGCTGAACAACGCAAGCGCGCAGCGCATCATCGACCTGCTGCTGGGCGTCGCGGCCGCCGTCGCCACCGGCAACCCGGGCGTCGGCGGCGCCGTGGTCGCCGGCAGCTCCTCCGGCACGCTGCGCTCCCTGCTCGCCTTCAACCGGTCGCAGGAAAGCGCCGCCGACCAGTCGGCGCTGACCTACCTCGACCGGCTCGGCTGGTCGGCGCGGGGCATCGCCGACTTCCTCGCGCTGCTGGAGGACCAGGAGCTGGTGGCCGCGCAGTACCAGGACCCCTATCTGCGCACCCACCCGATCACCCGCGAGCGCGTCGAGTACGCCCGATACCACGTCCAGAACTCGCCCTACTCCGACGCCCGCTTCCCCGAGTCCTTCTACGTGATGCACGAGCGGATGCGGGCGAAGCTGATCGGCTTCACCGCCGGCCTCGCCCAGACGCTGCAGGCCTATCCGGAAAGCGACAACAGTCTCCCGGCGCGCTATGCCCGGGCCATCGCCCACGCCCAGCGGGGCGACCTCAACAGCGCGCTGCCGCTGATCGACTCGCTGCTGGCCGAGGCGCCGTCGGACCCCTATTTCCTCGAGCTCAAGGGCCAGATCCTGTTCGAGAACGGGCGGATCGCCGAGGCGGTACCGCTGCTGCGCCAGGCGGTGGCGCTGGTGCCGGACGCCGGGCCGATCCGGCTGATGCTCGCCCGGGCGCTGCTGGAGCTGGACGACCCGGCCTATCTGGCCGAGGCGGTGGAGACGCTGCGGATCGCGCTGCGTCGCGAGCCGACCGACAGCCAGCTCTGGCGCTTCCTCGGCATCGCCTACGGCCGGCAGGGCGATCTCGGCAATGCCGCGCTGGCGCAGGCCGAGGCCTATTTCCACAACGGCAACAACGCGGACGCGCGCCAGCAGGCGCTGCGCGCCCAGCAGAACCTCCCCGCCGGATCGCCCGGCTGGCTGCGGGCGGAGGACATCCTCGCCGCAGCCGAGCGCGACGACTGATCCCGCCGCGACGGCCTGTCCGTGCGCTGGCTGCTGCCCGCCGTCAGGGTGGATGCTGCGCATCCGGCGACCACCGCGTGGCTGCGCCGGCGGTTCGGCGCGGCGACGCTGGTGCTGTCGCCGCATTTCGACGACGCCGCCTATTCCGTCGCCGGCGTGATGCGGGCGCTGGCGCAGGCGGGCACCGCGGTCAGGATGCTGACCCTGTTCGGACGCTCCGCCTATGCCCCCAACCGGCCGGAGCTGGATGTGGACGGGGTCGTCGCACTGCGCCTGGCGGAGGATGCGGCCGCGGCCCGGCTGATCCATCCGCAGCTCGCCACCGCCTGGCGGGACATTCCCGACGTGGCGCTGCGGCGCGGCCTGGCGGTGGAGGCGGTGGTGTCGAAGGCGCCGCTCGATGCCGAAAGCCAGACCCTGACCGACACGCTGGCGCGCGAGATCGAATCCAGCCTCGGCAAGGATGAAACCGTGGTGGCGCCGCTCGGCATGGGCTGGCACATCGATCACCGCATTGCTGCCGGGATCGGCGCCCGGCTGGCGCGCGGCGGCCGGACCGTACACTTCTACGAGGATCTGCCCTATGCTGGCTTCACGCGCAGCTCCCGCCTCTGGCTGGCCCAGGCGTGGCGGCTCCGGGTGGTCGGGCTGCCGTTGCGCGCGGCCGACATCGTGGTGCCGGATCTGGCCGGTCTGAAGCAGCAGGTATTCGGCTGCTACGCCTCCCAGGCGTCGGATGCGTTCTGGCGCGGCATCTCGCAGCAGATCCGCCGCCGCGCCGGCGCGGAAAGGTTGTGGATCGGCCGTCTCCCGGTGCAGGGATAGCGCAGGGCAGGATTCAGCTTGTGGAAGGATTCGGGGGCTACGCTGGCCCGAATCGCGGCGAGGAGGACCATGGCGGACAGCGACATCACGGCGGACACCGACCGGACGCGGCCGCGCGGCGGCCCCGCGCGTCCGAAGGTCTCCGTCGTGATCTCGGCATACAACAAGCAGGACTACATCGCGGAGGCGGTCGGCTCGGTGCTGGCGCAGACCGAACCCGCGGTCGAGGTGGTGGTCGTGGACGACTGCTCCACCGACGGCACGCGCGACGTGGTCCGCGGGCTGGCGGCGCAGGACCCGCGCGTGCGGCTGGTCGCGCTGGACCGCAACGTCGGTCAGCCGGCGGCGCTGAACGTCGGCATGAGCGCGGCGCGCGGCGACTGGGTGGCGATCCTCGACGGCGATGACTGGGTGGCGCCCTGGTTCTACGGCCATCTGCTCGAGCTCGCGGAGCGCAAGGGCGCCGCCGTGGTCGCAAGCGACATGCAGTGGGTCGAAGATGGCCTGGCCCGACCCTGGCGCCGCCTGCTGCTGCCGGGGGAGGGGGAGCCCCTGCGCATCCGCACCGCCGACTTCATCCGGCGCAGCATGCCCTACCAGATGCGGCCGCTGTCGTTCCTGCAGCCGATGTTCCGGCGCGAGCTGGTCGAACGCGGGCTTCGCTACGACGAGGGCGACCGCTTCGACCTCGATTTCGGCATCCTCGTGCGCGCGACACTGCTCGGCGGCCCGCTCGTGGTCAGCCGGCGGGTCGGCTACTTCTACCGCCAGCTTCCGGGCTCGATGATGTCCACCCGCGGCGTCGCCACGCTCCGCGGGATGAAGGCGTCGAACGACGCCCTGCTCGACGACTGCATCGCCCACGGCGACCGGGAGTCGGCGATGCTGATCCGGCGGCGGTCGCGCGCGGTGGCGCGGGAGATCGCCCGCGCCGAGCTGGTCGCCGCGATCCGCCGCGGCGGCTGGGGCGCCGTCGCCGCGAAGCTCGCGGTATCGCCGGGACACACGCTCGCGCTCGCCTGGCGGCGGGTGCGCGGGCCGCTGTTCTGGCTGTGGCGGCGGTGGCGGACGGCCCTGCGCCTGCGCTCGATGTCGGAGCGCGCCGCCTTCGGCGCCCTCACCGTCGAGCTGGGCTGGCAGGCGGACGCCGTGATCGGCCCGTGGGCCGCGACCCTGCCGGTGGTCTGAGCGATGAACCGCATTTCCGCCAGCCGTGCG
>CALKHQ010000265.1 GCA_937988735.1 uncultured Alphaproteobacteria bacterium
CCGTGCGCTCTCCATGCTCGCCGAGCGCACCGTATCGGCGCTGACCGGTGGCCCCTCCCTAGACGGCCAGGCGGGAGCCACCGCCACGGCGGCCCTCGCCGCCGTGCCCGGCAGCCCGGCGCGGGCGCTGTTCCTGACCGGCATCGCCCAGGTCGCGGCGACCCGCGACCTCGTCAACCTCTACCTGTTCGACCGCGCAAGCCTGCTCAGCGCGGTTTCGGCGCGGGACCCGGTGAGCTTCCAGCTCATCGACCGGCTGTACGCCCAGCAGAAGCTGATCCAGCAGACCGCGCGGCTGGGCCCGCAGGCGGCGCTGATCGCCGGGCTGCGCAGCGAGGACGGCTTCTGGCGCGCGCTGGTCGATGCGGAGGGTCGCGCCGGCCTCGCCGCGCTGCAGTTGCTGGCCGGAGATGGCGGCCTCGCGGTCGAGGCGGTGGCGACGCCGGAAGCGCTGGAGCGGGCGATCGCGGAGCTCTACCGGGGCATCGAGGCGGCGCGGGCCGAGGCCCGGATGCCGCTGAGCGACCTGGAGCGCGAGGTCGCCCTGTTCAACCTGACCGAGATGGGCGTGTTCTTCGGCCGCGATGCGCTCGCGGCGCTGGAGCCGGCGGCGGCTGCGCCGTCGCGCGGCCCCGCGGCACCGCCGGCCCCCTCGCCCTCCACCCGCGAGCCGCCGCCGCCGGAGGCGGTGATGCCCGGCCGGTTCCGCGACTGCGGCAGCTGCCCGGAGATGGTGGTGGTGCCCGCCGGCCGCTTCACCATGGGCGCGGCGCCGAGCGAGCCCGGCTTCGAGCACGACGAGGGCCCGCAGCACGAGGTCGAGATCAAGCGCTTCGCCATCGGCCGGTTCGAGGTCACCTTCGCCGAGTGGGACGCCTGCGTTGCCGCGGGCGCCTGCACCCACATCCCGGACGACGAGGGCTGGGGCCGCGGCAACCGCCCGGTGATCAACGTCCACTGGTTCGACGTGCAGGTCTATCTCGACTGGCTGTCGCGCCGCACCGGCCACCGCTACCGGCTGCCGAGCGAGGCGGAGTGGGAGTACGCCGCCCGTGCCGGAACCACCACACCCTACTGGTGGGGCGACACGGTCGGCGGCGGCGAGGCCAACTGCGCCGGCTGCGGCAGCGAATGGGACGGGCGGATGACGGCGCCCGTGGGCAGCTTCGCGCCCAACCCGTTCGGCCTGTACGACATGCTGGGCAACGTCACCGAATGGGTCGCGGACAACTACCGCCCGAACTATCACCTCGCCCCGACCGACGGCTCGGCCTGGGAAGCGGTGACGGTGGAATATTACGTCGGGCGCGGCGGCAGCTGGTATTCGACGCCGCTGAACATCCGCGCCGCGAACCGGCAGTTTGCGTGGCCCTGGCTGATGGAAGCGGACTTCGGCTTCCGGGTGGCGCGCGACCTGTAGCGCCGCACCGCCGGCTTGTCAGCGCGGGCGGGATCGTTTTTGATGCGTAACGACCCCCGAGCCCGAGCGCACGCATGCTGCCCCTTCTCCATCCGCAGATCGCTCTCGAGCTATGGCGGCGGGCGCTCGTCGAATCGGTCCGCCGCGAGTCGCCGGACCTGACGGCCCGGCAGCTCGCCGTGATGCTGACCGTCTACAAGACCGATCCGCCACACACCGTGCGCGGGCTGGCCGCGACGCTCGGCGTCAGCAAGCCCGCCATCACCCGCGCCGTGGACCGGCTGTCGCGGCTGGGTTTCGTCCGCCGCCGCCGCGACGAGACGGACCGCCGCAACGTCCTGATTCAGCGGACGATGAAGGGATCCGTCTATCTCAGCGAGTTCGCCGACATCGTGACGGCCGCCAGCCGCGACCTGCCGACGGCGTCACGGCCGTCGATCGCGGGGGGCGGAGAGGCCGGAGGGTTGCGCAACACGCCCGGATAGCCATATGCCTCTGCCGGGGCCACAGCGCAGCGGGATCATCATGCGGCATTTCCTCGAGTTCGAGAAACCGATCGCCGAGCTGGAGGGCAAGATCGCCGAGCTCAGGCACCTCAACGCCGACGGCGAGGTGAACATCGAGGAAGAGATCAGCAAGCTGCAGGCGAAGGTGGACCGGCAGATCCGGACCACCTACAGCAAGCTCACCGCCTGGCAGAAGACGCTGGTCGCCCGCCATCCCGACCGCCCGCACTTCCTCGACTACGTGGCCGGACTGATCACCGACTTCACGCCGCTGGCCGGGGACCGGGTCTATGGCGACGACAGCGCCGTCCTCGGCGGCCTTGGCCGGTTCCGCGGCCGTTCGGTCATGGTCATCGGCACCGAGAAGGGCAAGGACACCGAGACCCGGGTCAAGCACCGCTTCGGCGCCGGCTATCCCGAAGGCTACCGCAAGGCCCGCCGCCTGATGGAAATGGCGGACCGCTTCCGCCTGCCGGTCATCACCTTCGTCGACACCGCCGGCGCGTTCCCGGGCATCGAGGCCGAGCAGCGCGGCCAGGCCGAAGCGATCGCCCGCTCGATCGAGGCCTGCCTCGCGCTGAGAACCCCGCTGGTCAGCGTTATCGTCGGCGAAGGCGGCTCGGGCGGCGCGATCGCGCTCGCCACCGGCAACCGCGTCTACATGCTGGAGCACTCGATCTATTCGGTCATCAGCCCGGAGGGCTGCGCCTCCATCCTGTGGCGCAGCGCGGCCAATGCCCAGGACGCAGCCGAGGCACTGAAGCTCACCGCGCAGGACCTGCTGCAGTTCCGCGTCATCGACGGCATCATCGAGGAACCGCTGGGCGGCGCCCACCGCAACCCGGAGGCCGCCATCCAGGCCGTCGGCGACCGGGTGGAGCAGGCGCTGGCCGAGCTCTCCGAGATCGACGGCGGCGTGCTCCGCGCCCGGCGCAAGGAGAAGTTCCTCGACATGCACCAGACGCTCGCGGCCTGACGACGGCCGTCACTCCGTCGGGGCAGGTGATTGGCGACCTGCCGGTGGATGAGACAGGCTGACCGCTGGCGGGACCCGACGCGTTCGCGTTTACTAGGCACGGGTGAAGTGCGCGAGTGCGCACGGCAGGCACGGGAGGGAGCGTCTGATGGGTCGCGTGGCATTGGTGACGGGCGGCACCCGGGGCATCGGGGCGGCGATTTCGAAGGCGCTGAAGGACGTCGGCCACACTGTGGTGGCCAACTATGCGGGCAACGATGCGGCGGCCGAGGCCTTCCGCGAGGAGACCGGCATCGCCATCTACAAGTTCGACGTGTCCGACTTCGACGCGGTGCAGGCGGCGGTGAGACGGATCGAGGCCGAGGTCGGGCCGATCGAGATCCTGGTCAACAACGCCGGCATCACCCGCGACGGCACGCTGCAGCGGCTCACCCACAAGCAGTGGCAGGAAGTGATCGACACCAACCTCGGCTCCTGCTTCAACCTGTGCCGGGCGGTGATCGAGGGCATGCGGGAGCGCGGCTTCGGACGGATCGTCAACATCGGCTCGATCAACGGACAGGCCGGCCAGTACGGGCAGGTGAACTACGCCGCCGCCAAGTCGGGCATCCACGGCTTCACCAAGGCGCTCGCCCTGGAAGGCGCCGCCAAGGGCATCACCGTCAACGCCATCGCGCCCGGCTACATCGACACCGACATGGTGCGCGCGGTGCCGCCGAACGTGCTGGAGAAGATCGTCGCCCGCATTCCCGTCGGCCGGCTGGGCCGGGCCGAGGAGATCGCCCGCGGCGTGGTGTTCCTGACCGCCGACGAGGCGGGCTTCATCACCGGCTCGACGCTGTCGATCAACGGCGGCCAGCACATGTACTGAGGCCGTCTTCCCCATCGGGAGAAGGTGCACGGCCGGCGCGGCGGCGCCGGCCCGGGGTGACCGGATGAGGGTTTGCGCGACGGCAGGCTCGCCTGGGGGCGCGGGCCCCTACCCGACTCCCGCCAGGGCCGGTATTTGCAAGTCCCGCCTGCGCAATCCTCTCGCGCATGGAGAGGGCTGGAGGAAGGAGCAGCCATGAAGCTGAAGGACAACGTCTCCGTGGTCACCGGCGCCGGCAGCGGGATCGGGCGCGAAATTGCGCTCGCCTTCGGCCGTGAGGGGGGACGGGTCGGGGTGTGCGACATCGACCTCGCGGCCGCCGAGGAGACCGTCGCCATGATCATCCGCGAGGGCCACGGCGACGGCATGGCGGTGCGCATGGACGTGACCAGCGAGGAGGAGGTGGACGCCGGGGTCGATGCGATCCACCGGCACTGGGGTCGCATCGACACGCTGGTCTCGAACGCGGGCGTGCAGATCGTGCACCCGATCGAGGAGTTTCCCTACGACGAGTTCCGCAAGGTCGTCACCATTCACCTCGACGGCGCCTTTCTCACCACGAAGGCGTGCGTCCGCCACATGTACCGCCAGAGGTCCGGTGCGCTGATCTACATGGGTTCGGTGCACAGCCACGAGGCCTCACCGCTGAAATCGGCCTACGTCGCCGCCAAGCACGGCATCCTCGGCCTTGCCCGCGTGATGGCGAAGGAAGGGGCGGCGCACGGTGTGCGCTCCAACGTGATCTGCCCCGGCTTCGTCCGCACCCCGCTGGTGGAGAAGCAGATCCCTGCACAGGCGGCGAGCCTGGGCATCAGCGAGCAGGAGGTGGTGGAGCGGGTGATGCTGGGGGGCACGGTGGACAAGGAGTTCACCACCATGGCCGACGTCGCCGAGGTCGCCGTCTTCCTCGCCGCCTTCCCCACCAGCGCGCTGACCGGCCAGTCGGTCGTGGTCAGCCACGGCTGGCACATGAACTGATGCGCGCCGGCCCTTCCGTCACCGTGGCAATCCGGCGGCGTCATGGTTGACCGTCCCCGCGGCGCCAGGGTCGTCACCGGCTTCGTGCTCGGCCTCGGCGACCTGCTCTCGGCGCCGCTGCTGTCGATCCTCGGGATGACGGTGGCGCTGAACCTCGCGCTGCTGCTGGTGCTGTGGTTCGGCCTCGGCTGGCTCCTGGCGGCGACCACCTTCTTCTCCACCGGCTGGCTGGAGTGGCTCGCCGACATCGCCTCCGGGTTCGGGGTGATCGTGCTGACCCTGATCCTGTTCCCGGTGCTCGCGACCGTCATCCTCGGCATGTTCCTCGATGCCGCGGCCGGGCGGGTCGCGCAACGGCACTACCCCTGGCTCGGCGAGGGCCGCAGCCAGCCGTTCGGCGAGATGCTGGCAGAAACTATCCGCTTCCTGATCGTGGTGGTGGTGCTGAACCTGCTTGCGCTGCCGGTCTACCTGCTGGTGCCGGTGCTGAACATCGCCGTGTTCTGGCTGCTCAACGGCTACCTGTTCGGGCGCGAGTATTTCGAGATGGTCGCCATCCGCTGGCTGCCGGGGCCGGAGGCGCGGCGGCTGCGCGGCCGCAACGGGCTTGCGATGTTCATCGCCGGCCTCCTGATCACGCTGGGGATGAGCGTGCCCTTCCTCAACCTGATCGTGCCGCTGTGGGCGGTGGCGATGATGGTGCACGTCTACGCCGGCCTGCACCCGCAGCGCTGATCCGGCGGCCTGTGCCGGAACGGAAAAGGGGAGCCGGCCGGCTCCCCTTCCTGCATCCACGTCCTGCCAAAACGCCCTACAACGGCGCCTGCATCCTGAACGGGCTCAGGTCCACGTCCGGCCCGTCGTCCGGGCGGAACTGCATCTCCACCTTGTTGCCGTCGGGGTCGAACACGTTGACCTGCCGGAGGTTGCTGCCCGGGACGATGGCGACATAGTAGGGAATGCCGTTGTCGCGCAGCTTCCGGATGAAGGCCTCGAGCCCCTCGCAGCGGAAGGCGAAGTGCTCGATCTGCGGCTCCTTCGGCTGCAGGGCCTTGTCGATGCCGACCAGATGGACGGCGGCATGGTTGTCGACCCACATCCACGCGCCGGGGAAGCCGAAGTCCGGCCGGTCGCCAACCCGGAGCCCGATGATGTCGCGGTAGAACGCAATCATCTCCGCCAGCTTCGCGGTGCGAAGGTTGACGTGATCGAGGCCGCGGGCAACGAACATGGACAGTCTCCTCCTCCGGCGCCTGTTGCGGCGCGCTTCTCAGATTTCCGCGCCCGGCCAGGAGGCCGGACCGCGGCCAGGCGCGTCAGGCGGCGTTCTGCGCCGTGATGCCCCGGTCGCTGAACAGCTGTGCCAGCTCGCCCGTCTGCGCCATCTCGCGGACGATGTCGCAGCCGCCGATGAACTCGCCCTTCACGTAGAGCTGCGGGATCGTCGGCCAGTTGGAGAATTCCTTGATCCCCTGGCGGATCGGCGGGTCGGTGAGCACGTCGATGCCCTTGAACGGCACCCCCATCTCCTTCAGCACGTGCACCACGGCCGCCGAGAAGCCGCATTGCGGGAACATCGGCGTTCCCTTCATGAACAGCACGACGTCGTTGTTGTCGATCTCGCTTCTGATGCGCTCGAAAACCTGATTTTCCGCCACCGTTTGCTCCTTTCCGGTTGCCGCGCCGCCTAACGGCCGGCGGGCGCTTCCGTTTTCAGCGCCAGCGCATGAAGCTGATCGCCCATGCCGCCCCTCAGCGCGCTGTAGACCATCTGATGCTGCTGGACCCGCGACTTGCCGATGAACTGCGCCGAGATGACATGTGCGGCGTAGTGATCGCCGTCCCCGGCCAGGTCCGTGATCCGCACCTCGGCGTCCGGCAGGGCCTCCTTGATCAGCCGCTCGATCTCATCCGCCGCCATCGCCATCGCCATCTTCCTCGCGCGCTCGCGGTCCGCTCAGCCGTGCGCCGCCGGCGCGCCCATGTAGCGCGGCAGCCAGAACTCGTTCAGGACCCGCAGTTCCGCTGTCGAAATAATCTCCCGCCCATCCACAGTCAAACGGTCGCCGCCGCTGGTGCCGATCACGAGCGCGGCCACGCCGGCGGCCGCCGCCTGCTCCTGCAGCTGCTGCGGTGCTTCGGTGGCGACGACGTAGCGGCCCTGATCCTCACCGAACAGCCAGCCGTTCACCGCGCCCTCGCGGGGCGCGAGGAAGGGCGGCGTCGTCAGCGATGCGCCCTGCCCGCCGGCCAGCATCATCTCGACCACCGCGGTCACGAGCCCGCCGTCCGAGACGTCGTGACAGGCGGCGACGAGGCCGGCGCCGATAAGGCGGCGGACGAGCTCGCCCGCGCGGCGCTCGGCCGCCAGGTCCACCGGCGGCGGCGCATCCCCGTCGCGTCCCATGAGCTGGCGGGCGAACAGCGACTGGCCCAGCCACCCCGGCGCATCCGCATCCCCGCCCAGCACGATGAGGGCGAGCGACGGCCGCCGCAGCGCGATGTCAACCCGCCGCGCCAGGTCGGCAAGCAGCCCGACGCCGCCGATCACCGGGGTCGGCAGGATGGCCACACCGTTGGTCTCGTTGTAGAGCGACACGTTGCCGGAGACGATCGGGAAGTCGAGGGCCCGGCAGGCCTCCGCCATGCCCTGGATGCAGCCCACGAGCTGGCCCATGATTTCCGGCCGCTGCGGGTTGCCGAAATTGAGGTTGTTGGTGCAGGCGAGCGGCTCGGCGCCAACGGCCGAGAGGTTGCGCCACGCCTCCGCCACGGCCTGCGCGCCGCCGGTGCGCGGGTCGGCCGCGCAGTAGTGCGGGTTGCAGTCGGTGGTGAGGGCCAGCGCCTTGCCGGTGCCGTGCACCCGCACCACGGCGGCATCGCCGCCCGGGCGCCCGATGGTGTCGCCCATCACCATGTGGTCGTACTGCTCCCAGATCCAGCGCCGGCTGGCGAGCGCCGGGCCGGAGACAAGCTTGCGCAGCGCGTCGCCGAGCGGCATGTCGGGATAGTGCGCGGGATCGAGCGGCGGCCGCGGCTGCGCCGCGACATGGGGCCGGTCGTAGAGCGGCGCCTCGTCCACCAGCGCCTTCAGCGGGATGTCGGCGGCGGTGAGGCCGTCCTTCTTCAGCACCATCCGGCCGGTGTCGGTGAGCGTGCCGATGACGGCGAAGTCGAGCTCCCAGCGCTCGAACACCGCCCGCGCCCGGTCCTCGCTGCCGGGCTTCAGCACCATCAGCATCCGCTCCTGGCTCTCGGAGAGCATGAGCTCGTAGGCGGTCATGCCCGGTTCGCGCGTTGGCACCCGGTCCAGGTCCAGCTCGACCCCGAGCCCGCCCTTGGCCGCCATCTCGACCGTCGAGGAGGTGAGCCCGGCGGCGCCCATGTCCTGGATCGCGACGATGGCGTCGGTCGCCATCAGCTCGAGGCAGGCCTCGAGCAGCAGCTTCTCGGTGAAGGGGTCGCCGACCTGGACGGTGGGGCGGTTCTCGACGCTCTCGTCGTCGAACTCCGCGGACGCCATGGTCGCGCCGTGGATGCCGTCGCGGCCGGTCTTGGAGCCCACGTATACGATCGGGTTGCCGACGCCGGCCGCCGCCGAGCGGAAGATGCGGTCGGCACCGACCAGCCCGACCGCCATGGCGTTGACCAGGATGTTGCCGTTGTAGCTGGCATCGAACTGGGTCTCACCGCCAACGGTGGGAATGCCGATGCAGTTGCCGTAGTGGCCGATGCCCTGGACCACGCCGGCGACGAGGTAGCGCGTGCGCGGATGATCGGGGCTGCCGAAGCGGAGCGCGTTGAGGATCGCAACCGGCCGCGCGCCCATGGTGAACACGTCGCGCAGGATGCCCCCGACACCGGTCGCAGCCCCCTGCACCGGCTCGATGAACGAGGGGTGGTTGTGGCTCTCGATCTTGAACGCGACCGCCTGGCCGTCGCCGATCGAGACCACGCCCGCATTCTCCCCCGGTCCCTGGATCACCTGCGGCCCGGAGGTGGGCAGCGTCATCAGCCACTTCTTCGACGACTTGTAGGAACAGTGCTCCGACCACATCACCGAGAAGATGCCGAGCTCGGTCCGGTTCGGCGCGCGGCCGAGCAGGGCCAGGATGCGGTCGTACTCCTCCTCGGACAGCCCCATCAGGTCGTCGGGGCGCGCGACGGCCTCCACGCTCATGCCGCAAGTCCGAGGGCAGAACGGAGAATGACGGCGCCGTCAGTCCCGCCGAGCTCCGGCTCGAACATCCGTTCCGGGTGCGGCATCATGCCGACCACGTTGCGTTCGGCGTTGCAGATGCCGGCGATGTTGCCGATGGACCCGTTGGGGTTGGCGCGGGCGGTCACCGCGCCGTCACGGTCGCAGTAGCGGAACACGACGCGGTTCTCGTCCTCCAGCAACTTCAGGGTCGCCTCGTCGGCGAAGTAGTTGCCGTCGCCGTGGGCGACCGGAATGCGCAGTACGTCGCCCCGGCGGGCGCCGAGGGTGGCGGGAGTCGCGGTCGTCTCGACCCGGATGTGGACGTCCTTGCATACGTAGCGCATCGAGGCATTGCGCAGCAGCGCGCCGGGCAGCAGCCCGCATTCCACCAGGATCTGGAAGCCGTTGCAGATGCCCAGCACCGGCGTCCCCGCCTCGGCGCGGCGGCGGACGGCCGCCATCACCGGGCTGGTCGCCGCGATCGCGCCGCAGCGCAGGTAGTCGCCGTAGGAGAAGCCGCCGGGAATGACGATGAGGTCGCAGGGCGGGATCTCGCTGTCGCGGTGCCAGACCATCACCGGCTTCTCGCCGGTGAGCCGCTGGATGGCGACGGCGGCGTCGCGATCGCAGTTGGACCCCGGGAAGACGATGACGGCGGCGGTCATCTGTCCCTCCCCGCGAGATCGTCATGCCCGGCCCTGTGCCTGGCATCTCCCGCCGCCGCGACCGCGGCACGAGATGGCCGGGACAGGCTCGGCCATGACGACCCGCCTGATTCGGCCAACACCTTCATCCTTCGAGGTGGATGCGATAGGTCTCGATCACCTGGTTGGCCAGCAGCTTCTCGCACATTTCGACAACCTCGCGCCGGGCCGCTTCCGGGTCGCTGCCCGAAAGCTCCAGCTCGATCAGCTTGCCCTGGCGCGCGCCTTCGACCTGCGTGAAGCCCAGGCCGTTCAGCGCATGCGCGATGGCCTTCCCCTGCGGGTCGAGCACGCCCTCCCGCGGCATGATCAGCACATGCGCCTTCATCGGTTACTGCATCGTCGCGGGGCCCTTCAGGTCCCGGGGGCCGGCGTCGGGGAGGATCCCGAGTCGCCGCGCCACCTCCTGATAGGCCTCCTCGACCCCGCCCAGGTCCTGACGGAACCGGTCCTTGTCCATGCGCTCGTTGGTCTGGATGTCCCACAGCCGGCAGCTGTCGGGGCTGATCTCGTCAGCCAGCACGATGCGCATCTCGTCATTGTTCCACAGCCGCCCGAACTCGACCTTGAAGTCGACGAGCTTGATGCCGACGCCGAGGAACAGACCTGACAGGAAGTCGTTGATGCGCAGCGACAGCGCCATGATGTCGTCGAGGTCCTGCGGCATCGCCCAGCCGAAGGCGGTGATGTGCTCCTCGGTCACCAGCGGGTCGCCCAGCTCGTCGGACTTGTAGTAGAACTCGACGATCGAGCGCGGCAGCGCGGTACCGTCCGGCATGCCGAAGCGCTTGGCGAAGGTGCCGGCGGCGACGTTGCGGACCACCACCTCGATCGGGATGATCTCCACCTCGCGCACCAGCTGCTCGCGCATGTTGAGGCGGCGGACGAAGTGCGTGGGCACCCCGATCTCGCCCAGCCGCTGCATCAGATACTCCGAGATGCGGTTGTTGAGGACGCCCTTGCCGGTGATGGTCCCCTTCTTCGTATTGTTGAAGGCGGTGGCGTCATCCTTGAAATACTGGACCAGGGTCCCCGGCTCGGGCCCCTCGTAAAGGACCTTGGCCTTGCCCTCGTATATCTGTCGTCGTCTTGCCATGGGAATCCGGCGGGGGTCCCCCCGCCCCTCTCAAGCGCGTTGCGGCTGCCGCAGAACCGACCCAAGGTGCCGCCTCGGCGGCGCAGTGCGTCAGCGACAGACCCGCCGCGCACGCAGCATATAACAACCCGCATGAGTCAAGACAATGACGGGAACGGACACGGCCGCGCGGAGCCGCGTGTTCGGTTTGGACCCCGACGCCGGATTCCTATATTGGAGACCGGGAGCGCGCCGGCCACGGTCGGCCTGTCCGAGAAAAGCGGGGAGCGAACCCATGACGAGTTTCAGCGAACGCGAGAAGGCGTTCGAGGCGAAGTACAAGAACGACCAGGAGCTCCAGTTCAAGGTCGTCAACCGGCGCAACAAGCTGCTGGGCCTGTGGGCGGCCGAGATGCTGGGCCTCGACGGGCCGGCAGCCGAGATCTACGCCAAGGAGGTGGTCGCGGCCGACTTCGAGAAGCCGGGCGATGACGACGTGATCGAGAAGCTCCGGAACGACTTCGCGTCCCGCGGCGTCGACGTGAGCGAGCACAAGATCCGCCGTCGGCTCGAGGAGCTGCACGGCGAGGCGATGAGCCAGATCCAGGCGGAAACCACCTGAGGCCATACGGCGCGGACGGGCGGCACCGCCCGCCCGCCCCTGGCCCGGAACCCCGGGCATGACCATTCATATCCCCCGGTTCGACGTGCGCCGGAACCTGTCGGCCACGCGTAACCCCCGATTCGCCGAGCGGATCGTGCGGATCTTCGCCAGCGAATCCCGGGAGGGACACCGGCTGGCGGTGAAGGGCCGCACCATAGCGCTTGCCGTGATCGCGGTGCTGCTCGCCTTCATCGTGCCCTTTCCGGGGGTGCTCTATTATGAGGGGCTGCTCGCCTGCTTCGCCGCGCTCGGCTTCCTCAGCCTGTGGCTCAACGACCGTCCGTGGCGGCGGGCCTGGCACGCCTATGTGCTGGTGGCGTTCGACTTCGCCCTGCTCGCCTTCACGATCATCTACCCCAACCCGTTCGCGCCCTACCCCTACCCGCCGCAGGTCGCGCTGCGCTACGGCAATGTCGTCTACTTCTTCGCGATGCTGACGGTGCTCGCCTTCGCCTACAAGCCGCAGATCGTGATCTGGGGCGGGCTTTCGGGCGCACTCTCCTACGGTGCAGGCGTCGCCTGGCTCGCAAGCCTGCCCGATTCGCGGCTGGTGCCGGCCACCGGCAACAGCCCGGGCACGGTGATGATGGCCTTCGCCGACCCGCTGTACATCGACCTCGGCATGGTCGTGCAGGACATCGTGGTGTTCCTGATCGTGGCGGCCCTGCTGGCGACGGTCGTGGCCCGGTCGCGCCGGCTGGTCTGGCGCCAGGCGGCGCTGGAGCGGGAACGGTCCAACCTCGCCCGCTACTTCTCGCCGACGGTGGTGGACCGGCTGGCGCAGCAGGACGTGGCCCTGACCGAGCCGCGGGAGCTTTCCGCGGCGGTGATGTTCGTGGACCTCGTCGGCTTCACGAGCTGGTCGGAGCACCACACGCCGAAGGAGGCGATCGGGCTGCTGCGCGACCTGCACGGGCGGCTGGAGCAGGCGGTGTTCACCCACCACGGCACGCTCGACAAGTTCATCGGCGACGGAATGATGGCCACCTTCGGCACGCCGGACCCCGGGCCCGACGATGCAGCAAATGCGCTCGCCTGCGTGCAGACCATCCTCGCCGAGTTCGCCGACTGGGACGCGGCGCGCACGGCCAGCGAGCACGCGCAGATGCGGATCTCGATCGGGCTCCACTACGGCCCGGTGGTGATGGGGGACATCGGCACCTACCGCCGGCTGGAGCTCGCCGTCCTCGGCGACACGGTCAACGTGGCGAGCCGTCTCGAATCGCTGACGCGGGATCTGAACTGCCGCGCGGTCATCGGCGACGCGGTCATTCAGGCCGTCCTTGCCGCCGGCCCGAACCCGCCCCTCCATCTGCTGCGGGGCCTCTCGCCGCGCGGTGCCCACGTGATCAAGGGCCGCGACGAGCCGGTGGTCATCTGGACCCACCGCTGACAGGCGCGGCGTCGGCAGCGAAGCCCATCGCCGCCGCGAAGCCGTCGCGCAGAAGGTCGAGCACCGGGACGAACGGCTGTGGCACGCCCGCATCGACGACCAGGTAGCGGATATCCAGCCCGAGGTCGGTGACGGCCACGGTCTGGAGCGCGTCGCGGTGCGGGCTCCGCATCAGCGCCCATCGCGGCACCAGCCCGACGCCGAGCCCGCGCGCGACCAGCTCCAGCTGCAGCTCGATCCGCGGCGTCTCGACCGCCACCTCCAGAGTCTCGCCGGCGCGCGTCATCGCGCTGGTCAGCGAGGCGCGGAAGCCGCAGCCGTCCGGGTTCAGCACCCACGGCCGCCGGCCGAGCGCCGCGACCGGCGTCGGCCCAGGCGCAACGGTCCCCCTCGCCGCGACCACCTCCAGCCGGTCGGCCGCGATCGGGCGCGCGTTCAGCCCCGCCGGCGACCCCGTGCCGCTGGGCCATACGCCCACCGCCGCATCCAGCCGACCGCCGCGCACCGCCTCGAACATCACGCCGCTCCAGTCGCTGGACACCCGGATATCCAGCCGCGGCCAGCGCGCCCTCAGCCGCAGCAGCGGGGCGACGCTGGTGGAGTCGCAGAAGGCGGGGCCGATGCCCAAACGGAACCGGCCGACGGGCTCGCCGCCGGCGGTGGCTGCCGCCCTGAGCTCCTCCACGCGCTTGAGGATGTCGCGGCACCGCTCGAGCAGGGCCCGCCCCGTCGGCGCCAGCGCGGGCGGACGGACCTGACGGTCGAGCAGCGGCACGCCCAGCGCTGCCTCCAGCCGCTGCACCTGGCGCGTCACCGCCGGCTGGGTCAGTCGCAGCCGCCGGGCGGCGGCCTGGATCGAGCCGGTCTCGGCGACGGCGACGAAGGTGCGGAGCTCTCGTAGCATGACAGATTTTCACGTTGATGATGAACTTTATGCATTTGACGCATGATGGGGCAAGGCCGGACCCTCTCGTGTCCCGGACCGTGGAGGACGACGGCGATGACGATGCGCGACGAGAGCGGAGGTGGCGCAGCCCTGCGCGCCTTCCTGCCGATGCTGCTGTGCGGCTGCCTGATCGCGGCGGCGACCATGGGCGTGCGCTCGGCCTTTGGCCTGTTCACCGACCCGCTGATCCTCGACAAGGGCTGGACGCGGGAGGATTACGCGCTGGCGATGGCGCTCCAGAACCTGTGCTGGGGCATTGGCACGCCGCTTGCCGGCACGATCGTCGACCGCTTCGGGCCGGTCCCGGCCTTCGCCGGCGGCGGCCTGCTCTACGCGCTGGGGCTCGGGCTCCTGCCGTTCGCCGGATCGCCGCTGGAGATGCTCCTGACCGGCGGCGTCATGGTCGGCTTCGGCCAGGGCGCGGCCTCTCACTTCATCGTGCTCTCGGCCTTCGCCCGCCGCCTGCCGGCAACGCACCGGCCGCGGCTCTTACCACTCGGTGAAGGGATCGAGCGCATCGCGCAACCCGTCCCCAATGAAGTTGACCGCCAGAATCGCCAGTACCAGCACCGCACCCGGTGCGACCG
>CALKHQ010000266.1 GCA_937988735.1 uncultured Alphaproteobacteria bacterium
ATCGGCAATGCCGCCGTCGCCGCCATCCGCGGCCCCCGCCTGCCGCAGACGGCGCCGCGTCCCCTCTCCGAAGCCGACGCCCGCGCCGTTGTCGACAGCGCCGGCGCGCTGCCGGAGGAACCCTGGATCGCGGCCCGGGACACCGCACTGGTCTCGCTGCTCTACGGCTGCGGGCTGCGCATCGGCGAGGCGCTGGGGCTCAACGGCGAGGACATGCCCCGTGACGGCCTGCTGCGGGTGCGCGGCAAGGGCGGCAAGGAGCGGCGGGTGCCGGTGCTGCCTGTCGTGGAGCAGGCGCTCGACGCCTATGTCGCCGCCTGTCCGTACCGCTCCGCCCATGGCGAGCCGCTGTTCCGCGGCGCCAAGGGCGGCCGGCTGCAGCCGGCGGTAGCCCAGCGCGCGCTGCGCGCGGTCCGCCTGGCGCTCGGCCTGCCCGATTCCGCGACTCCCCACGCGCTCCGCCACAGCTTCGCCACCCACCTGCTCGCCGGCGGCGGCGACCTGCGCACGATCCAGGAGCTGCTGGGCCACGCCTCGCTGGCCGCAACCCAGCGCTACACCGCAGTGGACGAAAGCCGGCTGCGCGCCGTCTACGACGCGGCCCACCCCCGCGCCCGCGGGTGAGTCAGCCGGCCGTTCACAGCCGGTCGCGCAGGCTGTACCACAGCATCCCGGCCACCAGCGCCGGCCAGCGCAGCAGCACGCCGCCGGGGAAGCGCGGCTGCGGCACGGTGGCCAGCACGTCGAACCGCTGCATGGTGCCGGCTGCCGCCTCGGCGATGAGCTGACCGGCGAGGGTGGCGATGGCGATGCCGTGGCCGGAATAGCCGAGCGCATGGAACACGTTGCCGTCGGTGCGGCCGAAGTTCGGCATCCGGTTCAGCGTGATCGCCAGCGTGCCGCCCCAGCCGTAGTCGAGCGGGGTGGCGGCGAGCTGGGGAAAGACGCGCAGCAGGTGCGGGCGGACGAACGCCATGATGTCGGCCGGAAAGCTGCGGCGGTAGGTCTCGCCGCCGCCGAACAGCAGCCGGCGGTCGGCCGAAAGGCGGAAATAGCTGATCACGAACTTGGTGTCGGCGACGGCGACGTCGTCGCGGATCAGGCTGCGCGCCACATCCTCGCCCAACGGCGCGGTGGCGACGATATAGTTGTTGATCGGCATGATCGCGCCGGCCAGCCGCGGCGCCAGCCGACCCAGATAGCCGTTGCAGGCGACGACGACGAAGCGGCATCGCACGGTGCCGCGGCTCGTCGCCACCTGCGGTCGCGCGCCGCCGGCGATGGCGCGCGCCTCGGTTTCCTCGTGCAGCACCGCCCCCGCCGCCCGCGCACCGCGGGCGAGGCCGAGGGCGTAGTTGAGCGGGTGGAGGTGCCCCGCCCCCTGGTCGAGCACGCCGCCGTAGTAGCGCCGGGACCCCAGCCGCTCCCGCACCTCCGCCACGCTCAGCGGGGTGAGCTGGTCGTACCCGTAGGTCCGGGCCAGATACTCGGCGCCGGCGTGGAGCTCGGCGGTGAGGCCGGGCTTGTGCGCGACCGTCATCATTCCCGGCTTCAGGTCGCAGGCGATGGCATGGCGGCGGACGAGGTCGCGGACCAGCGCCTTCGCCGCCTCGGCCAGCTCCCACAGCCGCCGGGCGTGCTCCGGCCCGACCATTGCCTCCAGGGTCTGCTGGTCCTTGCGCTGGCCGGTGCAGAGTTGGCCGCCGTTGCGGCCGGAGGCGCCCCAGCCGATGCGATTGGCCTCGAGCAGCCGGACGCTGAAGCCGGCCTCGGCCAGGTGCAGCGCCGCCGAAAGACCGGTGTAGCCTCCACCGATCACGCAGGCATCGGCCTCGCAGTCGCCGTCGAGCGGTGGATGGCGGGTCGTATCGTTGGCGGTCGCCGCATAATATGAGGACGGATGCTCCTCCGCCCGCCGCCGGCGGCGGAGGTTCGTCTGGTCAGCGCGCATGCCGCATCCTATGTTCCGCCGCGACGCACGCGCCAGAGACCGGGGGAGGACCATGATCGTCAAGCAGATCTGGACGGCCAACGCCTACCGCAACTTCAACTACCTGGTTGTCTGCCCCGAAACCGGCGAGGCGCTGGCGGTGGACCCGCTGGACCATGCGAAATGCCTTGCGGTGGCGAAGGAGAACGGCTGGACGATCCGGCAGGTGCTCAACACCCACGAGCATGGCGACCACATCGGCGGCAACGGACCGATGATCCAGGCCACCGGCGCCACCCTGCTCGCCCACCGCAACGCCAGGGGCAGGATCCCCGGCATCGATCGCGGGCTCGGCGCGGGCGACGTCATCAAGGTGGGGCGGACGGTCGAGATCGAGGTGCTGGACACGCCCGGCCACACCATGAGCCACGTCTGCCTGCTGACGCGCACCGACCAGCCGTCGCTGATCTGCGGCGACACGCTGTTCAACGCCGGCGCCGGCAACTGCCACAACGGCGGCCATCCGAACGAACTCTACGAGACCTTCGCCAACCAGCTCAGCCGTCTCCCTGACGACACCCGCATCTATCCCGGCCACGACTATATCGCCAACAACCTTCGCTTCACGCTCAGCCGGGAGCCGGACAACGCCCGGGCGAAGGCGCTGCTGGACGAGGTGGCGGACCAGGATCCCGAGAACGCCATCATCACGACGCTGGGTCTGGAGAAGGAGATCAACACCTTCTTCCGCCTGCGCAGCCCGAGCGTCATCGCCGAACTGCGCAAGAGCTTCCCGGACCTGCCGGACGACCCCGACCCGCGGACGGTGTTCCTGAAGCTGCGCGAGCTCAGGAACAGCTGGTAGCGGCCTTCACGGCTCCATCGCCGCGAGCTCGTCAATCAGCCCCTCGACGACCGAAAGCCCCCTGCTCCAGAAGGCGGGATCGCTGGCGTCCAGCCCGAAGGGCGCCAGCAGCTCGCGGTGCCGCTTGCTGCCGCCGGCCTCCAGCATGGCAAAATAGCGGTCCTGGAAGCCGGGATCGCCCTGCTGGTAGACGGCATAGAGCGAGTTCACCAGGCAGTCGCCGAAGGCATAGGCGTAGACGTAGAACGGCGAGTGGATGAAGTGGGGGATGTAGGACCAGTAGACCCGGTATTCCGGGTCGAAGTCGAAGGCCGGCCCCAGGCTTTCCCCCTGCACCTCCATCCAGATCTCGCCCAGCCGTTCCGGCGTCAGCTCGCCGTCGCGGCGCTCGTCGTGGACGCGCCGCTCGAACTCGTAGAAGGCGATCTGGCGGACGACGGTGTTGATCATGTCCTCGACCTTGCCGGCGAGCATCGCCTTGCGCCGCCGCGGGTCGGTCTCCGCCTCCAGCATCGCGCGGAAGGTCAGCATCTCGCCGAACACGCTGGCCGTCTCGGCCAGGGTCAGCGGCGTCTGCGCCAGCAGGTGCCCCTGACGGCCGGCGAGCACCTGGTGCACGCCGTGGCCGAGCTCGTGCGCCAGCGTCATCACGTCCCGCGTCTTGCCCTGGTAGTTGAGCAGCACATAGGGATGGGCTGACGGCACGGTCGGATGTGCGAAGGCGCCGGGCGCCTTGCCCGGTTTCACCGGCGCGTCGATCCAGCCGCGGTCGAAGAACTGGCCGGCAATCTCCGCCATGCGCGGCGAGAAGCGGCCGTAGGCGTCGAGCACCGTCCGCCGGGCCTCGTCCCACGGGATTGTGGCATCGTCCATGTCCGGCAGCGGGGCATTGCGGTCCCAGTAGGGCAGCCTGTCGACGCCGAGCCAGCGCGCCTTCATCGCGTAGTAGCGGTGGGAAATGCGCGGATAGGCGGCGCGCACCGCCTCCACCAGCGCGTCGACCACGGCGTCCTCGACCTGGTTGGCGAGGTTGCGCGACGAGACGGGGCGCGGGAACCGCCGCCACTCGTCCTCGATCTGCTTGTCCTTGGCGAGGGTGTTCGTGATCAGCGACAGCAGGCGGATGTTGTCGTCCAGCACCTTCGCGATGGTGCCCGCCGCGTTGCGCCGCACCTCGGGGTTCGGGTCGGACAGCAGATGCAGCACCTGCGCGCTGGTCAGCTCGCGGCCGTCCATCGGGAAACGCAGGGCGGCCATGGTCTCGTCGAACAGGCGCACCCAGGCGGCGCGGCCGGCGATGTACTTGTCGTGCAGCAGGCGCTCCAGGTCGTCGGAGAGCTGGTGCGGGCGCATCGCCCGGACCTCCTCCAGCCACGGGCGGTAGCGCGCGGCGTCCGGATGGCGGAGCTGCTCGGCGAATCGGGCGTCGTCGATGCGGTTGAGCTCGAGGGTGAAGAACAGCAGGTGCGTCGTGATCCGGTTCGCCCGCTCGCGCACGCCCTGCACGAACCGCGCGATGCCGGTGTCGAGCGCGTCAAGGCTCTGTTGCAGGTCGGCGTAGCTCAGCACCCGGGACAGCGCCTCGTCGATCGCCTCGTACTCCCGGATCGCCGTGCCGAGGCCGGCGCCGTCCAGCTCCGCCAGCCGTCCCTTGTAGCGCCCGCCAAAGGCCTCCGCGTCCGCCGCCGCCTTGTCCAGCGTCTCGCCGATGACGGGGGAATCGATTCCGGGAAAGAGATCGTCGAGGTTCCATTCCGGAAGCCGTCCGACCGCCGCCGCAGCGCCCAGCGCATCGTCGGGAGAGGGATTGGCTTTTTCGGCTGGGCTCGTTCGCATATCTATGTCCGATCGGTCACGGCATCGCGGGCACCCGGAAACCGGCGGGGCCGATCACGCGACCAGGGGAGGACCGCCGGCTGGGGAGCTGACATGGACTTAAGCGAGTTTCGGGCGATCGGCAATCTCGCCTCGATGTTCTACGACCAGGCGAGCCGCCGCGGCGATGCCCCCTTCCTGTGGTCGAAGCAGAACGACGTCTACCGGCCGCTAAGCTGGCATTCGGTGGCCCGCCGCGCTGCGCGTCTGGCCGAATCGCTGCGGCAGCAGGGCGTGCGCCGCGGCGACCGGGTGGTGATCGGCTCCGAGAACCGGCCGGAATGGGTGATCGCCGACCTCGCAATCCTCACCGCCGGCGCCATTCCCGTTCCCGTCTACACGACCTTCACCGTCAGCGACCACCGGCACGTCCTCACCGACAGCGGTGCGGTGGCGGCGATCGCGTCAAACGGGCCGCTCACCAGCCGGATTGCGGAGGCCGCGCGCGACACCGACTGCCGCCTGCTGGTCACCATGGCGAACGGGACGCCGCGCAACGAGGTCGAGATCCTCGACTGGCATGCGCTCGCCACCGAGGACGGCGACATCGAACAGGCGCGGGCCTGGGCGGCGGAGAACCGCCGGACCGACACATGCGCGATCATCTACACCTCGGGCACCGGCGGCAAACCCAAGGGCGTCATGCTCTCGCACGGGGCGATCCTGTGCAACATCATGGGCGCCTACGACCTGCTCTCCGAGGTCGGGCTGGAGGACGAGGTCTTCCTCTCCTTCCTGCCGCTGTCGCACAGCTACGAGCATTCGGCCGGGCTGCACTTCCCGGTCGCCATCGGCGCCCAGGTCTATTACGCCGAGGGCGTGGACAAGCTGGCCGGCAACATGCTGGAAGCCCGGCCGACGATCATGACCGCGGTGCCGCGGCTCTACGAGACCATGCGCAACCGCATCCTGCGCGGCGTGGAGAAGGCCGGCGGGCTGAAGGCGAAGCTGTTCCACAAGGCGCTGGAGATTGGCACCAAGCGCTATCACGACCCGCGCAGCCTGAGCCCGGGCGAGCGGCTGATCGACCCGCTGCTGGACCGGCTGATCCGCGACAAGGTGCGGGCGCGCTTCGGCGGCCGGCTGAAGGCGTTCGTCTCCGGCGGCGCGCCGCTCAACCCCGACGTCGGCATCTTCTTCCTCGCGCTGGGCATCCGCGCGCTGCAGGGCTACGGCCAGACGGAATCCGGGCCCGTCGTCTCCTGCAACCGCCCGAACCGGATCAAGATGCACACGGTCGGTCCCGCCTTCCCCGGCGTCGAGGTCAAGATCGCGCCGGACGGCGAGATCCTGATCCGCGGCGAGCTGGTGATGCAGGGCTACTGGAACCTGCCGGAGCTGACGGCGGAGACGATCCGCGACGGCTGGCTGCACACCGGCGACATCGGCCGCATCGACGAGGACGGCTTCATTCAGATCACCGACCGGAAGAAGGACATCATCGTCAACTCTGGCGGCGACAACATCTCGCCGCAGCGGGTGGAGGGCATCCTGTGCCTGCGGCCCGAGATCCTGCAGGCGATGGTCTATGGCGACAAGCGCCCCTATCTCGTCGCGCTGATCGTGCCGGACCCGGAATGGGCGAAGGCCTGGGCCACCGCCCGCGGCAAGCCGACGGAGGTGTCGGCGCTGAAGGACGATCCGGAATTCCGTGCCGCGCTGACCGATGCGGTGCGCGCCACCGATGCGGAGCTGCAGGTGATCGAGCGCGTGCGCCACTTCGCCATCGCCGACGAGCCCTTTACCGTCGACAACCAGATCCTCACCCCGTCGCTGAAGATGAAGCGTCACGTTCTGCGGGAGATCTACGGGCCGCAGCTCGAGGCGCTGTACAAGCGCAAGGGCGGTGAGGAGTAGGCCCGTCCTCCTTCACCGCCGGGTCCGCTGAAGCGCCGGCCGGCTCCCGCCGGCCGAGCCGCGCCTCGCGCGCGGTGACGCCGATATCCCGCAGCAGCCGCTGATCGAGCGCCCTGAGCGCCGCCTTCTGCCGTGTCCGCGACCAGGGCGAGCAGGCGAAGGCGCGGCCGATCTCGCGCAGCAGCGCCAGGAGCCGTCGGCCCCGCTTCCCCGGCGGCGCCGCGATGGGCCCTGCATCCCGTTCCTTCGCATCCATTGCCCCATGCTGAGGCGAGGGGCATCATAAGGACAGCTTCTGCTTCTTATGCATTGCATAAGGAAGATCTGGGTGCGTGGCCTCAACCTCGACTTCCTGCACACCTTCGCCACCGTGGTCGAGCTCGGCAGCTTCTCCGCCGCCGCGGCGCGGCTGAACCTCAGCCAGCCGGCAGTGAGCCAGCAGGTCCGGCAGCTCGAGAAGCGACTGGGGACGGAGCTGCTCGAGCGTGCCGGCCGTCGTGCGCGGCCGACCGCGGCCGGCGCCGAACTCCTGTCCCATGTCGCCGGGATCGAGGCGGCGGTCGCCGCGGCGCTGGACGCCATGGCGCGGCACGCCACCGGTGCCCTGGGGCGGGTGCGGCTGGGCGCAGGCGCCACCGCCTGCATCTTCCTGCTGCCGCCGGTGCTGCGCGACCTGCGCCGGCGGCATCCGGGTCTGGAAATCATCGTCACCACCGGAAACACCGCCGATGTGGTGCGGGCCGTGGAGGAGAACCGGCTCGACCTCGGGCTGGTGACGCTTCCGGCCACGGGCCGGACGCTCGACTTCACCCCGGTCCTCGACGAGGAATTTCTTGCCGTCGCGCCGCCCGAGATCCCGCTGCCGGCGCGGGTCACCCCGGCGGCACTGGCGCGGCTGCCGCTGATCCTGTTCGAGCCCGGCGGCAACACCCGGCGGCTGGTGGACGAATGGTTCGCCCGCGCCGGCGTGGCGCCCGCGCCCGTCATGGCCCTGGGCAGCGTGGAGGCGATCAAGCAGCTCGTCGGCGCCGGGCTGGGCTGCGCGGTGCTGCCGGGCATGGCGGTGCGCGACGACAGCCTGCAGGGCCGGCTCGACGCCCGTTCGCTGTCGCCGAAGCTCCATCGCCGGCTCGCGATCGTGGTCCGCCGCGACAAGCGGCTCGGCCGCGGGCTGCGGGAGACGATCCGGGCGCTGACCGCGCTCTCCGCCGATCCCGCCGCGCCGGCCGGGTGAGGCCGCCCTACTCCTCGGGCTCGGTCGTGAACATCAGCGGATGGCCGGCGCGCCGGCCCAGATCGGTCGCCTCGGTCGCCTTCGCCTCCGCCACCTCGCGGGTATAGACGGCGACGACGCAGGCGCCGCGCTGGTGGGCGGTCATCATCACCCTGTAGGCCTGGTCCTCGCTCATCCGGAACACCGCCTTCAGCACGACCACGACGAATTCCCGCGGCGTGTAGTCGTCGTTGAGCAGGATCACCTTGTGCAGGCGCGGCCGCCGGGTCTTGGGCCGGACCTGCGGGGTCAGTCGGGTGTCGCTCATCCCGCACCGTGCCGAGGCTCGCACTTGGGGACGACTCTGCTACGCTCCCGTGCTGACGTCCAGTTTGCATGGACGCCAATGCCGGCAGCCGCACGGCATCTTGGCGGGCATGCTGTCGGCCACGCCGATATCGGAAACCACAGAGGTGGAGGGAACCAGGAATGAACGCCAGGACGCTCCGGATGACCGCCGTCGCCCTTGCGCTCCTTGCCGGCGGCTGCCTCGAATCCGCCCCGGCCCCGACGCCGCTGCCGCCGCGGGCGAGCCACGCCGTCACCGGCCTCGAAACCGCCACCGGCAGCTTTACCGGCGCCAGCGGCTACGACACCCGCGGCACCGCCAGCGTGTTCTGGACCGGCAGCGAGTGGGTGGTGAGCCTCGGCTCCGACTTCCACCACGGCGGCTCGCCGTCGCCCTCCGTCGGCCTCGGCACCAACGGGGTCTACGACCCGGCCTCCCGTCTCGGCCCGCTCAAGGCCCCGAGCGGCGAGCAGGTGTACCCGCTTGCTCCCGGCCTCGACATCGGCGACTACTTCCAGGTCTACATCTGGAGCGACGAGCTCTCGGTCCCCGTGGGGATCGCCGACCTCGTGCTGCTGTGACCGCCCCCGCTTTACCGGCGGTTAACCGCG
This sequence comes from uncultured Alphaproteobacteria bacterium, assembly GCA_937988735.1. GTDB lineage: Bacteria > Pseudomonadota > Alphaproteobacteria > CALKHQ01 > CALKHQ01 > CALKHQ01. The sequence goes on from CALKHQ010000266.1 coordinate 8,701, forward strand.
TCGGGCGCAGGGTTGCCGCGGCCGCCTCCTGCGGCGTGACGACGGCTGGAAACGGGACCACGATGACCGAACTCGACGAGACCCTTGCGCTCTCCACCATTTCGCTCGAGGTCCAGGCGCTGCTGGGCACGGCGATGATGCCGGTCCACCAGCTGCTGAAGATGGGCCGCGGCGCCGTCATCGAGCTGGACACCACGGTGGATTCCGACGTGAAGCTGTTCGTGAAGGGCCGCCGCATTGCCGAGGGCGAGCTCATCGTCAACAACGACCGCCTCGCCGTCAGCATCAACCGGATGACGCTGTAGCCCCGTCGGGCGCAGTCCCTCCTGCCGCAAGCGTCGCGCTGCAACAGGGGCAGCGCGGCTCCCCATTGGCGTGCCAATCTCGTGCGTGGTGTCGGCGCGACATCCCGAGATCTCCTGACAATACCGTTACATCATCTGTTCGACCGGACGGATCCCGACAATAAAACATCTGTAATACCCCCTGCTCCTGCGGAGCGTGGACTATATTTCAGGTAGCGGCGGTTGAAGTCGCCGCCTGCAGTTCCGATAACTGAAACCACTGCCCGCGCCATTGCGGCGGTCATTGCTGATGATCGTCCTGCGGGTCCCACCGGATTTCAGAAGGAGACTCCCATGAACGTCCATCGCACCGCCCTGGCCGCCGTTGCTGCGACCGCACTGGCGGCAGGCCTTGCCCTGCCGGCCTTTGCACAGGCGGACTCCGAGGTGCCGCAGGCGACCCAGCCGGCAGCGCCGACCGAGGAGGAGCTGCAGTCCTACGCGGCCGCGGCGCAGCAGATCCAGCAGATCGTCGAGGAGTGGCAGCCGCAGATCGCCAACGCCGCAACTCCTGAAGAGGCGAACCAGCTGGGCCAGCAGGCCCAGGTCGAAATGGTGATGGCGGTCGAGGCCGAGGGCCTGAGCGTCGATGACTACAACCGCATCACCCAGCTCGCCCAGGCCGACCCGGACCTGCAGGCCCGGATCATGAGCTACATGCAGCAGCAGTAGCATTCATGCGGCCGGGGGCCGGACCGCGCCGGCCGGCCCCCGGCCGCAAACTGCCTTCTGCAGCCCGCCCGGCGCGACCGGGCGGGATCGACATCTGCCGGCGGTTGCGGCATGGGTTGCGCCATGCAGTGCACCGTCGACGGTCGCCCCGTCCGCATCAAGAGGTTCGGCCCGGCCTTCGGCGCCGCGCGCTGCCTCGTCTTCGTCCATGGCGCGGGCCTCAGCAGCGAGTCCTGGGGCAGCCTGCCGCGGCTGTGCGCGACCGACGGCCTGACGGCGCTCGCGCCTGACCTGCCCGGCCACGGAGCGTCGGCTGGCACGCCGCTCCCCTCCATCGCAGACATGGCGCGATGGCTGAACGCGGTGCTCGCCGCGGTCGGCCTCGAACGCCCCGTCCTCGTCGGCCACTCGATGGGCGCGCTCGTCACGCTCCATGCCGCGGCCACCGCCGCCGCCCCGGTCGGCGGGCTGGTGCTGCTCGGCGCAGGGATCACCATGCCGGTGAACGCGAAGCTGCTGACCGCCGCTCGCGACGCCCCCGCCCAGGCGGCCGCGATGATCGCCCGCTGGTCGTTCCGCGATGGCCGCCGCGCCGGGCGCAACCCGTCGCCGACCCCGACGATGCGGATGGGCGCGCGCCGCCTGATCGGAACTGCCGGTCCCGGCGTGCTCGCCGCCGATCTCGCCGCTTGCGACGCCTATGCCGACGCGGCGAGCATGGCGGTGCGAATCGCGGCCCCGGCGCTGGTGCTCGTCTGCGCGGAGGACCGCATGACCCCGCCGGCCGCCGGCACGGCCCTTGCGCGGTGCCTGAAGTACGGCCGCGCCGTCACCATCCCCGCCTGCGGACACATGCCGATGGCGGAGGCGCCGCGCCGCGTCCAGGCCGCGATCGCCGCTTTCGTCAAGGAGCTCGCCCCGTGACCGATCCCGCCGCCCGGCCCGCACCGCCGACCCGCGCCGACTTTCCCTTCTTCGTCGCCATTCCCACCCGCTGGCAGGACAACGACCAGTACGGCCACGTAAACAACGTGGTCTATTACGCGTGGTTCGACACGGTGATCAGTCACTTCCTGATCGGCCGGGCCGGGCTGGATGTCGAGCGCGGGCCTGTGATCGGCGTCTGTGCCGAGAGCGGCTGCACCTACCGCGCCTCCGTAGCCCATCCGGCCGTTGTGGAAGCCGGCCTCGCCATCGGCCGCATCGGCCGCACCAGCGCCACCTACCGCATCGGCATCTTCCCGGAAGGCAGCGACACGCCGGCCGCCTACGGCCATTTCACCCACGTCTTCGTCGATCGCGCGACGATGCGGCCAGTGCCGATCCCGCCGCATGTCCGCGCGGCGATGGAGGCCTTGCGGACCTGACCGCCGTCAGCCGGCAGGCTTCGCGCGGCCGGTTTCGCTCTCCAGCAGCTTGCCCAGCAGGCGCGCCAGCACCTCGGCCGACGCGCTGTCGAGACGGGCCGCGAAATGCGTCCGGATCGCCTCGCGGTAGACGGGCCACATCCGCTCCTGCAGCGCCAGCCCTTCGCAGGTGGCGACGACGAGCTGGCCGCGGGCGTCGTCGGGGCAGGGCCGGCGGGCGACCAGCCCCTCGCGCTCCATCCGGTCCAGCAGGCGCGAGAGGTTGTACTGGGCGAGCAGCATCGCCCGCTGCAGCGCCAGCGGCCGCAATCCGCCCTCCCCGGCCCGGCGCAGCTCCAGCAGCACGTCGTACCAGGCGAGCGGCGGGAAGCCGGCGGCCTTCAGATCCGCCTCCACCGCCCCCAGCAGCGCCTGACTCGCCCGCAGCAGCCTCGCCCAGGCCGTGACGGTCGCCGGGTGAAGCCCGTCTGCAGGGGCATCCGTGGTCGCGCTCATGTCCTCCTCGATAGCAGATAAATGCATATGCATCATCCTTGAAAGTGAATGCAGTTGCATCTACCTATATCGATGCAAATGCATCCACCATATCGGAGTGTCCGGAAATGCCGACAGATCCGCGCCTTGTACCGCTGGCGGTGACCCTGCTCAGGGTCGCGCTCGGAACCATGTTCGTGGCGCACGCCCTGCTGAAGCTGATCGACTTCACGCTGCCGGGCACCGCCGCCTTCTTCGACTCGATCGGCCTTCCCGGGTGGCTGGCCTACCCCGTCTTCGCTGCCGAGGCGGTTGGCGGCGTCATGCTGCTGCTGGGCATCCAGTCGCGCTGGGTCGCGCTCGCGCTGTTCCCCGTGCTTGTGGGGGCGACCTGGGCGCACATCGGCAACGGCTGGGTGTTCACGGGCGCCGGCGGCGGCTGGGAATATCCCGCCTATCTGACGCTGCTGTCGGTGGCCCAGGCCATGCTGGGTGACGGGCTGTGGGCGCTGTCGCCGTCCCGCCCGCTGCCGCTGCCGCTGCTGCAGCGCCTCGTGCCCGCCCGGTGACCGTGCGCGGCGCCCATGAAAATGCCCCCTTCCGCGAGGAAGGGGGCACGTTCGGGCCGATCCGGCCGCGTCGGCCGGCCGTTGTCCCTGCGGGTCAGGCCGCCTTCTGCTCGATGGCCGGGCGGCCGTCGTTGGCGGTGCGGATCGCGATCGTCCGGGGCTTCTTCTCCTCCGGGATCACGCGCTCCAGCTCAACGTGCAGCATGCCGTGCTCCAGTCGCGCCTCGCCCACCTGGATGTCGTCGGCGAGATCGAACCGGCGCTCGAAGGCGCGGGTCGCGATGCCGCGGTGGAGGTAGGTGCGCTCACCCTCGGGCTGGGCCTGCTTGCCGCGCACAATCAGCGTGCGGTCCTGCACGGTCATCGACAGCTCCTCGGGAGCGAAGCCGGCGACCGCCATCGAGAGCCGGTAGGCGTTCTCGCCGGTCTTCTCGATGTTGTAGGGCGGATAGCTGTTGCCCTGCTCCTGGGCGGCCTCGATCAGGCGCGAGAGCCGGTCGAAACCGATGGTCGAGCGGAACAACGGGGAGAGATCGAACGTGCGCATGGCGTACAGTCCTCCTTAGAAGCAACATGTACCTGGCGGCTCCCGCCCCTGCGGCGAGCCGTCTGACCGCAGCCAGTCCGTCCATCGGCCCTGGCCACGCCCCGCATATGGGAATGATCGCCTGCGCATTCAAGGGGATAGCGCCCCGGATGCCATCGCCGCGGGGCGGCAGGGCGTCGCCCGTCGATTGCTCCCCCCGGCCTTTTCGGGCATCATCGCCCGCCATGATCCACGAACCGGAAGGCCAGGAGGGCCGGCCCGTGGCGGCAGTGCCACTCTACTTCTCGCGCACCTACGACGAGACGATGCGCCTGCTGCACGAGGCACGCGCCTGCATCATCCGCCACAGCGATGCGCCGTCGATGTCGATGGAGGCGCGGCTGACCTTCAGCCGCGAGACCATGCGGCTGACCACCCGGCTGACGGCGGTGATGGCCTGGCTGCTGGCGCAGCGCGCGGTCCATGCCGGCGAGATCACGGCGCACCACGCGGCAAGCGACGCCCATGCGCTGACGGCCCGCGAACTGTGCCTGGCGGAAGCGAACCGGCAGGAGACGACGCTGCTGCCGCGCGAGCTGCAGGTGCTGCTGGAGAAGAGCCGGGCGCTCTATGCGCGCATCGCCCGGCTGGACGCGCAGGTGCGCGCCTCCGCCTGAACCACGGGGATTCTCACCCGGGCGGGCGGCCGCGCGCGACGCTCGGCCGCGGGATCAGCCGAGGCCGAGGCCTTTGAAGCGCTTGTTGAATCGGGCAACCTGCCCGCCGGTGTCGACCAGCCGCTGCGTGCCGCCGCCGGTCCAGGCCGGATGCGTGTTGGGGTCGACATCCAGCTTCAGCACGTCGCCCGGCTTGCCGTAGGTCGAACGCGTGCGAAACTCTGTCCCGTCGGTCATGACGACCGTGATCTCGTGATAGTCCGGGTGGATGTCTTTTTTCATGGTGCCGCTCCAAAACAGGCCGCGTTGTATAACGAAGCGCCGGGGCCCTTGCAAGCGCGCGCGGCCTGACCGGGGGCGCGGCGAATGAGCCGGCTCAGCCAGCGCTACGGCGACCGCCCGGTGAAGAAGGACATGGCGGTGCTGGGCCGGCTGTTCCGGCTGACCCGCCCCTACCGGCTGCGCCTGGCGCTGGCCGCGACCGCGCTGCTGGTCACCACCGCCGGCGTGCTCGGCATCGGCATGGCGCTGCGCAGCTTCATCGACGACGGCATCGCCGCCGATGACACCGGTGCGTTCAGCACCGCGCTGGTCTGGCTGGTCGCGATCGTGGTGGCGCTCGCCGCCGGCACCTTTGCCCGCGCCTATCTGGTCAACTGGGTGGGCGAGCGCGTCGCCGCAGACCTCAGGCTCGCCGCCTATCGCAGCGTGCTGCGCCAGGATCCGCTGTTCTTCGAGACGGCGAAGACGGGCGAGGTCATCACCCGGCTGACCGGGGACGCCGCCATCGTCCACCTCGTCATCGGCTCCACCGCGACCACGGCCGTGCGCAACCTGCTGCTGCTGGTGGGCGGCATCGCGCTGCTTGCGGTCACCAACGCGCTGATGACCGGCGTCGTGCTGCTGCTGGTACCGGTGGTGGTGGTGCCGATCATCCTGTTCGGCCGCCGCGTCCGCCGCCTCTCGCGCACCGCCCAGGATCGACTGGCGGACGCCGGCAGCTACGCCTCGGAGACGCTGGGCGCGGTCTCGACCGTGCAGGCCTTCGGCCACGCGCCCATCGACATGGAGCGGTTCCGCGAGCGCGTGGACGCGGCCTTCGCCGCCGCGCTGCGCCAGGTCGCGATGCGCGGGGCGATGGCGGCGACGGTGATCGCGCTCGTGTTCACCGGCGTCATCGCCATGCTCTGCATCGGCGGGGCCGGCATCAGCTCCGGCGACATGACCGCCGGCGACCTCAGCGCCTTCGTCTTCTACGCCGTCGTCGTCGCCGGCGCGGTCGGCGGGCTGTCGGAGGTGTCCGGCGACCTGCAGCGGGCGGCCGGCGCCTGCGAGCGGCTGTTCGAGCTGATTGACAGCCGGCCGGCGATCGTCGCCCCGGCCGATCCCGTGCCGCTGCCGGAGCCGGGCCGCGGCGAGGTCGAGCTCCGCGGCGTCACCTTCGTCTATCCCAGCCGGCCCGACGCCCGCGCGCTGCACGACGTCTCCTTCCGCGTCGCCCCCGGCGAGACGGTGGCGATCGTCGGCCCGTCCGGCGCCGGCAAGTCCACCGTGTTCCAGCTCCTGCTGCGCTTCCGCGACCCGGACCAGGGGCAGGTGCTGATCGACGGCGTGGACATCCGCACCGCCGACCCGGAGGCGGTGCGCGCCCGCATGGGGCTGGTGCCGCAGGATCCGGTGATCTTCTCCGGCACCATCCGCGAGAACATCGCCTACGGCCGGCCGGACGCCGACGACGCCGCGATCGAGGCCGCCGCCCGCGCCGCCGCGGCCCACGACTTCATCGCCGCCCTGCCCGACGGCTACGACAGCCAGATCGGCGAGCGCGGCGTCCGCCTCTCCGGCGGCCAGCGCCAGCGGATCGCGCTGGCCCGCGCGATCATCCGCCAGCCCTCGATCCTGCTGCTCGACGAGGCGACCTCGGCGCTGGACAGCGAAAGCGAGGCCAGGGTCCAGCTCGCGCTCGGCGCGCTGCGCACCGGGCGCACCACGCTCGTCATCGCGCACCGCCTCTCCACCGTGCGCGACGCCGACCGCATCATCGTGCTCGACCGCGGCCGGATCGCCGCCATCGGCACCCACGATCAGCTCATGGCCGAGAGCGCGCTCTACCGCCGGCTGGCCCGGCGCCAGTTCGCCGACACCCGGACGGAGGAGGACGAGGCGGCTTGACGGCCGCGCCCGCGGCCCGCACCATCCGCCGCGCCCGGTCACGGGCCAGACCCGCCACCCAGCCCGCACGCGGAGGAACAGCCCATGACCCGTCTGGTCGTCTACGTCGAATTCGAGATCGTGCCGGACAAGGTCGACGACTTCTTCCGCATCGTCTGCGCCAACGCCGCCGCCTCCGTCCGCGACGAGCCCGGCTGCCGCCGGTTCGACGTGATGCGCGACCGGGACCCGGCGCGCGCCAACGTCATCACCCTCTACGAGATCTACGACGACGATGCCGCGTTCGAGGCCCACAAGCAGACGCCGCACTACAAGCGGTTCAGCGAGGAGATCGAGGGCATGGTGACGGGCAAGCTGGTGCGGCTGCTCAACGTCTGGCAGGGCGGCGCCGCCTGAGCCGGAGCGGACGATGCCGGAGCCGCTGTTCCAGCCGCCCTACTATGCGGTGATCTTCGCCTCCGTCCGGCGCGACGGCGACGACCCGGACTACGCCGCCACCGCCGCGCGGATGGTGGCGCTGGCGAAGACGATGCCCGGTTACCTCGGCATCGAGTCCGTCCACGATCCGGCCTCCCGCGAGGGCATCACCGTCAGCTACTGGCGCGACCTCGACTCCATCACGGCCTGGAAGGCGCAGGTGGATCACGCGGAGGCGCAGCGTCACGGTCGCGAGCGCTGGTACGACCGCTACGCCCTCCGCGTCGCCAGGGTCGAGCGCGAGTACGACTTCACCCGGAGGTAGGGCCGGGCCCTCCCCTTCCCGTCATGCCCGGCCTCGTGCCTCACGTCCCGGCAAACCAGCCCTGCCAGGCGCCCCAGGCGGAAACGAGGGCGGCGAAGGCGGCGTAGCCGTCGGCGCCAGGGTGGGCGCCGTCCCAGCGGGCGACCTCCGCCATCCAGACCGGATCGTCCGCCAGCCGGTCGAACACCGGAAGGTAGGGCACGCCCTCCGCCTCTGCCGCCGCGGCCAGCCTGCGGTCGAGTGCACGGATGCGGGCGTTGACGCCGGCATCGGCGATCGGCCCGGGCCCGACCATCAGCACCCGGCCGAGGGCCTTCGCCCCGGCGAGGATGGCGGCGGCGTTGGCGGCGCTCTCCTCCGGGACCACCCGCGGTCGGCCGGTTGCCGGGTCGGTGACGCAGTCGTTGACCCCGAAGGAGAACAGCAGCCCGGTCTCCGCCCCCGCCACCCGCCGCGCCTCCGTCTCCGCACGCCAGCGCCGCCGGATGTCGACGGAGGTGTCGCGGCGGATGCCGAGGTTGTAGAGCGTCACTTCCCGGTCGCGGGCCTTCACCGGCTGCACCGCCCGCCCGATCCAGCCCAGGGCCTCCGGGTCGCCGGTCCCGTTCATGATGCTGTCGCCGAACGCACAGATCCGCATCGCCGCCTTCGCTCTCCCGCCGTCCGCACCCTTGCGCGCGCCGCGCCACCACCCACTCCAGCCGGTGAGCCCCCGCTCCCCCGGACCGGGGGGAGGGTGCGCGGCCCGCCCCGTCAGGACCGCCCCGCCTCCGCCGCCAGCACGGCCTCGAGGCCGGAGCGGTAGCTGGGATGGCGCCAGGCGAGCCCGAAGTCGCGCTTGATCCGGGCGGCGCTCACCCGGCGGCAGCCCGCGTACATGCCGCGCAGCGTCTCGCTCATTTCGGCGGTGGCGTAGTCCTCCTCCGGCGGCGGGGCGATGCCGAGCAGGGCGGCGCCATAGGCCACCACCTCCGGCTGCGCCGCTGGCTCGTCGTCGCAGAGGTTGTAGGTGCGCAGGCCCCCCGGCGCGCCCATGCAGGCGCGGATGGCGGCGACGATGTCGTCGACGTGGATGCGCGAGAACACCTGCCCCGGCTTCACGATCCGCCGCGCCCGCCCGGCCCGGAGCGCGTCCAGCACCGAGCGCCCGGGGCCGTAGATGCCGGCGAGCCGCAGCACGTCCACCGGCGTCCCCGTCGCCGCGTGGAAGGCGGCCCAGGCCCGCTCCGCCGCCACCCGCCGGCCGGCACGGCTGTTCACCGGCGCCACCGGCGTCGTCTCGTCCACCCAGCCGCCGCCGGCGTCGCCATAGACCCCGGTGGAGGAGAGATGGCCCGCCCAGCGGAAGCGCCGCCCGGGGGCGAGCGCCGCCAGCGCCGTCAGCGCCGCGTCCGGCGCCGCCGGGTCATCGCGCGGCGGCACCGAATCCAGCAGATGCGTGGCCCCGGCCAGTTCCGCCGCCAGAGTCGCCTCCCCCGGGCCGCCGTCCCAGACCAGCGCCCGGATGCCGGCCCCGGCCAGCGCCGCCGCCCTTGCCGGGTGGCGGGTGGTGCCGGCGACCGTCCACCCGTCCGCGACCAGCACCCGCGCCAGCCGCTCCGCCACATAGCCCAGCCCGAAACAGAACAGGTGCATGCGCTCGCCCTTCTCCGGCCCCCGTCGCCTCGAACACGCACGGCCGTGCCCGCCATCTCCCTCCCCCGGCCACGGGGGCGGGAGAGAGCGATTCCGGCGGCCGCCCCTGCGCGTCCCCCGTTGTCACGGCCGCGCGGAGACTACACTATGCGCGGCACCATCAATCACAAGCCGCCGGTCCGGCGGCAGCTCCGGGGGAATCACGCATGGCGACGGACCTGGCGAAGGTCGCGAAGGACCAGGGAATCCGGTTCTTCCTCATCAACTTCACCGACCTGTTCGGCGTCCAGCGCTCGAAGCTGGTGCCGGCGTCGGCGATCGGGCCGATGCAGAAGACGGGCGCCGCCTTCGCCGGCTTCGCCACCAACCTCGCCATGACCCCCGCCCACCCCGACATGTTCGCGGTGCCCGATCCGGACAGCCTGATCCGCCTGCCGTGGAAGCCGGAGGTCGGCTGGGTGGCGAGCGACCTCTACATGGACGGCAAGCCCGTGGCCCAGGCGCCGCGCGTGGTCCTGAAGAACGTGCTGAAGGCCGCCGCCGACCAGGGCTACACCATGAAGGCCGGCGTCGAGGCCGAATACTTCCTGATCATGCCCGACGGCAGCGCCATCTCCGACCCGAAGGACGTGCAGGCCAAGCCCTGCTACGACCAGTCGGCCCTGATGCGCCGGTTCGAGGTGGTCTCCGCCATCTGCGACGCGATGGAGGCGCTGGGCTGGGGCCCCTACCAGAACGACCACGAGGACGCGAACGGCCAGTTCGAGATGAACTGGGAATATGCCGACGCGCTGACCACCGCCGACCGCCACGCCTTCTTCAAGTTCATGGTGAAGACGGTGGCGGAGCAGCACGGGCTGCGCGCCACCTTCATGCCGAAGCCGTTCAGCCACCTCACCGGCAACGGCTGCCACGCCCACGTCTCGCTGTGGGACGCGCGCGGGCGGAAGAACCTGTTCGACGACGCGAAGGACGAGCTCGGCCTCTCGCCGCTCGCCTACAGGTTCCTGGGCGGTCTGATCCACAATGCCGAGGCGATGGCTGCGATCACCAATCCCACGGTCAACAGCTACAAGCGGATCAACGCACCGCGCACCACCTCCGGCGCCACCTGGTCGCCGAACTCGGTGACGTGGACCGGCAACAACCGCACCCACATGATCCGCATCCCGGAGGGCGGCCGCTTCGAGCTCCGGCTCGCCGACGGCGCCGCCAACCCCTACCTGCTGCAGGCCGTGGTGCTCGCCGCCGGGCTGGACGGCATCGCCAACGACCGCGACCCGGGCAAGCGGCTCGACATCGACATGTACGCCAACGGCCACAAGGTGAAGAACGGCCGCAAGCTCCCGCTCAACCTGCTCGACGCACTGCGCGCCTTCGGGAAGAGCCGCGTGCTGCGCGACGGCCTCGGCTCCGAATTCTGCGACGCCTACGTCCAGCTCCGCCTGGCCGAATGGAACGACTACTGCCGCCACCTCACGGAGTGGGAGCGGGCGGCGACGCTGGATTGTTAGCGCTCAGGCCCGAGTTGTCGCGGATAATGACATCCGAGTCCATAGCCGCGAACTCCCGCAGGTTCCCGGCAGAGACGATCGCCCCCTGCGTGCCCTCAAGAAGCCGCTCGAAGTCGTGCCCCCATTGTTTTTTGTCGCGTTCAGTAGTTCTCTAACGATGTAGCTGTCGACAATTGTCGCTGAACCAAAATTCGAAATCCTACGAGAACCTTCCTTGCGATCCTCCACAAGGATTCGCTTGGCGGACAAGACAAAGGAAAGCGAGGACACGACGGTGTCCATATAATACAATAGCGTCGTGACCTGTGGTGGAGAGGTAGCGGGGCCCTCATCCGCAAAGTCAATCTGCATGGTTGGGGCTGTCGCCGCATCGGAAAACAGTCGAACTCATCGAACGAAGAAACTACCGTACGAAATGATACATTGATGTCCTCCTGCCCCAACTTCCGCAATTCTTCTCTTATCCTAAGAAGTGTTGACCAATCCCAATCCGAAACCGGATCCATCCGTGTTAGGGTGCCTCCGATCATCTTACGTCCATCAACCCAAGTCTGCGCATCCACCTCCCCGTTATCCAGCCAGAGGCGAAGCAACAAATATTTCTCTATAATGCTTATTCTTTTCGCCTCGTCGTCATCGAGACTAATATTGAATTCACCCCCCCTTTCACGATGGCAGCTTCAGTTGGTTCGCCGACAAGCCGCGCGCCTCCGCCTCGTCCTTCAGCGTGAGGAAGGGATAGGCCCCGACGACTCATCCAGCGTCTCCTCAGCCATGGCAATTGCCCTAGCACTCCACGGACTGCGGGATCAGCTTGCGGTCTGGTTCACCCTAACCCCGGGCGCTCCCTCCACCCGAGGCTACGGGTGCTGCTTCAGATCAAAGCGCGCCGAAAGTATGAAGTTTAACACATCCGCTGTGGTCCAGGAATCACCATAGAATGAGGCTTCGAAATGTATTAAGCATTCGTCGCGATATAGCAGCAACATAGCCGCCATCACTGGAATAGTAATTCCGTGATTGTCAAATGTTCCGCGGCTGACTATGCTTATGGCATCATCCAGTTCGACTAGCGTCGGTGTCGCGAGATCCGGCAATATTAGATCTTCAGGATCCTCGCCCCTGCCCTCGGACAATTCCTGCGCATATGCAAGCGCTCCGGGAATCTCCTGTATGGGGGTCCCCGGTATGGTTCGCCTCCAGTGGTCTGCGATTTCATGCCACGCACTGCGGTTGATCTCGCCTTGTTGAGCAATACCTAGAGTACCCGCGCGTGCAGCGAAGGCTGGGAGACCGTAGTACTGTCCTTGCCAGACCCCCCACAGGTAAACGCCGCGGCGCTCGCTGTTGCCAGCGATCGTCCCCAGCCACTGCTCTGAAATCGCTGCTTCGGCAAACTCGTCGGAAACCTCAGCTATCAGAACTTTCGGGCATCCTTCTATGGGGATTTCCCAGACAGTTTCCGCGCTGGATTCGCTATCCCGACCAGCCAGAATCGCCGCAGCAGCAACCAAAGGTATATAGCGACGTGACTTCAACGGCTCACCTCTCACTGGTGAAGCAAGCATAGCTTGGCTGGTGCGCCATTGAAATCCGGGATTGCGCCAGTGGCGACTCATAGTAGGCGCCGGATTGCGATGCGCTTGATCCTCCGACACGACTGGAGATCCGCCGTCGGGCATGCCCGGCCCGCCGGAGGCCCTTGCCGGGCCTCACCCCGGCATCCCCGGCAGCTTCGGGACGGTTTCCAGGGCGTCGTCCCAGTCGGCCTTGCTGTCCATGCAGATGTGGGGGCGACGGGCCGGAGCGCGAGCGGGGTGTCGAGGCTGCCGGCGGGCACCACCACCGTGCCGTCGCCGGGCTTCACCTTCGGCAGGGTGGAGCCGCAGCGCGTGCAGAAGCAGCGGGTGTGGCGCGCGCCCGGTACGGTGTAGCAGCGGATCAGCTCCTCGCCGGCCAGCCAGCGCAGCCGGGCGCTGCCGGAGAACAGGTTGGCGGCATGCGCCGTGCCCGTGCCCTTGCGGCAGCGGCTGCAGTGGCAGAGGAAGAAGCGGTCGAACGCCCCCTCCACCACGAACCGCACCGCCCCGCAGAGGCACCCGCCCGCGTGCGTCTCGCTCATGGTCGCGCTCCCTCGCCCTGCCGTCATGCCCGGCGCCCGCCCCACCCTACACCAACCGCGTCATGCCCGGGCTCGTCCCGGGCATCTCCCGCCGCGTGCGCACTCCCCCCGAGATGGCCGGGTCGAGCCCGGCCATGACGCGAAAGGTGCGCCCTCCCCATTGGATAGCCGGGTCAGGCCGAATGAGTCCGACTATGACGCGACGGTGCGAGTCAACCGGGGCCGGGGCGGGCGACGCCAACGGGGCGAGTCATCCCGAAGCGGCGCGCCGACGCGACGTCGCTTCACCCCACGCCCCCGTTTGGACTTCCCGCTCCCGTCCGGCTGCGGCAAGGTGCGGGCGTCGGGCAGCAGGGAGAAGGCGATGACGGTCGCGCGGTGGGAGTTCGGCACGCATGAGGGGGGCGCCGTCGAGGCGTTCCGGCTGGAGAGCGGCGGAATCGCCGCGACGCTGATCGGCCTCGGCGCCCGGCTGCAGGCGCTCACCGTGCCGGACCGGGACGGGGCGCCGGCGGACGTTGTGCTGGGCGCGGACGACGTCGCCGCCTATGCCGGGCCGCACCGCTATTCCGGCGCGGTCTGCGGGCGCTACGGCAACCGCATCGCCGGCGCGCGCTTCCCCCTCGGCGGGCGGGTGGTGACGCTGGACGCCAACGAGCCGCCCAACCACCTGCACGGCGGCTTCGCCGGCCTGGACCTGAAGCTGTGGGTCGCCGAGCCGGACAGCGCCGGCAACGCCGTCCGCTTCACCTCCGTGTCGGCCGACGGCGAGGGCGGCTTCCCCGGCCGGCTCGAGGTCGCCGCCACCTACGCGCTCGCCGGCGACCGGCTGACGGTGGTGATGGAGGCGACCACCGACCGGCCGACCCCGGTCAACCTGGTGCAGCACGCCTATTTCAACCTCGCCGGCCACGGTTCCGGCGACATCCGCGGCCACGAGGTGCAGCTCCACGCGCCGTTCGTGACCCCGGTGGATGGCGCCCTGCTGCCCACCGGCGAGATCCGCGCCGTCGCCGGCACGCCCTTCGACTTCACCCGCCCGCGCCGTCTGGGCGAGGTGATCGACACGCCGGGCCTGACGCCGAAGGGCGGGTTCGACAACAACTGGGTGCTGGGCGGCGCCGCCGACGCCCGGGGCCTGCGCCCCTGCGCCGACATCCGCGACCCCGGCTCCGGCCGCCGGCTGGAGCTGTGGACGAACCAGCCCGGCGTCCAGTTCTACACCGCCGCCCACCTGGGCCCCGAGGTGCGCGGCAAGGGCGGCGTGCCCTACTGCAGATACGCCGGCTTCACCCTGGAAACCCAGGCCTTCCCCGACACTCCGAACCAGCCCCACTTCCCCACCTGCCTCCTCCACCCCGGCCAGCACTACCGCCACGAGATGCACTTCCGCTTCTCGGCGGGGTGAGGGAGGCTGATCGGCACCGTCCCTCCGTCGCGGTCCGGCCCGTCCCCGCCTCTCCCGGCCGCCCCACCCTTCCCGTCGTGGTCCGGCTCGACCGGACCACCCACGCGACAGCGGCCATGCGCCGGGCATCAGGCAGGCGGGCGCTGTCCGCGCGAAACCGCCAGCGGCCGGCGCGCGGCTTCTTCCACGTCATCGTCCGGTCAGGCCGGACGATGACGGGCAAGGGGTGCGACGGCCCGCTCAGACGAGGGTGTCGTAGAGATCGGCCCAGCCGGGGTTGTTCTCGAGGATCAGCCGCACCTTCCAGGCGCGGAGCCAGCGCTTCAGCCGCTTCTCGCGATGGATCGCGGCACGGATGTCGTCGTGGCGTTCGGCGTAGACGAGCCGTTTCAGGCCGTACCGGCGGGTGAAGCCGTCGGCGACACCCTCCCGATGCTCCCAGACCCGACGCGCAAGGTCGCTGGTGACCCCGACGTAGAGGGTGCCGTTCGGACGATCGGTCATGATGTAGACCCAGCCACCTTGCATGGGCGAAGGATCGCGCGCCGCACGCGGCCCGTGCAAGCGCCCCTCTCTGTCCCTCTCCCAATCCGTCGTGGTCCGGCTTGACCGGACCACCCACGCGGTGGAGGCCGCGCGCCCTGACGGCGCCTCCGGAGCGCAAGCGACCCGCTGCAGGCACGCCTCGTGACAGGGGCAGCGGCCTGTGCGCTGCTTCCGCCGCGTGGATCGTCCGGTCAGGCCGGACGATGACGGTGGGGAGAGCCCCGGCGACGACGGGAGGGACGACGACGGTGCGGGTGCGTCCCATGGCAGTCATGGGCGTCCCGACCTCTTCTCCCAGCCCTTCCTTCTCGTCGTGGCCCGGCTCGACCGGACCACCCACGCGGTCGATGCCACATCCTGACGGCGCCCCCGGAGCGCAAGAGGCCCGCTGCAGGCACGCCTCGTGACAGGGTCAGCGGCCGGCGCGCTGCTTCCGCCGCGTGGATCGTCCGGTCAGGCCGGACGATGACGGTGGGGAGAGCCCCGGCGACGACGGGAGGGACGACGACGGTGCGGGTGCGTCCCATGGCAGTCATGGGCGTCCCGACCTCTTCTCCCAGCCCTTCCTTCTCGTCGTGGCCCGGCTCGACCGGACCACCCACGCGGTCGATGCCACATCCTGACGGCGCCCCCGGAGCGCAAGAGGCCCGCTGCAGGCACGCCTCGTGACAGGGTCAGCGGCCGGCGCGCTGCTTCCGCCGCGTGGATCGTCCGGTCAGGCCGGACGATGACGGGTGGGGGGTGACGCGTGGAGCCTCCCCGGCGGCGTTGGGCATCGGTGCCATCCTCACCTATGCTGCACGTGAGCCGGCCTGCCGTCCCTGTCGAGGAGCGCTTCCATGTCCCCCACCTGGCCCGCGATCCCCTACCCCGCCTGGCGCGACACCGCAGCGACGCTGCAGCTGTGGACGCAGGTGGTCGGCAAAGTGCGGGTGGCGCTGGCGCCGTGGGTGAACCATGGCTGGCACGTCACGCTCCACGTCACCGCGCGGGGGCTCGGCACCGGGCCGATGCCGGTGGACGGAGAATACCTCGAGCTGGAGTTCGACTTCGTCCGCCACCGGCTCGACGCCCGCACCAGCGCCGGCGCCGAGGGCGGCTTCGCGCTGGAGCCGATGGCGGTCGCCGACTTCCACGCCCGCGCGATGGACCTGCTGGCGGAGGTCGGCACGCCGGTCCGCATCAACCCGCGCCCGAGCGAGATCGCCGACGCGATCCCCTTCCCGGAGGACCGGGTGCACGCCAGCTACGATGCCGACGCCGCCCACCGCTTCTGGCGGGCGCTGGTCCAGGCGGACCGGGTGTTCAGGCTGTTCCGCACCGGCTTCCTCGGCAAGGTGAGCCCGGTGCACTTCTTCTGGGGCAGCTTCGACCTCGCCGTCACCCGCTTCTCCGGCCGCACCGCGCCGGCGCATCCGGGCGGCATCCCCGGGCTGCCGGATGCGATCACCCGCGAGGCCTATTCGCACGAGGAGGCGAGCGCGGGCTTCTGGCCCGGCAGCGACGCGCTGCCCGAGCCCGCCTTCTACGCCTACGCCTATCCGGAGCCGCCGGGCTACCGCGACCGCCCGGTGCCGCCGCCCGCCCGTTTCGACCCGGCGCTGGGCGAGTTCCTCCTGCCCTACGAGGCGGTGCGCACCGCGCCCGATCCGGACCGGCTGCTGCTCGACTTCCTTCAGGCAACCTATGATGCAGCCGCCGACTGCGGCGGCTGGGACCGCGCCGCCCTCGACTGCCCGATCGGCCAGCCGAAGGTGGTGCGGCCGATCTGACCGACTGCCGAGGCGTCGCCCTGCGCCGCCGTCACTCCAGCCGGGTGAAGCCGTCCGCGCTCCACCGTTCGCTGCCGACGCCGTGGTGGACGATGAACAGCCCGTCGGGGTCGTACGCGTCCTTGACGGCAAGCAGCCGCGGGTAATTCCCGCCCCAGAACGCGTCCTGCCAGCGCGGTTCGAAGAAGTCGCTCTCGGCGACGTAGGATGCCGGCGCGGACAGCAGCGCCTCCAGCGGCGCCATCGCCCGCGCGACCGCCGCCGCGTCGCTGCGGGCCCGGGTCACGTCCGGCTCGTGCCCCGCGATCCCC
>CALKHQ010000267.1 GCA_937988735.1 uncultured Alphaproteobacteria bacterium
CCGGACTACTGGGTGCAGCGCAAGCTGCCGCCGCGCAAGCAGCCGGCGCCCGAGGCCGACGACGTCGCGACCGTTCCGGCCGAGTAACCGTCCCGTCCATCCCTGCGGGGGCCCCGCCGGCCGGGTGCCCCCGCTTTCTTTGCCAGAGAGGAGTCTGCCGATGAGCTGGGTCCGCGTCTGCGGTGCCGACGAGATCGATGAAGAGGATGTCATCCGTTTCGACCACGGCGGCCGCACCTTCGCGGTCTACCGCTCGCCCGAGAACGAGTACTATGCCACTGACGGGTTGTGCACCCACGAGAAGGTGCATCTGGCGGACGGGCTGGTCATGGACGACATCATCGAGTGCCCGAAGCACAACGGGCGCTTCAACTACAAGACCGGCGAGGCCAAGGGCGCGCCGGTCTGCATCAACCTCAGGACCTATCCGGTGAAGGTCGAGGCCGACACCGTCTACATCGACATCGACTAGGGCGCGCCCGATGGCAGCCGGCATCGCGGAGGGCGGCATGGTCATCGTCGGCGCCGGCGAGACCGGCGCCCGGGCAGCCCGCGCCCTCCGCGAGGAAGGGTGGGACGGGCCGATCACCCTGATCGGCGAGGAGGCGCACCCGCCCTACGAGCGGCCGCCGCTGTCGAAGGATGTGGTCAAGAGCCTGGAGGAGCTGGCGCCGAAGCTGGCTCTCACCCCGGAGGAGATGGTCGATCTCACCATCGACCACCTGCCGCGCCGCTGCGCCGTCGCGATCGACCGCGACGCGCACCTGGTGACGCTGGATGACGGCCCGGCCGTCCGCTACGAGAAGCTGCTGCTCGCGACCGGCGCGGAGGCGCGCCGGCTGTCGCTGGCGGGCGAGGGCGCCGGACGGGTGCTCTACCTCCGCCGCCACGAGGAGGCAGTGGCGATCCGCGCCGCCCTGGGCCAGGGGAAGCGGGTCGTCATCATCGGCGGCGGCTTCATCGGGCTCGAGCTCGCCGCCAGTGCGGTCGAACGCGGCGGGCAGGTGACCCTGCTGGAGGCGGCGCCGCGCATCCTCACCCGCGGCGTGCCGGCAGTCCTCGCCGAACGGCTCGCCGCCCGCCACGTCGCCGCCGGGGTCGATCTGCGTACCGGCGTCAGCATCGCCCGGGTCGATCTGGACGCGGTGGTGCTCGCGGACGGGGACCGCATTCCCTACGACGCGGTCGTGGCCGGCGTCGGCGCCGTGCCGCGTACCGACCTCGCCGAGAAGGCGGGGCTGTCGGTGGAAAACGGCATCCGCGTGGACACGACGCTGATGACCGACGACCCCGACATCTTCGCCGCCGGCGACTGCTGCGCCTATCTCCACCCGCTCTACGACGGGCGGCGCATCCGGCTGGAGGCCTGGCGCAACGCCCACGACCAGGGTGCGCTGGTCGCCCGCAACATGCTGGGCGTGGGCGAGGAGATCAGCGCGGTGCCGTGGTTCTGGTCCGACCAGTACGAGCTCTGCCTGCAGATCGCCGGCCTCGCCGATGCCGGGGCGACCACCGTCGCCCGCGACCTGGGCGAAGGGGCCGAGATGCTGTTCCACCTCGCCGACGACGGGCGGCTCGTAGCCGCCAGCGCCCTCGGCTCGCTCGGCCGTGTGGCGCGCGAGGTGCGGGTGGCGGAGATGCTGATCGAGCGCCGGGCAAAGCCCGACCCCGCGCAGCTCGGGGACCCCGAGGTCAAGCTCAAGGCGCTGGCGAAGGGCTGAGCGTCGCCGGCCGCGCGCGTGGTGCGCCAGGGTGCGGCGACGTGCCATGCCCCGGCCGTTGGAGTCGGGCGGGTAGTTTCACGCGCCTTGCATCCGATCCCCCGGACAGCCTCCAGGAGCCGCCGACATGGACCTGATCACCGCGCTGATGGCGGCGCTGCTCGGCCTCGTCGAGGGGCTCACCGAGTTCCTGCCCGTCTCCTCGACCGGTCACCTGATCCTGCTGGTGGACCTGCTCGGATTCCAGTCACCGCCCGGCCGGGTGTTCGAAATCGTGATCCAGCTTGGCGCGATCCTCGCCGTCTGCTGGGTCTACCGCGCGAAGCTGTTCTCGGTCGTGGTCGGCCTGCCGCGGCAGCGCCCGGCCCAGATGTTCACCCTCAACATCCTGCTCGGCTTCCTGCCGGCGATGGTCATCGGCGTCTTCGCCTATGACCTCATCAAGGGCGTGCTGTTCTCGCCGCTGGTGGTTTCGATCGCGCTGATCGTCGGCGGCATCGCCATCATTGCCATCGAGCGCTGGGTGCGCCAGGGCGAGCATGTCGAGGTGGAGCAGCTCTCGCCGCTCACCGCGCTCAAGATCGGATTCTTCCAGTGCCTGGCGATGATCCCGGGCGTGTCGCGCTCCGGCGCGACGATCATGGGTGCGCTGCTCATGGGGGTGGAGCGGCGGACGGCGGCGGAGTTCTCCTTCTTCCTCGCCATTCCCACGATGCTCGCCGCCACCGTCTACGACCTCTACCAGCAGTGGTCGGAGCTCGACTTCGGCAACGGCCTCGTCATCGCCATCGGCTTCGTCACCGCCTTTGTCACCGCGATGATCGTGGTCCGGGCGGCGATCGGCTTCATCGGCCGCCACGGCTATGTTCCGTTCGCGATCTATCGCATCCTGATCGGGACGGTGATGCTGGTGATCCTGCTCGCCCGCTGACCGCGCCTCACACCGGCCCCAGGCCCCCGACGGCGCGTTCGAGGCGCCAGACGTGGGTCGGGGAAGCCGCGGATGTCGTGCTCGCCGCGGTCGGTCAGCTCGAAGTCGTCGCGGATCAGGGCGGCGGTGCTGCCGCTGACCAGGATCTCCATCGGGCCGCACAGCGGCTCCAGCCGCGCCGCAAGGTTCACCCCCGGGCCGAAGATGTCGTAGACGTATTTCTGCACCCCGACGATGGAGCCGATGACGGGGCCGGAGTTGATCCCGATCCGGCAGCGCCACTCGAACTCGCTGGCCTGGTTGCGGCGGGTGAGATAATGCACGAACAGGAGCGCCGCCCGCGCGATGCTGCGGGCGTGGTCCGGGTTCGGCTCGGGGATGCCCGAGACGGCGACATAGGCGTCGCCGATGGTCTTCAGCCGCTCGCAGCCGAACTGCTCCACGATCCGGTCGAAGGCGGTGAAGATGTCGTTGAGCTCGGCGATCAGTTTGGGCGGGTCGTGGGCCACCGACATCTGGGTGAAGCCGACGAAATCGAGCATCAGCACGGTCGCGTCGTCGAAGCGCTGCGGGGTGGTGACGCCGAACTTCTTCCACTCCTCGTAGACCGGCCGCGGCATGATGTTCAGCAGGAGCCGCTCGACCCGCTCCTTTTCCTTTCTCAGGTCGCGGTTCTGGCGCTCGATCATCTTCGAATAGGAGTCGATCATGTACTCGAGCTCCTTGACCTTCGAGATGTTCTGGCACTGGACCATGATCGCGCCGTCGACTGCGCCCTCGGCCCGCAGCATCTCGATCGCCAGCGAGATCGCCTTGCGCTTCGGCTTCACCTCCATCTCGCACTTCCAGCTCGCGCCGCTGGCCAGCCGTTCCGCCAGCGCGGCCCGGTCGAGCGCGGGGACCAGCCGGTCCAGCGGCTCGCCCTCCTGCACGCGCGGAAACCACTGGGGCGAACATGGGGTTGTGCATGATGACCCTGAGGTCGTCGCCCGCGGCAACGGCGAGCCCCACGCCGGCGGAATCGAGCAGCAGCGCCCGGAACCGGTCCATGTCGAGGGAAGCCGCCGCCTCCCTGGGCGCGGGGGAAGCGGCGGTCATGCGTCGGCGCTGATCACGACCCGCGACTTGGATTCGATGCGGTCGAGGACGGTGTCGATGTCGGCCTGCGCGTAGCCGAATTCGGCCAGCGTCTCGCGCAGCAGCCGCGCCATCTCGTCGAACGCGGCCCGGTCGATGCGATGGGGCGCGTGGGCGCGCCGCAGCATGTCGTCCCCGAAGCTCGCCGGACCGCCCATCACCGAGGCGATGAACTTCGTCTGGTGATCGACCAGCCGCCGCATGTCGATGTCGTCGAAATAGGGGCCGGTTACGTCAGACTCCAGCACCTTGTCGTAGAAGGCCATCACGACCTTGCTGATGCTGGCGAAGCCGCCGTACTTGTCGAACAGAGAAGTCGCCATCCCCTCTCCCCGGACCGCGCCAATAGACATGAACGGCGGCCCGATCGCAAGGCCGGGGCGAATGCTGGCGGCGGGGAACCCGCTATTCGGCAGCCTCCGGCGCTTCGATCACGCCGCAGGCGAAGCGGTCGCCGGCGTTGCCGGAAGGCTGGCTGCTGTAGTCGTCGGCGCCGGTGTGGATGACCACGGCCGAGCCGTCGGCGTCGAAGACCGTCGTCCCGGCGTCGGCGGCGAGGCTGATCCGGTCGGTGAAGTATTCGACCGCCACCGCGCCGTCGTCGCCAACGTGCAGGTTCGGCAGGTCGCCGGGATGCGGCCCGCCCTCCGCCATCACGCCATGCTGGTGCCCCAGCGACAGATGGCCGCCGGCCGAGGCAAAGTCGGGGACGGAGCAGTCGCCGGTCTCGTGGACGTGGATCGCGAGCTCGCCCGCGGGCAGGCCTTCGGCCTCGATCGCGATCCGGATCGTGCCCGACGCGGTGTCCATGAAATGGACGGTGCCGACCTGGCGACCCTCGGTGTCGATGAGGACGGCCACCGCCTCCGCTGCCCCGGCAAGGCCGGGGGTCGTCGCGACGGCGGCGGCGCAGAGCAGGCTTCGCAGGGACCCCATGTCGTGCTCCTCCGTGGTGGCTGCGGAGCCCAACCCCTCGGCCCCGCAGGCGTTCCCGCGCACGATCCGTGCCGCCGTCCCTGGCGGCGCGGCCCGATCCGTGCGGCGCTCAGGCGGACCGGCGGCGGATCAGCAGCCGGGTCGAGCCCTGCTGGGCGACGGTATCCCCATTCGCCAGCAGGGTCATGTCGAGCTGCATGAACGCCCGCTCCGGCTTCGAGGTGGGGGAGAGGGCTGCCACCCGCACCCGCCCCTCGATCCGGTCGCCGGCGCAGAGCGGCGCCTTGAAGTCCCAGTTCCAGCCCAGCGACGCGATCGCGGCGACCCGCACCTCTGCCCGGTTCTTGAGCCCGTCCAGCAGCGACAGGCCGAGCAGGCCGTGCGCCACCCGCGCCGGGAAGCCGAGGTCGCGGGCGAAGCGGTCGTCCATGTGCAGGTCGAAGAAGTCTCCCGAAAGCCCGGCGAAGGCGACGATGTGCGCTTCGGTCAGCGTCATCGCGCCGGTGACCCAGTGATCACCGACCTGCAGGTCCTCGAAGTAGTAGGTGCCGGGGGCGAGCGCCCGGCCCTCGGGCTGGTCCAACGGCGCTCAGGCCTCCTGCGGAACGTAGTCGAAGACGCACACGTCCTCGACGATGTCGCCCAGCCCCTCGGCGAAGGCGACATGGGTGGGGTGCGGCAGGTAGGCGTCGCGGGCGGCCTCGTCCGCGAAGTCGAGCAGGAAGCAGTGGGTGAGGCCCTTGTTCTTGCCCTCGGGGCTGTTGTTGGTGCCCCACTCGAAGCCGGTGATGCCCCCGATCTTGTGCGCCAGCGCGCCGAAGCCGGAAACCACCTCCGTGATGCGCTCCGGTGCCGTGCCGTCCCTGAACCGCAGCATCACCACGTGCCTCACGCCAGCCATGCGTCTCCTCCTGTCCTTCTTGCTACGAGTCCTGCCACGCCGTGTAGCCGGCGAACTGGATCAGCCGCCGGTTGCGGGACCGCAAAGCGCTTATCCTGCGCATCTCGTGCTCGTCCAGTGCGAAGTCGAACAGCGCGAGGTTTTCGCCAATGCGCGCAGGCGTGCTTGCCTTGGGAATGACGATGACCCCCTGCTGCACCGCCCAGCGCAGCGCGACCTGCGCCGCCGTCTTGCCGTGCCGTGCTCCGATCGCCTGCAACTCCGGCTCGTCCGCCACCCGTCCGCGGGCGACGGGGCAGTAGGCGGTGAGGCTGATCCCGGCACGCCGCGCCGCTTCCTGCTCGCCCGAGCGGTCGAGCAGCGGGTGGAACTCGATCTGGTCGTTGACGACGCGGCCGCCCGAGAGTTCCACCGCGCGGACGATGTCGCCCGGCCCGTTGTTGGAGATGCCGATCAGCCGCGTCTGGCCGGCTTCCTGCGCCTCGACCAGCAGGTCCAGCACCTCGGCCAGCCGGTGGCGCGGGTTCGGCCAGTGCAGCAGCAGCAGGTCCACCCGGTCGAGGCCGAGGCTGTCGAGGCTCGCCCGGACCGAATCCCGGAACCGCCCGGGCGCGTAGTTGTCGGGGTGGACCTTGGTGGTGACGAAGATGCTGTCGCGCGGCAGACCGGAGCGGGTGATGGCGCGGCCGACCTCAGCCTCGTTGCCGTACATCTGCGCCGTGTCGATGTGGCGATAGCCGTGCTCCAGCGCCGCGGTCACGCCGGCGACGGCGGCATCGCCGGCGAGCGGATAGGTGCCGTAGCCGACCAGCGGGATTTCCCCACCCTTCACGCTGACCGTCTCCATGCGCTCACTCCATCCTGTCGTCGAACTGTGCCGGCCGCTTCTCCGCAAAGGCGCGCGCCCCTTCGCGGCCGGCGGCGGAGGCCAGGCAGCGGGCGGCCGCGAGTTCGTACAGCGTCTCCACCGCCTCCTGCCCCTGCGCCGCGCGCAGCAGCTGCTTGGAGACGGCGAGCGCCAGCGGCGCGCGGGCCACGATGCGGGCAGCAAGGGCATCCGCCTCCGCGTCCAGCGCCTCCCGCGGCACCACTGCGTCGACCAGGCCCCAGTCCAGTGCCTCCTCCGCGGTGAGGCTGCGGCCGAACAGCACGAGATGGCGTGCCCGCGCAGGGCCGACGGCTTCTACCAGCCGCTGGCAGCCGAGCCAGCCGGGTACCGCGCCCAGTATCGGCTCGGGCGCGGCGAGGCGGATGCCGGACACCGCGATCCGGGTGTCGGCACACAGCGCCAGCTCCAGGCCGCCGCCGAGCGCATCCCCGTTCATCAGGCAGACCACCGGCAGGTCGAGCGCCGCCAGCCGGGTGAAGACGCGGTTGCCCTCGCGGATCCAGCGCCGGGCCATGGTCCCCGGGTCCAGCGACGACCATTCCCTGACGTCGCCGCCGGCGGAGAAGGCGCGCTCGCCGGTACCGGTGATCTCGACCACCCGCAGCCCGTCGGTGACCGCGATCGTGTCGAGCGCGGCGTCGAGCTCGCCCAGCGCCTGCAGCGACAGCGCGTTCATCCGGCGCGGGTTGTCGATGGTGATCCGCGCCCGCCGATCGCGGATCGCCAGCCGGACCAGCGGCGTGCCGTCCCCGCTCATGCCGCCATGGCCACGGCGCGGTTGCCCTTGATCAGGTCGCTCGCCTTCTCCCCGATCATGATCGAGGCGGCGTTGGTGTTGGAGCTGATCAGCCGCGGCATGATCGAGGAGTCGGCGACACGCAGCCCGTCCAGCCCGCGCACGCGAAGCTGCGGATCGACCACCGCCATCTCGTCGACGCCCATCTTGCAGGTGCCGACGGGGTGGTAGTCGGTCTTGGCGAAGCGGCGGGCGTAGGCGAACAGCTCCTCGCGGGTCTTCACATGCTCGCCCGGCAGGTGCTCGCACTTCACGTACTTGCGCAGCGCCGGCTGGGCCATGATCTCGCGCGTCATCTCGAAGCCGCGCAGCGACATCTCGCGGTCGTAGGCCTCGGCCCAGAAGTTGGGGTCCACCCGCGGCGGGTCCATCGGGTTGGCGCTGCGAAGCCTCACCGTGCCCCGGCTGCGCGGGCGCAGGTGGCAGCTGTTCAGCGTGCAGCCATAGCCGTCGAGCGGCGGCACGCCGGCCTCCAGGCCGGCCCCGGGCAGGAAGTGCATCTGGATGTCCGGCGCCGGCTCGTTCCGGTCCGCCCACCAGAACACGCCGCCCTCGGCGAGGTTGGAGGTGACCGGCCCGGAGCCGAACAGCTTCCACTGCAGGCCGGCAGCCAGCATCTTGTGCCAGCGCGTGTGCTTGTCGTAGCTGTGCGGCCCGTTCAGTTCGGCGATCTGGTAGACGTCGACGTGGTCCTGCAGGTTGCGGCCCACGCCCGGCAGGTCGTGCACCGGGGTGACGCCCACCTGTTTCAGCTCGTCCGCCGGCCCGATCCCGCTCAGCAGCAGCAGCCGCGGCGAGCCGATGGCGCCGGCCGCGACGATCACCTCGCGGTCGGCGCGCACGATGGTGGTGCCGCTGCCCTGCTTCAGCTCCACGCCGATGGCGCGGCCGTGCTCGATCACGATCCGCAGCACGTGGCAGTCGGTGCGGACCTCGAGGTTCGGCCGGTTCATCGCGGGCCGCAGATAGGCGACGGCGGCCGAGCAGCGGCGGGAGCCGCGCTGGGTTACCTGATAGAGACCGCAGCCTTCCTGCCGCGCGCCGTTGAAGTCCGGGTTGTAAGGAATGCCGGCTTCCTGCGCCGCGCGGACGAAGGCGCGGGTGAGGTAGTGCGGGCTCACCTGGTCGGAGACGCCCAGCGGCCCGCCCGCGCCGTGATACTCGTTGGAGTAGCGCTCGTTGTCTTCGGAGCGGCGGAAATAGGGGAGGACGTCGGCATAGGACCAGCCGACGCAGCCTTCCTCCTTCGCCCAGGTGTCGTAGTCGTAGGCGTTGCCCCGGGTGAAGACCATCGCGTTGATCGAGCTCGACCCGCCAAGGACGCGCCCCTGCGGATAGACCATCTCGCGGCCGTCACCCTGGGCCAGCGGCTCGGTCTTGTACCCCCAGGTGAGCGGGCCGCCCGTCATCTTGAAGAAGCCGACCGGCATGTGGATGTAGGGGTTGGTGTCCCGCGGCCCGGCCTCCAGCAGCAGGACCTTCACCTCCGGCAGCTCGGTCAGCCGGGCCGCCATCGCGCAGCCCGAGGAGCCCGCACCCACGATCACGTAGTCGTACACCTCTGCGTTTCCTCCTCACCTTGTCCCTGGTCGCCTCCGTCTCCCTCTTCGGGCGGGGAGACTGGAGAAGGGGGTTGGCGTCATTAGGTGCCCGATGCCGACGTGCGGCAAGAAAACTCTTCCCCGGCTGCCGGCACCGGTCGGGCGTCAGCCCCGCATCCCCCGCCCCTCAGTGTCCCGGAGGCGCAGCCTGCCCTTGGCTCACGCCGCCTCGCCATGCGCCGGCGCTGGCGCGAAATGACGGGCCGCCATCGGCGCCGGCTCGCCCTTCAGGATCGGCCGGAAGCCGATGCGGTCGATGACGTCCCGCTGCGGGTCGATGCCGCGGGCGACCTCGGTCAGCACGATCCCCTCGGGCGCAAGCTCGAACACCGCGCGTTCGGTGACGTAGAGCACCCGCTGGCCGGTCGCGCGCGCGTTGGCGCCGGAGAAGGTGATCTCGCGCACCCGGTCCACCAGCTTCGGCACCGCGCCGGGGGCGGACACCTTCAGGCCGCCGTCGATCATGTCGTAGGCGACGCCCTTGGCCTCGAAGCTGCCGCAGAACACCACGGTCTTCGCGTTCTGGGTGATGTCCACGAAACCGCCCGGGCCGACCACATCGCGGCCGAGCCGGGAGACGTTGACGTTGCCGGCGCCGTCCATCTCGCCCATGCCGAGGAAGGCGATGTCGATGCCGCCGCCGGAGTAGAAGTCGAACTGGTCAAGGGAGCTGACGATCGCGTCGGGCCAGCGGGCGGCGCCGAACAGATGGCCGTCCAGCAGCTGGCCGTTGTGCATGCCCTGCTCGACCGTAACCCAGATCTCGTCCAGCAGCCCGCGCTCGGCGAGGATGGCCGGAATGCCGCCGGGGATGCCGAAGCCGAAGTTGACGCTGGCGCCCGGGGTGGCCTCGTCGGCGGCGCGCGACGCGATGATGCGCCGGATGCCGGCCGGCCCGTCGCCGGACGGACGCGCGGCGTGGCGCGGCCCGGCCTCGCCCCACAGCGCGGGGTCGTAGGCGCCGAGGTGGGTCTGCGTCTGATCCGGGTCCACCGTCACCGCATCGACCAGGATGCCGGGCACGGTGATGGCACGCGCCGGCAGCTCGCCACGGTCGCCCACGCGCTGGACCTGGGCGAATACCCGGCCGCCGCTGTTGTGGGCGGCGAGGGCGACGCCCTTGGCGTCGATGTCGGCGGCCTCGCGGCAGCAGCTCACGTTCCCGAGCGGGTCCGCCTGGCTGCCGCGGATCAGCCCGAAATCGACCCTGAACGGGAGGTAGCGGATGTACTGGCGGCCGCCGATCTCGATCAGCTCGCAGATCGGCTCGGTCGAGCGGGCATTGCAGGCGCCGCCGCCGTGGCGCGGATCGGCAAAGGTGTTCAGCCCGACGTGGGTGATCAGCCCCGGCCGTCCGGCGCCGATCTCGCGCATCAGCAGCATGATCACGCCGGCCGGCAGGGTGTAGGCCTCGATCAGCTCCTCGCGGGCCATCGCCTGCATCTTCGGCGACCAGGTCCAGTGGCCGCCGATCACCCGCTTCACCAGCCCCTCGTGCGCCAGCCGGTTCATGCCCTGCGAACCCAGCTTGCCGATGCCCAGCGCATGCACCACGGTGAGGTCCCGCGGGTGGCCGGTCTCGAGGAAGCGCCGCTCCAGCGCCGCCAGCAGGTAGTCCGGTTCCATCAGACCGCCGCCGGAGCCGCTGACCGCGACCGTGGCCCCGTCCGGAATCTGCGCGACGCAGGATTCGACCGTCCGCTGCTTCGACCTCATGCCTCCGCTCTTCCTCCCCCGCGGGCTGCCGGTGCCGGGATCCGGCGCCACCGTGACGCCCTGGCGGCCGGGCTGTCTGCGACGGCCTGGGATGTTGCGGGCGCCGTATGGCTCTTATAACTATACAGTTACATACATCCGCCGCTGACGCGCAAGAGGACAAGGGGGAGCAGGGCGCCATGGCGCTGTCCGAAGAGCATGTGCAGGTCCGTGACATGGTGCGGCGGTTCGCCGACGAGGTCATCCGGCCCGTCGCCGCGAGCCTGGACGAGGAGGAACGCTTCCCGGCGGAGGTCTA
This sequence comes from uncultured Alphaproteobacteria bacterium, assembly GCA_937988735.1. Classification (GTDB taxonomy): domain Bacteria; phylum Pseudomonadota; class Alphaproteobacteria; order CALKHQ01; family CALKHQ01; genus CALKHQ01. The sequence continues at coordinate 10,927 of CALKHQ010000267.1, forward strand.
CGCACAGATGGCGGAGCTGGGGCTGTTCGGCATCGGCGTGCCGGAGGCGTATGGCGGCGCCGGGATGGACACGCTGGCCTATGCGCTGGTGATGGAGGAGCTGTCCCGCGGCTATGCCTCCATCGCCGACCAGTGCGGCCTGGTGGAGCTGATCGGGACCCTGCTGACCGTCCATGGCACCGACGCCCAGCGCGCCCGCTATCTGCTGCCCACCCTCCGGGCGGAACGGCGCTGCGCCTACGCCATCACCGAGGCGGAGGCGGGCAGCGACGTCTCGGGCATCCGCACCACCGCCGAGCCCGATGGCGCCGGCTGGCGGCTCAACGGCAGCAAGCTGTGGATTCACAACGCGCCCGTCTGCGATTTCGCCGTGGTGCTGGCGCGGACCGACAAGGCCGCAGGCAAGCGCGGCATGAGCATCTTCCTGGTCGATCGCGACCTTCCCGGCGTCACCGTCGGGCCGAAGGAGCACAAGATGGGCCAGCGCGCCTCGCAGGTCGGCGCGCTCGACTTCGCCGACGTGAAACTGGGGCCGGATGCGATGCTCGGCCCGCCCGGCCGCGGCTTCCACATGATGATGAGCGTGCTGGACAAGGGACGGATCGGCATTGCGGCGCTCGCCGTCGGCATTGCCCAGGCCGGGCTGGAGGCCGCCGTCGGCTATGCCAAGACCCGCCGCCAGTTCGGCCAGGCGATCGCCGAGTTCCAGGGGATGCAGTGGCTGCTGGCGGACATGGCGAAGGCGGTGACGGCGGCGCGCCTGCTGGTGCACGACGCGGCCGAGCGCTACGACCGGCGGGACGGAGCGACGATGGCGGCGTCGATCGCCAAATGCTTCGCCACCGACGTGGCGGTCGAGCAGACGGCCAATGCGGTCCAGGTTTTCGGCGGCAGCGGCTACATCCGCGGGTTCGAGGTCGAGCGGCTCTACCGCGATGCCAAGATCACCCAGATCTACGAGGGCACCAACCAGATCCAGCGCAGCATCATCGCCCGGCGGCTGCTGGAGGATGCGTGATGGGTGCCCGTCGTGACAGGAAGACGTGCTGACATGCGCCCGGTAGCCCTTGTCACCGGCGGCCAGCGGGGGATCGGCCGGGGCTGCGCCGCCGCCCTCGCCGCCCGCGGCTTCGACGTCGTCATCCACACGCTGGAGCCGGGCGAGGACATCGCCGAGGCGCGGTCGGCGGTCGAGGCCGCCGGCGGGCGCGCCGCGCACGTCTCCGGCGATATCGCCGACCTCTCCGCCCACGCGGGCCTGCTGGACGCCGCGATCGCGGCCTTCGGCCGGCTGGACTGCCTGGTCAACAACGCCGGCGTGTCGGTGCTGGTCCGCGGCGACCTGCTCGATGTGAGCCCGGAGAGCTGGGATCGCTGCCAGGGCGTCAACACCCGCGGCACCTTCTTCCTCACCCAGCGCTTCGCCCGCTACCTGCTGGGGGAGGCGCCGCCCGCGCTCGGCCACCGCTCCATCGTCATCATCAGCTCCGCCAACGCCCATGCGGCCGCCCTTGCCCGCGGCGAGTACTGCGTCTCGAAGGCGGGGGTTGCAATGGTGGCCCGGTTGTTCGCGCTGCGGCTGGCCGAGGCGGGAATTGGCGTGTATGACATCCGTCCGGGCATCATCCGCACCGACATGACGGCGCCGGCGAAGGAGCGCTACGACCGCTTCATCGCCGACGGCGGGGTCCCGACACGGCGCTGGGGCGCGCCGGAGGACGTCGGCCGTGTGGTCGCGTCCGCCGCAGCCGGCGACCTGCCGTACACGGTCGGCCAGCCGCTCCTTGTCGATGGAGGACTTACCCTGCCGCATTTCTGAAAGGGGGGCAGCACCACGATGGAACCAGCCGGGTCGGGACGATCCTCCGCCGCAGGCGTCGCTTGAGCAGGGCCGAGGACAATCCTCCCGCGGAGGGTGCGCCTCCCGTGCGCGAGGCGGAACCGCGGACGCGGCCGCGCGACGCCGAGGCGACGCGGGCCCGCATCCTGCGGGCTGCCTACGAGGCCTTCGCCTCCAAGGGCCTGGCCGGCGCCCGCGTCGACGAGATCGCGGAGGCCGCCGACATCAACAAGCGCATGATCTACGTGTACTTCGGCAACAAGGAACAGCTGTTCCTGACGGTGCTCGAGGAAGCCTATGCCGACATGCGCGCGCACGAGCGGCAGCTGAACCTCACCGACCTCCCGCCGCGGCAGGCGCTGGAGACCCTCGTCACCTTCACCTGGAACTACTACCTCAAAAACCCCGGTTTTCTGCGGCTGCTCAACTCGGAGAACCTGCACCAGGGCCGGCATATCCGGGCCTCGCGCCGGATACGGGAGATGCACTTTCCCTTCGTCGACATGGCGCGGGAGATCCTGCACAAGGGGGTCGCCGCGGGCGAGTTCCGCCCGGGGGTCGATCCGGTGCAGCTCCAGCTCAACATCTCGGCGCTGGGCTACTACTACCTCAACAACCAGTACACGGCCTCGGTGGTCTACAACACGGACCTTGGCGCGCCCGAGGCGCTGGCGAAGCGGCACGCCGTCATCATCGACACCATCCTTCGCTACGTGCTGGCCGATCCGAAGAACCAGCTGGGGTAGGATCGCGCCCACGATGATTCGACGACCAGGGGAAGGGACGATGGCGGAGCGACTGGCGAAGACGGCGGTGCTGGGGCTGGCGGCGGCGGTGGCGGCCTGCGTGACGGGGCAGCCGACGACGGTGCGCCCGGCAAGCGGCGCGCTGACGGTGGCGCAGCTTTCGGCCACGCTGCCCGGCCAGTCGCTGGTGATGACGCGGGTGGACGGCAGCGGCGGCTACTGCGCCTGGCACAGCCTCGAGGCGCGGCCGGGCGGCTCGCGGGTGCTGACCGGCACCGACGGCGGCAGCCCCTATCGCGGCCTGTGGCGGATCGAGCCGCAGCCCAATGCCGAAAGCCCCGCGGACCCCGGTTTCGTCTGCTATTCCTTCCCCGATGCCGGCGTGTTCGCCGAATGCCGCATGCTGCAGGTCGGGGAGACGGGCGTGACGGTGCTCGACCGTTACGGCCGTCCCTACGCCACCGGCGCACTGCAGCCCGGCGACGCCTGCGGCTGAGGCCGCCCCGCGGGCGCCGTGACGGCACGCGCCGTCACTTGACGATCGGGATCTTCGACCGGTCGATGGTCAGCGCCACCGCGATGATCAGCACCGCGCCGAACACCGCCTGCTGCAGGAAGATGTCGACGTTGAGGAAGGTCATCCCGGTGCGCACCACCGTGATGATCAGCGCGCCGACCAGCGTCCGCCAGATGCTGCCGACGCCGCCGGTGATGGCGGTGCCGCCGACGATGACCGCCGCGATCGCCGGCAGCAGCAGCTGGTTGGCGAGCGTGGGCGAGCCGCTGGCGAGCCGGCCGGCGAGGATCACCCCCGCGAGGCCGGCGGCCGCCCCCGACAGCACGAAGGCGGTGACCTTGTGCAGTCCCACCCGGATGCCCGAGGCGATGGCGGCCGGCTCGCCGGCGCCGATGGCGGTGCTGAACCGGCCGAAGGCGGTATAGCGCTGCACCACGGTGCCGGCGATGAGCACGATGGCGCCGATCACCACCTCGTTGGGGATGCCGAGCGCGCGCCCGGTGATCCAGGCGGTGTAGCCGCGCTCGGTCTCGCCCAGCGTTATCGACCGCGCGTCGGACAGCAGCAGCGCGGCGCCGGCGGCACAGCCGCCGATGGCGAGCGAGGCGATAAACGACGGGATCTTCAGCCGGACATGGGCGAGGCCGGACAGAAGGCCGACCCCGGCCCCGATCGCCACCGCCACCGGAAAGGCGAGATAGCCGAGCTGGCCGAGCAGCAGCGCGACGATGACGCTGGTGAGCGAGGCGACCGACTGGATCGACAGGTCGATGCCGCCCAGCATGATCACCAGCGTGACCCCGGCGCCCAGGACGAACAGGGTTGCCGTGTCCGAGGCGATCTGCAGCAGGGTTGCCGGATTGACGAACTGCGGCTGGAACGCGCCGACGGCGACCACCAGCACCACCAGCGTGATCAGTGGCATGAACTGGCGCGCCAGCTCCCGGGTGGACCGCACCTGTGGACTCCTCAGACCATGTGCTGGATCAGATCGACCTGAGCCGGCTTCGCGCCCGGGCTCGCGTCGAAGCGGTGGGTGATGCGGCCGTCCCGCATCGTGAGGATCGTGTGGCTGAGGCCGATGGTCTCCTCCAGGGTGTCGGCGATCAGCACGATCGACATGCCCTCGGCCGACATTGCCCGAACCAGCTCGTACACCTCCTCCTTCGCGCCCACGTCAAGGCCGCGGGTGGGATGGTCGAGGATCACGATCCGGGTCTTGGCCGTCATCCACTTCGCCAGCACCACCTTCTGCTGGTTGCCGCCGGAGAGGTTGAGGCAGAGGGCGCGGATCGACGGCGTGCGGATGCGCAGTCGCTCCACCCAGCCGGCCGCCATGCGGGCCTCGCGGCGCAGGTCGATCATGCCGCCGCGCATCATCTCCTTGAGGTTGGCGAGCGTCATGTTGGCGGTGACCGACAGGAACAGCACCAGCCCCTCGACCCGCCGCTCGCGCGGGATGTAGCCGATGCGCCGGGCGACGGCGTCGGAGGGGCTGTTGAAGCGGACCGGCTTGCCTTCCATCAGGATCTGGCCTGCGGTCGGCTGGGCGAGCCCGAACAGCGTCCGGCATACCTCCTCGCGGCCGGAGCCGATCACCCCGGCGATGCCGAGGATCTCGCCCTCGTGCAGGTCGAAGTCGACGTCGCGGTAGTGGCCGGCGAGGGTGAGCCCGCGCGCCGACAGGACGACCTTGTTGCCGTAGGGCCGCTGTGCCGATTCCCGGTAGTACTCGGCCTGCCGGTCGCGGCCGACCATGAGCTGGTGGAGGCGGTGGGTGTCCGCCTCCGCCGCCGGAAGCTCGGCGACGACCGCGCCGTCCTTCATCACGTAGACCCGGTCGCTCAGCGCCAGCACCTCGTCCAGCCGGTGCGAGACGAAGACGAAGGACGCGCGTGACTTCAGCTCGCGGACGCGGGCGAAGAGGATGTCGATGTCCTTCTGCTCCAGCACCGACGTCGGCTCGTCGAGCAGGATCACGAGCTGCCCGTCCGTCCGCTCCTCCAGCGTCAGCGCCTTGGCCAGCTCCACCATCTGGCGGGTGGCGAAGTCGAGGTCGGCGGTCATCATCGCCGGGTCCACGTCGACGTGGACCTTCTCGAGCTGACGGCGGGCGGCGGCATAGAGGTCGCGCCAGCGGATGATGCCGCCGGTGGTGAAGGCGGATTCCGCGCCGAGGTAGATGTTCTGGCCGACGGTGAGGTTGGGCAGCAGCGACTGCTCCTGGAACACCATGCCGATGCCGTGGCGCGCGGCCTCGGCGGCGCCGCGGAACGAGACCGGCCTGCCGGCGAGCTCGATCGTGCCGCTGTCGGGCTGGTAGACGCCGGCGAGGATCCGCATCAGCGTGGACTTGCCGGCGCCGTTCTCGCCGATGAGGCCGATCACCTCGTGCGGGCGCACCTCGATCGAGACGTCCTTCAGCGCCTGCACCCCGGGGAAGGACTTGGTGATGTTGCGAAGGGCGAGGGCTGGCGTGGTCATTTGACGATCCGCGTCCGGATGCGGTCGACCGACATCGCCACCGCGACGACGATGAGGACGCCGAGCACGATCTGCTGCACGTAGGGCGACACCCCCATCAGCACCATGCCGTTGTCGAGCACCACCACGATGAGCGCGCCGACCAGCGTGTTGAGCACCCCGCCCGCGCCGCCCATGAGCGCGGTGCCGCCGACCACCACGGCGGTGACGGTGGTGAACAGCCGGTCGCTGCCGATCAGTGCGAAGGCCGAACCCTGCTGCGCCACGGCCATCACGCCGCCGAGGCCGTAGAACGCGCCGGCGAGGGTGAAGGCGAGAATGCGGATGCGGCGGACCTTGATGCCGGAAAGATCGGCCAGGTCCTCGCCGCCGCCGATGGCGTAGATGTAGCGGCCGAAGCGGGTGTAGCGCTCGATGACGAAGGCGCCCGCGAGCGCCAGCAGCGCCACCCATACCTGGTACTTGAAGCCGAACAGGCGCTCCAGCGCGAGGGCGCGGATCAGCTCGTCGTTCACCCGCACCTGGATGCCGCCGAGAATGGCATTGCCGATCCCGACGCCGACGAACCACATGCCCAGCGTCGCCATGAACGAGGGGATGCGCAGTCCGACGTGGATTGCGCCGTTGACGAAGCCCATGCCGGCGCCGATCGCGAGCACGATCACGACGCCGAGCAGCCCGAAGTCGTTGTCGTTGACGCCGTTGAGCACCAGCAGGCTCAGGACCACGGCGCCGAAGGAGAGCACGCCCTCGATCGACAGGTCGATCGAGCCCATGATGATGATGAAGGTGATGCCGAGCCCGAGCACCAGCGGGATCGAGGCGGCGTCCGCGATGCGCGACAGGTTGCCGAACGAGAAGAAGCGGTCGTTGGCGATGCCGATCGCGATCGACAGCAGCACGAGCACCAGCACTGGCGCCCACGGTCCAAGCCGCCGGCGCCAGCGCTCCCACGCGCTGCCCTGCGGCGACACGGCGTCCGCGGCGGCAGTCATTTCGGGTTCTCACCCGCCGTCGGCACGGGCGGGAGGCAGTTCGACGTCAACGCTCTCATGGGCATGTGCGGTCCGGAGACAAACGGCCGCCGGCATCACGCCGGCGGCCGTCATGGCCTGCAGGCCGAAGGTCAGTTGTACTGGATCTGGCCGCTGACCCGACCCCAGATGTCCTCGAAGTCGAGCTGGGGCGACGACAGGATGTTGTTGTCGTAGTACTCCTGAGCATTGTCGGCCGTGATGATGATGCCGGTGCCGTAGAACTCGCGGTGCTCCGGCGGCTCGGTAGCCGGGTCGAACTTGCCCAGCTTGGCGTGATAGCCGATGGAAAGGCCGATGCTGCCCTGCCAGAACGGATCCCAGGCGACCGTGCCGGAGAACTCGCCCGCCAGCACGGCCTCGACCGCGAGCTGGATGCCGTCGATGCCGCACACCGGCACCTTCCCGGCCAGGCCCTCGGCGCGCAGCGCCTCCAGCGCCGCCAGACCCATGCCGTCGTTGGCGGCCCAGATGCCCTTGATGTCGTCGCCGAAGCGGGTGAGCCAGGTGTTGGTGATCTCCAGCGCCTGGTTCGGGTCCCAGTTGGCCGTCTGGAAGTCCAGCAGCTCGACGTTCGGGTTCTCGGCAAGCGCCTGGTCCAGGCCCTGCTTGCGCTCGATGGCCGGCACGTTGGAGAGGATGCCGCCCAGTGCGACGATGCCGCCGGAGCCGCCCATCTTCGCGAACAGCGCCTCCGCCATCGCCTTGCCCGCGGGCACGCCGCTGAAGGAGATGTGGGAGACGTAGTAGGGGTTGTGATCCCACGGGTGCAGGTCGTCGGGCTTGTTCCACTGGGTGACGCAGTAGACGCCGGCCTCGGCGCAGGCCTCGACGATCGGGCGGGCGTCGGCGCTGTCGTTCGGGTCGACGTTCAGCACCATGTTGCCGCCGGTGCGGGCAATCATCGCCTTGATGTCCGCGACGCCCTTCTCGCTGTCACCCTCGGTCACCAGCGTCACATACTCGGCGCCGGCCCATGCCGCAAAGGCCTCGCCGCCCGCGTTCCAGGTGGCGTGATAGGGGTTGGACAGCGAGCGGATCGAGTTGACCACGGTCGGGAGGTCCTGCGCATGCGCAGGGCGGGCGAACCGACCGAGGGCGAGCGCACCGGTGGCCGCTGCCGATGCCCCGAGGAAGCGCCGGCGGTTGAGGTAGCTCTCGCGGATTCGTATTGCGATGTCGGACATGTTGCATTTCCTCCCAGCCCGGGCGCCGTCGACCTCCGGCCGGAAGAGAGTCCCGACTCTGGCGGTCGTTGATTGCGGGCATTCAAACGCTATGGCGACGCCACAAATGTATCTGAACCGAACCAGCCGGCCGGCGCAAGGCCGGATGCGCACATCCCTGCACGCCCCGCCGATGCCTGCAAGCCCCTTGACTCCGGCAGGGAGACCCCGAAAGTAACCAGACGGTTATCACCGGCGGGGCGTCCCGCCGGTGCATACAAAAGAATGTCCGGCGCTCGAAGAAAAACCTGCCGGACGTACACGGAGGAAACGGGGATGACACGAGGGATCGAGACTGCCCTGTCTCGCAGGGCGGGAACTGGCGGCCTGACCGCGGTCGGGCTCGTGCTCGCGCTGGCGGGTCCGGCGCTGGCCCAGGGCAAGCCCTACGCAGGCGTCACCATCGACATCCTCACCCGGCCGGGACCGGTGATCGCGCAGCGCATGGTGGAGCGCGGCGTCGAGTTCACCGAGCTGACCGGGGCGGAGGTCCGGGTTCACGAGGTCCCGTTCGCCGAACTGTTCCAGAAGCTGCTCACCGACTGGGCGACGGGTACCAACTCGATCGACGTCGGCGTGTTCCAGTCCGGCTGGGGCGTCGAGCTGCAGGCGGCGGGGCTGCTGGAGAACCTCGATCCCTACATCGAGCGCGACGACAAGCTCGACCTGCAGGACATCGCTCCCTATTTCCGCGAGTACAACCAGAAGATCGCCGGCAGCACCTACCAGCTGACGATCGATGGCGACTTCCACATGGTCTATTACCGGCGCGACGTGCTCGAGGCGCTGGGCCTGCAGCCGCCGACCACCTGGGAGGAGTATCTGGCGGTCGCCGAGGCCACCAACGGCCTCGACCACAACGGCGACGGCACCCCGGACTACGGCTCCTGCATCTTCAAGAAGCGCAACGCCCAGTCCTATTTCGCGGTGCAGTCGATCGCGGCGAGCTTCGTGCAGACCCAGGGCACCGGCCAGGGGATCTACTTCGATCTCGAGACCATGGAGCCGATGATCAACAACGAGGCGTGGATCACGGCGTTCGAGATCTACAAGAAGACCGGCGACTACGGCCCGCCGGACGAGGTCAACCAGGACATCGGCGACACCCGCGCCGTCGTTCAGGCCGGCCGGTGCGCGCTCGCCATCGACTGGGGCGACATCGGCCCGCTCTCGATCGATCCGAGCGGCGAGGCGATCCGCGACAAGATGGGGGCCGTCATGCTGCCCGGCTCGACCCGGGTGCTGGACTGGGAGACCGGCCAGCTCGTGGACTGCACCCCCGAGATCTGCCCGCACGCCATCAACGGCGTCAATCACGCGCCGTTCGCGGCCTTCGGCGGCTGGTCGGGCGGCGTCAACGCGGCCGCGGACGAGCTGACCAGGCAGGCGTCCTACGACTTCCTGTCCTACATGAACCAGGCCGCCCAGTCGAACGTGGACGTCACCATCGGCTGGACCGGCTACAACCCCTACCGCAACTCCCAGCTCGAGAATCTCGATCCGTGGGTGGCGGCGGGCTTCAGCCCCGAGTTCGCCGAGAACTACCTCGGCGCCATCAAGGCGAGCCTCAACCACCCCAACATGGCGTCCGACCTGCGCATCCCTGGCGCCCAGCAGTACACCGGCGTCGTGCTCGACCGCGAACACTCCCGCTTCCTGGCGGGCGAGATCACCGCGGAGCAGGCGGTGGCCAACATCGAGGAAGGCTGGGAGGAGATCACCGAGGACTTCGGCCGCGACGAGCAGCTGGAGATCTACAGGGCGTCGCTCGGCATCACCAACTGACGCCCCGCGGCAGGGGACCATCGCCCGATGGCGTCCGCGATGGATCAGGGCACCGTCCGGCCGGGATCGCGCATCCCGGCCGAGACGGCGATCCACCGCCCGCTGCGGGTGCGGCTGGCCGAATGGCTCGACGGCCAGTCACGCCAGCTGTTCATCATGCCAGCGGTCGTCCTCATCCTCATCTTCTCGATCTTTCCGCTGGTGGCCTCCCTGGTGCTCGCCTTCTCGCGCCTGCGGCTCACCGGCAACATGCGCTTCGTCGGGTTCGACAATTTCGAGAAGCAGATCTTCGGATCGGAGCAGTTCCACTTCCTCGGCACCTTCGGCGAGATCAGCGTGGCCGGCTGGGTGCTGATCGTCGCCGCCGGTGCGGCCATCCTGTGGTGGCTCGTCGCCTACGCCCGCTCCGGCTTCACCTGGGCCGGCTTCATCGGCCGCCTGATCACCGCGGCCCTCGGCTTCGGGCTCGCCATGCTCCTCGGCGCCACGCTGCTCAGCGGGCAGCCGTTCGGCACGCTCGGCGTCACGCTGTTCTACGTCTTCGTCGGCTGCGCCTTCCAGTTCGCGATCGGGCTCGGGCTCGCCTTCCTCTGCGCCCAGCCGATCCGGGGTCGCACCTTCTTCCGCGTTGTCTTCTTCTTGCCCCTGATGATCACGCCGATCGGCGTCGGCTACGCGTTCCGCATGATGGCCGACACCACCAAGGGCCCGCTCGCCCCGGCGTGGCAGTGGTTGGGCCTCGGCGACTTCGCCTGGGCCGCCGATCCCTGGGCTGCGCGCGTCTTCATCGTCGTCGGCGACAGCTGGCAGTGGATCCCGTTCATCTTCGTCGTCCTGCTGGCGGCGCTGGAGAACATCCCCCGCGACTTCGTCGAGGCGGGTGAGGTGGACGGCGCCAGCCGCTGGCAGATCTTCCGCGAGATCACCTGGCCCCAGATCATGCCGGTGGCGGCGACGGTGCTGCTGATCCGGATGATCGAGGCGTTCAAGATCGTCGACCTGCCCAACATCATGACCTCGGGCGGGCCGGGCATCGCGACCGAATCGATGACGCTGCACGCCTTCTTCTCCTGGCGCGCGCTCGACCTCGGCGAGGCGTCGGCGGTCGCCTACCTGCTGCTGTTCGTGACCGTGATCGTCTGCGTGTCGTTCTTCAACCTGGTCGTGCTGAAGCGGGTGCGGACGGCATGAGCAGGGTTCAGGGAATGGCGCCGCCGCAGCGGCCGACGGGGATCGCGCGGCTGTTCGAGCCGCCGGAGATCGGGCGCAGCGCGATCGGCACCCGGATCGTGGTCTACACGCTGCTGATCCTGTGGTCGGTCTTCGTGCTGTTCCCGATCTACTGGGTCGTCATCACCTCGTTCAAGACGCCGAACGCGGTGAACCAGGGGCCCTTCTACATCCCGTGGGTGGACTTCACGCCGAGCCTGCATGCCTGGGAGGAGCTGTTCGTCTTCGACTACGAGGACACGCTCAAGGCCTACCTCAACTCGATCATCATCGCCTCCTGTGCGACCGTGCTCTGCGTCGCCGTCGGCTCGATGGCGGCCTACGCACTTGCCCGGATCCAGTACCGGCCGAAGCTGGGCGTGATCCTGCTGTTCGTTGTCTGCATCGCGCTCGCCTTCGTCGCCATGGCGGTGGCCGGGGTGGACTGGTGGCTGGCGCTGGCGGTGGGGGTGGCGCTGTTCTTCTTCCTCGCCCGCGCACTCGGGCGCCATTTCCGGCGCACGCTCGGCAACGGCGACATCCTGTTCTGGATCATCTCCCAGCGCATCCTGGCGCCGATCGTGGTGATCGTGCCGATCTACCTGATGTTCCAGCAGGTGAACCTGCTCGACACCCACATCGCGCTGATCATCGCCTATTCGGTCACCAACCTGCCGATCGTGGTCTGGCTGATGTACGACTTCTTCAGCTCGATCCCGCTCGACCTCGAGGAGAGCGCACAGCTCGACGGCGCGTCGCGCATCCGCACCTTCTGGGAGATCGTGCTGCCGCTGTCGCGGCCCGGGCTGGCGGCGACGACGCTGCTGGTGATGATCCTGTCGTGGAACGAGTACCTGCTGGCGCTCTTCCTCTCGACCTCCAACGCACAGACGATGCCGATCCTGGTCGCGGCGATGAACGCCGGCGAGCGCGGCATCCTGTGGTGGAGCATGTCCGTGGTGATCATCGTGATGATCATCCCGGTCGTGCTGCTGGCGCTGGTGCTCCAGCGCTTCATCTCGAAGGGCGTGTTGCTGGGGGCGGTGAAGGGATGAGCGCAGTGGCAGAGTCGACGGGCCACGCAGGACGCGGCGTGGAGCGGCCTGGCGCCGGGACTGCGAAGCGCCTGTCGATGCGCAACCTGAACAAGTCCTTCGGCCAGGTCCATGTGGTGAAGGACCTGAGCCTCGACGTCGCTCCGGGGGAGTTCCTCGTCCTGCTCGGCCCGTCGGGCTGCGGCAAGACCACGGCGCTGCGGATGATCGCAGGCCTGGAGCAGGCGGACAGCGGCACCATCCACCTCGGCGACACCGACGTCACCCGGATGCTGCCGAAGTACCGCGACGTCGCGATGGTGTTCCAGTCCTACGCCCTCTATCCGCACAAGACGGTGGCGGAGAACATCGGCTTCCCGCTCAAGGTACGTGGCGTGGACAAGGCGGAGCGCGCGCGGGCGGTGCGCGAGGCGGCGGCCCAGGTGCACATGGATGGCCTGCTCGACCGCTATCCGCGCCAGCTCTCCGGGGGCCAGCGCCAGCGGGTCGCACTGGCGCGCGCCATCGTCCGCCGCCCTTCTGCCTTCCTGATGGACGAGCCGCTGTCCAATCTCGACGCCAAGCTGCGCGGCTTCATGCGCGCGGAGCTGAAGCACATGCAGCACGAGCTCGGCGTCACCACGGTCTACGTCACCCACGACCAGATCGAGGCGATGACGCTCGCCCACCGGGTGGCAATCATGAACCATGGCGTGCTGCAGCAGCTCGGCCGGCCGCGCGAGGTCTACGACAACCCGGTCAACATGTTCGTCGCCGGCTTCCTCGGCTCGCCGCCGATGAACTTCGCCAGCGGGCGGCTGTCCGGCGGCGTGTTCGAGGCGCCCGGGGTCAGGCTCGGCGTGCGCAGCCAGGGGTCGGGCCCGGCCGTGCTCGGATTCCGGCCCGAGGACGCCGAGATCGTCGCCAGCGGCGCCGGCACCTTCAACGCCCGCGTCTATGCCGCCGAGCTTACCGGCGACGTGACCCTGGTGACCGTCGTCCTCGGCGACGACAACCTGGCGGTGAAGATGCCGAAGGAGTTCGAGGCCGACTTCGACAGCGACGTGGGCGTCCGCCTCAACCTCGCCCGCTGCTTCCTGTTCGACGCAAACTCCGGCGCCCGCATCGACGGCACCATCGAGGGCGCGGCCTCGGCGTAGCCCGCGGAAGGCTGGCGCCGGGACCTGCCGGAACGAAGATGGGGGAGCCGCGCGGGCTCCCCTCTCCGTCCGTTGCGGCCGCGACGGCCGTCAGAACAGGTTGTCGCGCGTGGTGATCGGGCACCAGCGGTGGATGCGCAGGAACGGGACCAGCACCTTCAGCGCTTCCGGGGTGCCGATGCGGTCCAGCGCCTCGACGGCATAGCCCATGGTGTAACGGTTGCCGTCGGTCAGCGCCCGGCGCAGCGCCGGCACGGCGCAGGCGGCGGCGGGGCCGAGGCGGGCGAGCGCGAGGGCGGCGTTGAACCGGACCTCGTCGTCATCGTCGAACAGCGCGTCCGCCAGCGCCAGCGCCGCGGCCTCCGAGCCCTTCTTGAGGCCCAGCGCCTCGACCGCATTCAGTCGCACCGCCGGATCCTCGTCGCGGCAGCCGGCGATCAGCGCGTCGATCACCGCCTGGTCGTCGGTGTCGGCCTCGCCGAGGGCGAAGCAGGCGTACTTGCGCACCCGCGGCCCGCCGTTGCGGGCAAGATCCAGCAGCGCGGGCACGGCCGGGACGCCGATCGTGGCGAGCCCGTGCGCAGCGTTCCGCGCCACCATCTCCAGCTCGCTCTTCTGGCCCTCGTCGATGAAGCAGCGGGCGTCGTCCACGTTGATGCCGTCGTTGCTGCGCATCGCCTCGGCGAGCGGTTCCACGGCGCTCATCGCGGCCAGGGTGTAGGCGGCGTTCAGCCCCACCACCTCGCTGTCGTCGCCGAGCAGCGAGACGAGCACGTCGGTCGCCGCCTTCGCCTCGTCGCCGAGCTTCGCGATGTCGCAAACCGCCTCGGCGCGGACGTGGCTGTCGGGCGACTGCAGGCGGTCCAGCGCCGACTGCAGCGTCAGCCCCGGCTGCACCGGCGCGGGCCTCAGCGCCCTGTTGCCCAGCCAGTACCAGTGGGCGCGCCACAGCGGCTCCATCGCATAGCCCGGCACCCGCTGCGGCACCTGCCATTCCTCGTCCTGGCAGTCCCAGGTGATGCCGCTCGGGCGGCTCATCCGGATGAACTCGAACTTCACCATGAAGCGCTTGAGCTGGGTGAAGTTCTTCATCTTCCGGTGCCAGATGTCGTAGTGGATCATCATGCACGTGCCGGCCTTGCCGGACGCGCCGATGCCCAGCTGGTCGATGTCCTCCAGGCGCTGTGCGATGCACTGGCTGCCGGGGATCACGCCCGTCGGGCCGATCTCCTCGTAGATGTCCTGGGGGTAGTACATGATCATCACCCACCACGGGTGATGGTTGTGCACCTTCCGCTTGTAGCCCCAGTAGCTGTCGTGGTGCCAGACCTGGGCGTCGCTGCCCGGCGGGTTGTCGTGCAGCACCCGGTGCGGATGCATCAGGTAGTCGGGACCGAGCACGCTGGTCAGCGCGCCCTTGATCACCGGATCGTCGAACACGAGCTGGAGCTCGGGAACAGCGGGGAGCAGGTTGTTGCCCGGGTTGTTGTCGTTGTCGTCCCCGACGATCACCTCGAAGCGCCGGAAGAGGTCCTGGTGGAACTCCGGCGGCAGATCCGGCTGCAGCAGCAGGAAGCCGTTGGCCAGGAACTGGCGCACCTGCTCCTCGCTCAGCAGCTTCG
>CALKHQ010000268.1 GCA_937988735.1 uncultured Alphaproteobacteria bacterium
TGCCTGCCCGCCCACCGCGGCGAGGAGGTCACCGCCGAGGTGATCGACGGGCCGCGGTCGGCGGTCTGGGACGAGGCAGAGAACCGCCTGCACGCCCAGAAGGCGATCCTCAAGTGGTGCCTGCAGGCGACCTAGGCCGGCGCAGCGAACCCTCCGCCCCTCGGCTCGCGGGCGGCACCCGTCATGTCCTCGGGCTCGACGTCGGCTGGTCCACGGTGCGGCGGTCCTCGGCAGCCTGCCTGCTGTCGTGGGATGCGGCGCAGGTGGAGGCCCGCATCGTCCGCTTCACCGCCCACCCGGCGGAGTACCGGCCTGTTCTGCGGGACCTGATCGGCGGCCGGCGGCTCGCGGCGGCCGCCTTCGACGGGCCGCTGCGCGGCGACCTCGCCGAGATCGGGCTCTACCGCACGGCGGAACGCCTGATGACGGTCGGGCTTGCACGCCACATCGGCAAGCCGGGACAGTGCAACTCGCCGAACGGGCGGCTGCTCAACCGGGCCGCGAACGCCTACGCCGGCGACGTGCTCGCCATCGCCGAGGTGGCCCCGGCGAGCCATGCCGCCGCCATTCACGACCGCGCGATCGCGGAGGCCTTCCCGACCTCCTTCCTCGGCTGCATGCTGGACCGGGGCTTCCGCGAACCGGGGCGGGCGCGGTCCGACAGCTATTTCCTGCGGCTGGCCGGCGACCCGCGCGGCTGCCGGCTGACGGCGCTGGTCCGCCGGCTGCTGCCCGGCCGCGCGCTGGGCTTCGCGCCGGGCACGATCCGGGACCACGACGAGCGGGCGGCGCTGGTCTGCGCGGTGACGGCGCTGTGCGTGGCGGTCCGCGCCTACGTGGCGGTGGGGGACGCGCAGGGGCGGATCATCCTGCCGCCGCGGGCGACGGGCGGGCAGCCGGGGCTGCAGGACTGGGCATGGGCGATCCTCGCCGCCGGCGCAGCCGCCGACGGCGCGGCCCTCATTGCCGAGACGGTTCCATGCCTTCCAGATAGGGCCTGAGCGGGCTCACGTCGTAGCCGGCCTCGCGCGCCGCCTCGATGATCTCCTCCGCCGTCCGGCTGCCCGCCTGGGCCAGCGCCCACAGCATTGTGGAGCGCATGCCGGAGCGGCAGAAGGCCACCGCCTCGCCCTGCCCCAGCGCCTCGGCCATCGCCTTCACCGCCTCGGGGGTGACTGCGCCGCCAGCGATGGGGATGTGGCGATAGGCAATGCCGGCCTGTTCCGCCGCAGCGGCCAGCGCGGCGTTGGGCGGCTGGTCGGGCGACTCGCCGTCGGGGCGGTTGTTGATCACCACCTTCACGCCCTCCTTGGCGAGGGCGGCGATGTCCTCGACGCTGAGCTGCGGGCCGACGCGGACCTGCTCCGACAGGCGCTTCAGGGCGGGCATGGGCTCCTCCGGCAGGGGTCGGCGCAGTGGGCGCTTGCGGCCACAACCGCGCGCGCCTCTGATAGGCGAAGAAGCCCTCTGCGTGCAAGCGCGCCCGAGTCGGCGCCTGCCGGCACGGAACCTGCTCGATGTATCATCCGGACGCCTTCGATCCGACCCGACCGACCGGCACCTGGTGGGCCGAGAGCGCCGGCCCGCCGCCGGCCGACGACGGCGTGCCGGCCGCCGATGCCGACTGCGACGTGGCGATCGTCGGCGGCGGCTTCACTGGCCTGTGGGCCGCGCGCCGGCTGGCGACGGCGCACGGGCGCGAGGTGCGGGTGCTGGAAGCGGGGCCGCTCGGCTGGGGCGCCTCGGGTCGCAACGGCGGCTTCGCCTGCCTGGGCGGCACCGCCCTTTCCTATGACGGGATCATCGCCCGCGTCGGGCTGGAGGAGGCGCGCCGCTACTTCCGGCTGCAGCGCGAGGCGCTGGCGTGCGTCCGCCGCATGGCCGGTCTGCCGGACGACGGGCTGGGACCGGGGGAGCTGGAGATGGCGCACCGGCCGGGGCGCGTGCGCGACCTCGCGGCGCGGCAGCGGGTGCTGAAGGAGGCGTTCGGGGTCGAGGCCGTGCTCCATCCGCGGGAGGAGCTGGCGCAGCTCGGCATGGCCGGGCCCTGCTTCCATGCCGCGCTGCACGTGCCGATCGGCTTCCCGGTGCAGCCGGTCGAGCTGGTGCACCGGCTGGCGCTGGCGGCGCGTGCGGCCGGCGCACTGCTGCACACCCGCACACCGGTGACGGAGATCGTGCGCGAGAACGGCCGCTGGCGGGTGCAGACGCCCGGAGCCTGCCTGCGGGCGCGCCAGGTGATCCTCGCCACCAACGGCTACGGCCGCGACGGGCCGCCGGGCGCGACCGCGGCGGCAATGCATGGACGGATGCTGCCGGTCATGTCCAACATCCTGATCACGCGCCCGCTGACCGAGGCGGAGCGGGCGGAGGCAGGCTGGACGACGACCCACATGGCCTATGACAGCCGCTACCTGCTGCACTATTTCCGGCTCCTGCCCGACGGCCGCTTCCTGTTCGGCGGCCGCGGGGGGTTCGACGCGGCGGCCACAGGCCTGCCGCGGGCGCGGGCATGGCTGACGCGCGAATTCCGGCGCCTGTTCCCGGCGTGGAGCGGGGTCGAGATCACCCACTTCTGGCGCGGCTTCGCCTGCCTCGCCGTCGACCGCTCGGTGCATGTCGGGGCGCTGGACGACGAGCGGACGCTGTGGTTCGGCGGCGGCTACCACGGCAACGGCATCGGGATGAGCGCGGCGGTGGGCCCGCTGCTCGCCGACCTCGCGGCCGGCGCCGACCCGGCCACGACCGTCCCCGCCCTGCTGCAGGGCCCGCCGCCGCGCTTCCCCTTCCCCCGCCTCCGGCGCCTGACGCTGCGGGCCGCCTACCTGTGGTACGGCCTCAGGGACGCGCTGCCCTAGGCTGCGCTTGCCAAGCGGCCGGGCACCCGTCATATCCGGGCGCCATGGCCCTGCCCGTCACCCTGCCTGCGCCCTTCCCATGTGCGGCCTAGCCGGGCTGGTCGGCTACGACGGCGTCGAGCGGCCGGACCTTGAAGTGCGCCTGGAGCGGGCGATGGCGCGCATCCGGCCGCGCGGGCCGGACGCGCAGGCGCGCTGGCGCGACGGGCGCTGCGCCCTGCTGCATACGCGACTTGCGATCATCGACCTGTCGCCGGACGGCAACCAGCCGATGCACGGCCACGGCGGGTCGATCGCCTACAACGGCGAGATCTACAACTACCGCGCGGTGCGGGAGGAGCTGGTCCGGCTGGGCTATGCGTTCCGCACCCAGTCCGATACCGAGGTGATCCTCGCCGGCTGGGACGCCTGGGGCGAGGGGCTGCTGCCGCGGCTGAACGGCATGTTCGCCTTCGCCCTGTGGCGGGCCGACGAGGGGCGGCTGGTGCTCGCCCGCGACCGCTTCGGCAAGAAGCCGCTGGTCTACAGGGAAACGCCGGACGGGCTCGCCTTCGGCTCCGACGCGCTGGCCGTCGCCGCGCTCGCCCCCCGGCCCCCGGTGCTCGATCCCGGCGCGCTGCGGCTGCTGCTGACGCTGGGCTACATCCCGGCGCCGCACACCATCTTCGCCGGCATGGCCAAGCTGCCGCCGGGGCATCTGGCGGTGCTGGAGCGCGGGCGCTTCGCCGTGAAGCGCTGGTTCCGCCTGGCCGATGCGGTGGAAGAGCTGCCGGCCGATCCCGCGGCGGTGGACGCGCTGCTGCGCGACCGCTTTGACGCCGCGGTGGCGGCGCGGCTGGTGGCGGACGTGCCGGTCGCCGCCTTCCTCTCCGGCGGCATCGACTCGGCGCTGGTGGCGGCGTCGCTCGCCCACCAGCAGCAGAAGGTCGAGACCTTCACCGTCGGCTTCCGCGACGCGCCCGCCTATTACGAGGAGCGACCGGCCGCGGCTGCGGTCGCGCGCCACCTGGGCCTCCCCCACCATGCGATCGAGCTCACCTCCGACAGCGCGCTCGATGCGCTGGACGGGATCGTCGCCGCCATGGACGAGCCTTTCGCCGACAGCTCGGCCATTCCCACCTTCCTGCTGTCGGCAGCGATGGCGCGGCACGTCAAGGTGGCGCTGTCGGGCGACGGCGCGGACGAGGCGTTCGGCGGCTATCGCAAGTACCAGGGCGAGCTGCATGCGGCGCGCTGGCGGCGGCTGCCGGCCTGGCTCCGGCGCGGGGTGATCGGGCCGGCGGTGGCCCTTCTGCCGGAATCGAAGCAGAACCCGCTGCTGGAGAAGGCGCGCCGCCTGCGCAAGTTCGCCGCCCACGCCGACAGACCGGCCGCCGAGCGGCAGGCGGCGTGGGCCAGCCTGCTCGCGCCCGAGGAGGCGGACCGGCTGCTCGGGCCCGCTCCGGAAGACCCGGTGACGGCGCGGGTGGCGGCGCTGCGGGCGGAGATCGGCGAGGCCGACCCGCTGAACGCGATGCTCTACGCCGACATCGGCCTGGTGCTGCCGGACGACATGCTGGTCAAGGTGGACCGCATGGCCATGGCCCACGGGCTGGAGGTCCGCAGCCCGTTCCTCGACCCGGGCGTCGTCGCGCTGGCGATGAGCCTGCCGGGGAGCGAGAAAATCCGGCCCGGCGCCGGCAAGCACGTGCTGCGCCGTGCCTTTGCCGACCGGCTGCCGGCGGAGGTGTTCGCCCGGCCGAAGCGGGGGTTCGAGGCACCGGTCGCGCGCTGGCTCGCCGGCCCGTGGCGCGAGCGGGTGATGGCGGCGACCAACCCGGGCTGGCTCGCAAGCCTCGGCATCCGCGACACGGCGCTGCCGCGGCGCTGGGCCGATGCACTGGTCCGCGGCGGGCGCGACACGTCGTGGCGGCTGTGGGCCTTCGTCGTGCTGCACGCCTGGTGCGACGCGAACCGCGGCAACACGCCGCGCTGACGCGCCGGAAGGACGCAGCCGCGGGTCTGGACGGTGTATCGTCCGGTTCCGAAGCTGAACCGCCGCGACTCGCCGCCACTGAGGCTGGCGGCGAGTCGGCGTCCGTACCAGGCACGGAGGAGGACAGGCGCATGGCAGGCTCGCGCGTCGCGGTCATCGGTCTCGGCTCGATGGGGCTCGGCATGGCGCGATC
>CALKHQ010000269.1 GCA_937988735.1 uncultured Alphaproteobacteria bacterium
CCTACCGCCGCCGGTCCTCCTCGCCGCGCCCCTCCTCCAGCCGCGCCTGGATGGCCTCGCGGTATTCGGCCAGTTCGTCGCGCAGCGCCGCCACCGTGCTGCGGGCCATGACGGCGTTGTCGCGCCGGCTCGCCCGCTGGAAGGCGGAGCAGATCGACTGCATCCGCAGCGCGCCGACGTGCGCCGCGCTGCTCTTCAGCGCGTGTGCGCTGTCGCGGAGCCCTGCCACGTCGCGCTCGGCGGCGAGATCCTCCATGGTGTCGAGAAGCTGCGTCGCGTCGGCGATGAACTCCTCCACCACGTCACGCAGGAAGGCGCCGCTGCTGTCCAGCGCGGCCAGCGCGGCGATCGCCTGCTCGTCCACCACCGGCATCTGCCCGGCCCGGAAACGCGGATGGGAGGCGAGATCGGTGATGCTGCCCGGCTCCGGATCGGCGAACACGACCTCGTCGGCCCCGTCGTCCTGCTCCGCCGCCGGCACCGTTGCCGCGGTGAGCGAATGCACCGCCTCCAGCAGCACGTCCGGCTCCACCGGCTTGGTCACCACGGCGTCCATGCCGGCCTCGAGGCAGGTCCGGCGCGTCTGGTCCGTCGCGTCGGCGGTCAGCGCCAGGATCGGCAGCCGGCGGCCGCCCAGCTCCTGGAACCGGTGCAGCCGCACCACGTCGATGCCGCTGGTCCCCGGCATGTTCACGTCGAGGATGGCGAGGTCGTAGGAGCCCTTCGCGAGGCTTTCCGAAGCCTCGTCGCCGTTGGTCACCAGCTCCACCCGGTGGCCGGCCCGGCGCAGGATCATGGCAATGACGCGCCGGTTCACCGGATTGTCCTCCGCCACCAGGATCGACAGCGGCCGCGTCGGCACATGCTCCTGCCGCCCCGGCGTTGCCGCGGCGGCGGTCTCGCCGAGGCCGAACACCCGGTAGAAGTGGGCGGCGTTGGCGATCTGGGCGCGGGTGACGGGACCGACGAGCACGCAGCGCATGCCGGCCCAGCGCCCGGCCATCACCCTGGCATCGAAGGCGTCGATGGCGGCGATCACCGGCTCCTGGGCCCGGTCCTGCGCCCGGTCCGCCGGCTCGATGATCAGCGCCGGCTTGCCGCGGGCGACCATGGCGTCGCGCTGGGAGAAGGCGGCCTCCAGTGAATCCACCACGATCGCAGGCTGGCCCGGCTCCGTCTCTCCCGGCGCAGCGGGGGCAATGGTGCCGACCCACACCGGGGTGACCGGCTCCGCCGGCGCGGCCGTCCCGGCCGCCGGCTCGAACGGCAGCTCGACCCAGAACCGGCTGCCCTGCCCCACCTTCGTCTCGACGCCCAGCTTGCCGCCGACCAGCTCGGTGAGCTGGCGGCAGATCGCGAGTCCGAGGCCCGCACCGCCGAAGCGCCGCGCGATCGCCTGGTCCTCCTGGGTGAACTGCTCGAAGATGCGCTCCACCGCGTCCTCGGCGATGCCGATCCCGGTGTCGATCACGTCGATGCGCAGCGTCGCGCGGTCGCCGAGGGATTCGCCGGTGGTGACGGCGATGCGTACGTGGCCGCGCTCGGTGAACTTGATCGCGTTGGCGGCGAGGTTGGTGACGATGTGCCGGAGGCAGGCCGTCGGCGCCCGCACCAGCGGCGGCGTGCGCGCATCGATCACCATCTGCAGGTCCAGGTCCTTCGCCTGGGCCTGCGGCCTGAGCATCCGGTCGAGGTCGCTGAGCTCGCGGTAGAGGTCGAAATCGGTGACGTCCACCGGCATCCGGCCGGCCTCGATCCGCGAGAAGTCGAGGATGCGGTCGATCAGCGACAGCAGCGCCCGCGCCGAGGCGCCGATGGTCCGCGTCATGTCGCGCTGCTCGGCGTTCAGCGCCGTCTTCTGCAGCAGCCCGCCGATGCCGATGATGGCGTTGAGCGGCGTCCTGAGCTCGTGGCTCATCGTCGCGAGGAAGCGGCTCTTGGCGTGGCTCGCCTCCTCGGCCTGCGCCTTCGCCTCGGTCAGCTTGCGGATCAGGCTCGCCACATAGGCCGGCAGGATGATCAGCCCCAGCATCAGCCCGCCGGCAAGATGCGGCCGGCTGGACCAGAAGTCGGTGAGCCCCACCACCAGGCCGAAGCTGACCAGGCTGCCCAGGGTCGAGGCGGCGAGGTAACGGTTGCCGTAGCGGAAGCCGTTGCCGAACGTGACCCACAGATAGACCGGGTAGAGCGCCGCGCCGCTGGTCCCCGAGAAATGCATCACCAGGCCCAGCGTGGTCATGTCCGTGACCATCGCCGCCAGCCGGCGGACCGGCGACGGCGCGGGCCAGATCACGATCAGCGCCAGATAGACGACCGACAGCGACAGGTAGACCGAGGCGACGATCATCGTCAGCCAGTACGACCCGTGATCGAACGCCGTCAGTCCGCCCACGATCGAGAGATAGGCGCCGAGGATGAACACCAGGACGAGCCGGACGATCGCCTGCTCGTGCTCGCTGTCGGGCCGGTCGCGCAGTCTCTTGATCAGGGATGCGAACATCGCGGGCTCAATCGGAGCTGGTCACCGAGCCGTGCCACAGCCCACGCTCCCGCGGGAAGCTGACGGAAACGCGGGTACCCACTCCCACCTCGCTCTCGATCACCAGGGTTCCGCCGTGCAGCTCGACCAGCTCCTTGGCAAGCGGCAGCCCCAGCCCCGTGCCCGGCGGCGCGGCCAGCTTGGAGTGGCCGATCCGGCCGAAGCGCGCCAGCGCGGTCGCCATGTCGCGCTCGGCGATGCCGACGCCGGTGTCGATGACCCGGAAGGTCACGCTGGCGTCCGGCAGGTCGCTCACGGCCTCCAGCCGCACGGTGCCGTCGGGCGGGGTGAACTTGAAGGCGTTCGACAGCAGGTTGTTGAGGATCTGCTTCACCCGCCGCTCGTCGGCGAACAGCATCAGCGTGTCGTCCACCTCGACCTCGAAGCGGATCTGGCACTCGTCTGCCTTCAGCGCGAAGCCGGCGGCGACCGAGGCCACCACGGTGCCGACGTCCACCCAGGTCTCGTTCAGGCTGAGCCGCCCGCCCTCGAGCTGGGAGATGTCCAGGATGTCGTCGATGAGCTGCAGCAGCAGGCGCGCGCTGCTGACGATGTCCTTCGAATACTCCTGGTACCGCTCGTTGCCGACCGGCCCCAGCAGTTCGGAGGCGATGATCTCGGCGAAGCCGATGATGGCGTTGAGCGGCGTCCGGAGCTCATGGCTGGTGTTGGCCAGGAACTCGTTCTTGCTGCGGTTCGCCGCCTCTGCCGCCGTCTTCGCCGCCAGGAGCTGGTGCTCCACCTGCTTGCGGTCCGTGATGTCCCACGACACCGTCAGGATGTGGGCTTCCGCCCCGGGCTCGAGCCGCAGCGGCACCTTGCTGGTCATGAACACCGCGCGCCGCCCGCCGGCATCGACCATCTCCTCCTCGAAGGAGAGGCCGAGTTCGCCGCGCCGGATGCGCTCGTCGTGGAGGCTGTGGTCGCGCCCTTCGACCAGGCTGCGGAGGTCGTTCCAGCTCCGCCCCACCACCTGGACGTCGGGGCCGAACAGCTCGCGGCAGGCGCGGTTGGCGAGCACGATCACCCCGGCCGCGGTCTGCACCGTCACGATCGCCGGCAGCGCGTCGATGATGGTGTTGATCTTCAGGTTGGACAGCCGGTTCTCGTCCGCCCGCATCTGGTTGGTCAGATGCAGCCGCTCCTCCAGGCTCGCGGCCCGGCGGCGAATGATCTCCTGCTGCTGGCGCAGCATCAGCAGGTTGCTGACCCGCGCCCGGAATTCGCGGTGGTCGAGCGGGCTGATCAGGAAGTCGGTGGCGCCGGCGTCCAGCGCCTTGTACCGCAGCTCACGCTCCTCGTAGACGGTCACCACCACCACCGGCACGTCGTAGCAGTTGGGCAGCGCCCGCAGCTTGCGGATGAAGTCCGCCCCGTTCATCGCCGGCATCTTGAAGTCGGTGATGACGAGATCGACGTCGGAGGTGGTCAGCCAGTCGAGCGCATCCACCGGGTTGTCGAACGGCCGCACCTGCACCCTGGGGCCAAGGCTCGCCGCCAGCCGGCCCAGCACCGCGCGGTTGGTGGCGCGGTCGTCCACGACAGCGATCACCGGCGCGGACGCCGTCCGCGTCAGGATCGGTATGCGTGTCACGGAGCGGGCACTGCCGTTGGTGGCCATGTCCACCTTATGCCAAAGTCCCGGCGAAGGTTCTAACATAAAACCGACCCAGCGAATTCACCTGCGAAGGCTGCGATTGTGAGGCAACCTTCTGTCCATATTCCTTAACGGCGGCGTAGCGGCCGACTGAAATTCTCTTCCAATTCTAGTAAAAAGTGCAGGAAACACAGACGCGCTTTGCGGCGCGCTGTCAACGCCCAATCCGGGTCGGCGGCACCGGCCCGCGGACGCTCAGGCCGCGCGCTCCGGCGGGAACAGGCCGGCGCGGGCGAGCATTCCCGGCGGCGGATGGCCGAGCCGGTCGCCCAGCCAGTTGGCGGCCTTGATGAGCGCGCCCGCGTCGATCCCGGTCTCGTAGCCCATGCGGTGCAGCATGTAGACGAGGTCCTCGGTCGGGATGTTGCCCGTCGCCCGCGGCGCGAACGGGCAGCCGCCGAAGCCGCCCAGGCTGGCGTCGAGCCGGCTCACGCCCGCCTCGACCGCCGCTGCGGCATTGGCAAGCCCGGTGTTGCGGGTGTTGTGGAAATGGCAGGCGAGCGGAGTGTCCGGCGCCGCATCCCGCACCGCCGCGATCCGTTCGCGCACGTCGCTGGGGGCGGCCGCGCCGATGGTGTCGGCCAGGGTGATCACCGCCGGCCGGGCTTGCGCGCAGGCCGCGACCACCTCCGCCACCCGTTCCGCCGGAACCTCGCCCTCGAACGGGCAGCCGAAGGCGGTGCTGATCACGATCGCGATCGGCCTGCCTGCCGAATGGGCAAGGGCCGCCGCCTCTGCCCACTGCTCGAGCAGGGCGGCCACCGGCCTCCCCTGGTTGCGGCGGGCGAAGGCGTCGGTCGCGGCGATGGCGAAGTTCAGCACCGGGATCGGGGTCGCCAGCGCGCGCCGCACGCCGTGGACGTTCAGCACCAGCCCGATGCCTTCCACCCCATCGGGCAGGCCGGCGGCGACGGCCTCGGCGTCGGCCATCTGCGGCACCCGCTCGGGGTTGACGAAGCTCGCCGCCTCGATCCGGCGCACGCCCGCCGCGGCAAGGCGGCGGACCAGCTCCAGCTTCGTCTCCGTCGGCAGCCGGGCCGGCTCGTTCTGCAGGCCGTCGCGCGGCGACACGTCGACGATCTCGATGGCGCGCCCCATGGGCCGGCTCCTGGCTGAGGACAGGGGATATGGTATCCTTCTTGCTGCGGGAGGACAAAGCAATGCAGCACGCCCGATGACCTCCCTGCCGGCCGCCGCCTTCGACGCCGAAACTCCCGGCGCCGCCGCCATGCCCGCGCCGTGGGCAGGAAGCGGCCGGCGCTGCCCGGTTTCCGGGCAGCGGCTGCAGCGGTCGGCCGGGACGGCCGAGCTGGCCTTCCGCGCCGACGGCGGCACCACGCGGCTGGAGCGGGCGTGGCAGTCGGGCTGCGCCCGGCTGCGGCTGCCGCGGCAGCATGACGTGCCCTTCCCCACCGCCGGCGGGCTCACCGGCGGCGACCGGCTGTCGGCCGAGGTCACCGTCGGCGCCGGCGCGCAGGCGGTGGTCACCGGCCAGGCGGCGGAAAAGATCTACCGCAGCGCCGGCGGCGTCGCGGCAGTGGACAACCGGCTGTTGCTGGGGCCGGGCGCGCGGCTCGACTGGCTGCCGCAGGAAACGATCCTGTTCGACGGCGGCGCGCTGGAGCGTCGCACGACGGTGGACATGGCCGCCGATGCGCGGCTGACCGCGACCGAGCTCGTCATCTTCGGCCGCCAGGCCCGCGGCGAGACGGTTGCGCAGGCCCTGCTCGCGGACGCCTGGCGCGTCCGGCGCGACGGCCGGCTCCTGTTCGCCGAGGCGACCCGCCTCGCGGGCCCGGTGCACGACCTGCTCCGCCGGCCCGCGACGGGCGCCGGCGCCATCGCTCTGGCCCTCGTCGTGCATGTGGCGCCCGACGCCGAAGGCCGGCTGCAGGCCGTCCGCGACCGGCTGGCGGAGGCCTCCGGGGTGGAAGCCGGGGCGAGCGCCTTCGACGGCATGGTGGCCATCCGCCTGCTGGCGCGGTCCGGGCAGGCGCTGCGGGCGGCGGTGCTGGACGTGCTGGCACCGCTGCGCGACGGGCTGCCGCCGCCGCGGCCGTGGCTGGTCTGAGACTGCGATCGGAGGGGGAACCTGGATGCAACTGACACCACGGGAAAGGGACAAGCTCCTGATCTCGATGGCCGCCATGGTGGCGCGGCGCCGGCTCGAGCGCGGGGTGAAGCTCAACTACCCGGAGGCGGTGGCCCTGATCACCGACTTCGTGGTCGAGGGCGCGCGCGACGGGCGGTCCGTCGCCGAGCTGATGGAGGCCGGCGCGCATGTGCTGACCCGCGACCAGGTGATGGAGGGGATCCCCGAGATGATCCACGACGTCCAGGTCGAGGCCACCTTCCCCGACGGCACCAAGCTGGTGACCGTGCACAACCCGATCCGCTGACGATGCCGCTCACCCGTCACCGCGAGCGGGCACGGCCGGCGCCCGCAAAGCCAAGGAGACCATTCCCGATGAACCGAGCGCTTGCTCCCATGGCGATCGGCCTCACCGCCGTCGCCACCCCTGCCCTTGCCCATACCGGCGCCGCCGCGGCCGGCTCGTTCATGGCCGGCCTCGGCCATCCTCTGGGCGGGCCGGATCACCTGCTCGCCATGGTCGCCGTCGGCGCCTGGGCGGCGCTGCAGGGCGGCCGGGCGGCGTGGCTGTGGCCGCTGGTGTTCGTCGCCACCATGGCCGCCGGCAGCGCGCTCGGCTTCGCCGGCATCGGCCTGCCGCTGGTCGAGCCGGGCATCCTCGCCTCGGTCGTCGTGCTCGGGCTGCTGGTGGCGACGGCGGCGCGGCTGCCGGTCGCGGCGGGGGCGGCGATCGTCGGCCTGTTCGCGCTCGCCCACGGCCACGCCCACGGCACCGAGGCCCCGGCTGCCGGCGACGCGCTCGGCTACGGCCTCGGCTTCGCGCTGGCGACGGCAGGGCTGATCGCGGCCGGCGCCGGCGTCGCGCTCGCCGCGCGCGGCACGAAGTGGCGGACGGCGGTGCGCGCCGCGGGCGCCGCGCTGGCGCTCGGAGCCGGCGCATGATCCCGGGCGAGATCATCCCGGCAGCGGGCGAGATCACGCTCAACGCCGACCGCCCGGCGGTGACGCTCACCGTCGCCAACACCGGTGACCGGCCGATCCAGGTCGGCAGCCACTACCATTTCGCAGAGACCAACCGCGCCCTCGCCTTCGACCGCGTCCGGGCGCGCGGCATGCGGCTGGACATTCCCGCCGGCACCGCCGTCCGCTTCGAGCCCGGCCAGAGCCGCGAGGTGACGCTGGTGCCCTACGCCGGCCGGCGCGCGGTCTGGGGCTTCAACCAGCAGGTGATGGGGCCGCTCGACGGCCCGGGAACGGAGGGCTGAGATGCCGGCAACCATCGGGCGGGCCGCCTATGCCGACATGTTCGGCCCCACCGTCGGCGACCGCGTCCGCCTCGCCGACACCGAGCTCTTCATCGAGGTCGAGCGCGACCACACCATCTACGGCGAGGAGGTCAAGTTCGGCGGCGGCAAGGTGATCCGCGACGGCATGGGCCAGTCCCAGGCGTCGCGCGACGAGGGCGCGGTGGACACGGTCATCACCAACGCGCTGATCGTGGACCACACCGGCATCTACAAGGCCGACGTCGGCCTGAAGGACGGCCGCATCGCGGCCATCGGCAAGGCCGGCAACCCGGACGTGCAGCCGGGGGTGAACATCATCGTCGGGCCCGGCACCGAGGCGATCGCGGGCGAAGGCAAGATCCTCACCGCCGGCGGCATCGACGCCCATATCCACATGATCTGCCCGCAGCAGGCGGAGGACGCGCTGATGTCAGGCGTCACCACCATGCTCGGCGGCGGCACCGGGCCGGCGACCGGCACCAACGCCACCACCTGCACCCCGGGCCCGTGGCACATCGCGCGGATGATCCAGGCGGCGGACGGGCTTCCCGTCAACCTCGCCTTCGCCGGCAAGGGCAACGCCTCGCGCCCGCACGCGCTGGTCGAGCAGGTGCTGGGCGGGGCCTGTGCGCTGAAGCTGCACGAGGACTGGGGCACCACGCCGGCCGCCATCGACTGCTGCCTCTCGGTCGCGGACGATCTCGACGTCCAGGTGATGATCCACACCGACACCCTGAACGAGAGCGGCTTCGTCGAGGACAGCATCGCCGCCTTCAGGGGCCGCACCATCCACGCCTTCCACACCGAGGGCGCCGGCGGCGGGCACGCGCCCGACATCATCCGCGTCTGCGGCGAGCTCAACGTGCTGCCGTCGTCCACCAACCCGACGCGGCCCTACACGGTGAACACCATCGACGAGCACCTCGACATGCTGATGGTGTGCCACCACCTCGACCCCAACATCCCGGAGGACGTCGCCTTCGCCGAATCCCGCATCCGGCGGGAGACGATCGCGGCCGAGGACATCCTGCACGACATCGGCGCCTTCTCGATCATCTCCTCCGACAGCCAGGCCATGGGCCGGGTCGGGGAGGTGCTGATCCGCACCTGGCAGACCGCCGACAAGATGAAGCGCCAGCGGGGGCGCCTGCCCGAGGAGCAGGGCGACAGCGACAACGTCCGCGTCCGCCGCTACATCGCCAAGTACACCATCAACCCGGCGATCGCCCACGGCATGGCGCACGAGATCGGCTCGGTCGAGGTCGGCAAGCTCGCCGACCTGGTGCTGTGGTCGCCGGCCTTCTTCGGCGTGAAGCCGGACCTGGTGATCAAGATGGGCACCATCGCTGCAGCGCCGATGGGGGACCCCAACGCCTCGATCCCGACCCCGCAGCCGGTGCACTACCGCCCGATGTTCGGCGCCTTCGGCAAGGCGATGGCGGCCTCCGCCGTCACCTTCGTCTCGCAGGCCGCGCTCGACGCCGGCCTCGCCGGGCGGCTGGGGGTGGAGAAGCAACTGGTCGCGGTAAGGAACACCCGCGGCGGCATCTCCAAGCGCAGCATGGTGCTGAACGATGCCACGCCGGAGATCACGGTCGATCCCGAAACCTACGAGGTCCGCGCCAACGGCGAGCTCCTCACCTGCGAACCGGCGAAGGTGCTGCCGATGGCGCAGCGCTACTTCCTGTTCTGATGCGCACGCCCCTTCCGATGCACGCGCCCCGGTCCATGCCGGACGCAACGCCCGCCACCCCCCAACCGTCATCGTCCGGCTTGACCGGACGATCCACGGGGCGGAAGGAGCGCGCCTGGCGTTGCCGGGTTCGCGCCCGCGGCATTCCGGTACCCGCCGCCCGGCGCACGGCCGCCGTCGCGTGGGTGGTCCGGTCGCGCCGGACCACGACATTGACGCGGGGAGTCGCCCGATGATCCGAGCAGGCGCAGTCGCCCCGGCGGGGGCGTGGCCGGAGGCGCAGGCGGCGGACCGGGTGGTGCTCGACTTCGACCGGCGGTCGCGGCGGCGGATCGCGCTCACCACCGAGGGCGGGCTGGAGGTGGTGCTGGACCTGCCGCACGCGACCGTGCTGCGCGACGGCGACGCGCTCAAGCTCGACGACGGGCGGCTGGTGCGGGTGGTGGCGGCGCCGGAGGCGCTGGCCGAGGTCGGCGCGCCGGACCCGGAGCAGCTCGCCCGCATCGCCTGGCATCTCGGCAACCGGCACCTGCCGGTGCAGATCACGGGCCGGGTGCTGCGCATCCGGCGCGACCACGTGATCGAGGACATGCTGCGCCGGCTGGGCGCGGCGGTCACGGCGGTGGAGGCGCCGTTCGACCCCGAGGGCGGCGCCTATGGCGAGGGCCGGGCCCACGGGCACCACCATCACCACGACGACGACGACCACCATCACCATCACGGGCACGGGCATGGCCACGGCCATCACCATTGAGGACGGCGCGCTCTACCGGCTGGCAGCCTGGCTGTCGCCCGGCTACCCGGTCAGCGCCTACAGCTTCAGCCACGGCCTCGAATGGGCGGTGGAGGCGGAGCCGATCCGCGAGGCGCGCGCCCTCGGCGACTGGATCGAGGCCATGACGGCGCACGGCAGCGGGCGCAACGACGCCATCCTGTTTGCGGCGGCGTGGCGGGCGGCCGCGGCGA
>CALKHQ010000270.1 GCA_937988735.1 uncultured Alphaproteobacteria bacterium
CCATGCTCTCCTCCCGTGAGACCATGCTCTCCTCCCGTGAGATCGGTAACGGCGGCGCCGGCTTCCTGAGGCGACGCACGTTACGGCGATCTAATCACAGCCCCGCCGCCGACGTGAAGAGGCTCCGCCTCACAGCGCGGGCGCGGCCATCACCTCCGCCATCCTGGCTTCGACGACCGCGAGCTGCGCCTCGCCGAGCGGCATCAGTGGTGGTCGCACGCGGCGCCAGTCCGGTTCACCGGTCCGGAGCGCCGTCATCGCCTTCACCGTCGGGATCTGCGGCATGCTGGTCGAAAGCGTGCGGATGGCGCTGACCCGCGCCTGCACCGCATCGATCTCCGCCGCCCGCGCCGGGTCATGCGCGCCGGCGAAGATGCGGGCAAGCTCGGGAGCGATGACGTTGGCGGCGGCGGTAATGCTGCCGGCGCCACCGGCCCGGAGCAGCGGCAGCAGCAGCGGGTCGGAGCCCGACAGCACCGAGAAGCCCGGGAAACGCTCGACCATGGCCAGCATGTTGGCGAGGTCGCCGCTGCTGTCCTTGATCCCGATCACCGTGTCCGGGAAGCTCTCGCGCAGCCGCGCGATCAGGTCGTGGGACAGCGGCACCCCCGACATCTGGGGGATGTGATAGAGGATGATCCGCAGCCGGTCGTCGGCGACGCCCTCGATCACGCGGGCATAGGCCGCGTGCAGCCCCTCGTCGCTGACGCCCTTGTAGTAGAACGGCGGCAGCATCACGACGGTGGTAACCCCGAGCGAAAGGGCGTGGCGGGTCAGCGCCACCGTCTCGGGTATCGCGGCCACCCCCGTGCCCGGCAGCAGCCGCTGCGGCGCGACGCCGCCGGCGATCACCGCCTCCAGCATCGCCTTGCGCTCGTCGACCGAGAACGAGTTGGCCTCGCCGGTCGTCCCGAGCAGCGCGATGCCG
Source organism: uncultured Alphaproteobacteria bacterium (assembly GCA_937988735.1). Taxonomy (GTDB): domain Bacteria; phylum Pseudomonadota; class Alphaproteobacteria; order CALKHQ01; family CALKHQ01; genus CALKHQ01. The sequence continues at coordinate 929 of CALKHQ010000270.1, forward strand.
TCGCAGCCCTGCTCCAGCAGGCGGCGGCAGTGCCGCACCAGCAGGTCGAGATCGGGCGAAAGGTCGGCGGTGAGCGGGGTGGCGGCGGCGCAGAAGACGCCGGTGACCGGCAGGCTCATGGACGTGTTCCTGGCGCGCCCGCGAACGCTCCGACGGCCGGCGCGCACGGACGGCGGAGCCTGCACCCCCGGAAGCCCGGGGGCCATTGCCCTGTATAGGAGCAGCGCAGGCGGCGGGCCAGCCCGTTCCTCCGCAACCCGGGCCTTGCGCCGCGACATGGGGAACCATACATGCGGGGGATGCACCGGCGGCAGCACCGTGCCGCCGCCCCCGTCGTCCCGTCCGGTGACAGGCCATGGCAGCCAACGACAGCAGCAGCGAGCGCGTCAGCGGGCGTCGCTGCCCGCCCGCGTTCCCGTCCCACCCCGCCGCCTTCGCCTGATGGGCCCGCTCCGCTACTTCCGGGGAGCCATCATCTTCACGGCGATCGGGCTCCTCCTCGGCGCGTGGCTCGGCTGGGAGCAGACCGGCACCTTCGGCGGCGCGCTCTACATCTTCATCATCTGCTGCGTGCTGGCGGTGCTGGAGATCTCGCTTTCCTTCGACAACGCCATCGTCAACGCCAACAAGCTGAAGACGATGGACCCGGTCTGGCAGCGGCGCTTCCTGACATGGGGCATCGTCATTGCCGTCTTCGGCATGCGGATCGTGTTCCCGCTGGCCATCGTGGCGATCGCGGCGCGGCTGGACCCGTGGTCGGCGATCGAGCTCGCGATCGTGGACCCCGCGCGCTACGCCCAGATCATCTCGAAGTCGCACATGAGCATCGCCGCCTTCGGCGGCACCTTCCTGATGATGGTCAGCCTCAGCTACTTCTTCGACCACGACAAGGAGATCCACTGGATCCGTTCGATCGAGCGGCACTTCCGCAGCGCGGCCGCGATCAAGGGCGTCGAGGTCGGCCTGGTGCTGGCGCTGATCCTGCTGTTCTCGATGATGATCGGCGGCGAGGCGGCGAACACCTTCCTGCGCTCCGCGATCTACGGCCTGCTCACCTTCCTCGCGGTCGAGGTGGTGGGTCACCTGCTCGACGCCTCACAGCAGCGGCAGGCCGCGGCGGCCAGGGCGGGTGCCGGCGCGTTCCTGTACCTGGAGGTGCTGGACGCCAGCTTCTCCTTCGACGGGGTGATCGGCGCCTTTGCCCTCTCCCAGAACCTGTTCGTGATCGCGATCGGGCTCGGCATCGGCGCCTTCTACGTCCGCTCGATGACCATCGTGCTGGTCGAGCGCCAGACGCTGACGCGCTACCGCTACCTGGAGCACGGCGCGTTCTATGCGATCTTCCTGCTGTCGGTGCTGATGTTCACCCAGACGCTGGTGCACATCCCGGAGGTGATTACCGGACTCGGCGGCGCGCTCCTCATCGGCATCGCCCTGGTCTCCTCGATTCGCTACAACCGCCACGCCGGGGCAGGCGCCGAAAGCCAGCGGTAGCACCGCCGGCGGCGGCCGGAAGGACCCGGGCGCCCCCCTCGCGACGGAACGAAGCCGGCGGCGGCCGGTTCTGCCTGTTCACACCGACATCAGCGATCGGAGGCGGGCCATGGCGACCGCGTGTGACGTGCTGATCATCGGCGACGGTCAGGCGGCGACCCCGCTGGCAAAGGCCCTGGCTGGACACGGCCGCCAGGTTGCGGTTGCGGAGAGGCATGCCCTTGGCGGCTCCTGCGTCAATTTCGGCTGCACGCCGACCAAGGCCGCGCTGGCCTCGGCGAAGGTAGCCCACCAGATCCGTCACGCCGGCGACTTCGGCATCCGCGCTGCGGCACCGGAGGTGGACTTCGCCGCAGTGCTGGCGCGGGCGAAGGGGATCCGCGACGAAATGCGGGCCTCCCTCGCGAAGGCGTTCCCCAGCGACGGCAACCCGCGGCTGATCCGCGGCCATGCCCGGTTCATCGGCCGAAGCGACGACGGGTTCCGGCTGCGGATCGGCGACACCGAGGCAATTGCGCAGCAGGTCGTGATCGACACCGGCACCCGCTCGCTGATCCCGCCGATCGACGGCCTGGGCGACGTGTCCTTCCTCGACGCCGGCAACTGGCTGGACCACGACGAGCGTCCGCAACGGCTCGCCATTCTCGGCGGCGGCTACATCGGGCTGGAGATGGCGCAGTTCTACCGCCGGATGGGCAGCGCGGTCTGCGTGATCGAGTCCGGCAGCCACGTCGCAGAGCACGAGGACCCGGATGTCTCGGACGCGATCCAGGGGCTGCTCGAGCGCGAGGGCGTCGCCTTCCGGCTCAACAGCCGGCTGGAACGGGTCCGGCGCAGCAACGGTACGCTGGAACTCATGGCCGGGGGTGAGCGCCTGTCGGCGACGCACCTGTTCGTCGCCACCGGCCGGCGGCCGAACACCGACGATCTGGGGCTGGAGACGGTCGGGGTGAAGACCGACGACCGGGGCTTCCTCGTCGTGGACGAGCGACTGCGCACGTCCGTCGAGGGCATCTGGGCGGCCGGCGACGCGCGCGGCGGGCCGATGTTCACCCACAGCGCCTGGGACGACGGCCGCATCCTGGAATCCCAGATCCTCGGCGACGGGTCCGACACCACGCTGCGCACCGTCCCCTACGCCATCTTCACCGACCCGCAGCTCGGCCGCGTCGGCATGACCGAGCGCGAGGCGGGCGAAGCCGGGCTGGACTGCCGGGTCGGCCGGTTCGACATGGCCCGCAACGGCAAGGCGAAGGAGATCGGCGAGACCGACGGCTTCATCAAGGTCGTGGTCGACGCCGATGGCGACCTGCTGCTCGGCGCCGCGGTGCTGGCGGCGGAGGGGGCCGAGCTCGTCCACAGCTATGTGGAGCTGATCAGTGCCCGGCTGCCGGTGAGCACGCTCCGCAACGCAATCTTCATCCACCCGACGCTCGCCGAGGCGGCGCAGAGCGCCCTCGGCTGCGTCGACGGCTGAGCGCGGTGTCGCGCGCGGCCCCGGTCGTGCCGCCCGGCCCGGAGGCCGCTTCGCTGGCCGAGGCGCGGGCGCTGGCCGCGCAGTGCCGCCGGTGCGAACTGTGGCGGGGCGCGACGCAGACCGTGTTCGGCGAGGGGCCTGCGTCCGCGACTGTCGTGCTGGTCGGCGAGCAGCCGGGGGACAAGGAGGACCTGCAGGGCCACCCGTTCGTCGGCCCGGCCGGCGGCATGCTGGACCGCGCGCTGGCGGAGGCGGAGATCGACCGGGCGCAGGCCTACGTCACCAACGCGGTGAAGCACTTCAAGAACGTGCCGCGCGGCAGGAAGCGCATCCACCAGCGGCCCGACCGCCACGAGATCGAGATCTGCCGCTGGTGGCTGGACCTGGAGCTGTCGTTCGTCCGGCCGCGGCTGGTGGTGGCCCTGGGGGCCTCGGCGGCCCGCGCGCTGTTCCTGCGCACGGTCACCATCACCCGCGAGCGGGGCCGGCCCCTGCCCTTCCGCGACGGTCTCGACGGCTTCGTCACCGTCCACCCGTCGTTCATCCTGCGCCAGCGGACGGACGAGGACCGGCGGCGGGAATATGCCGCGCTGGTCGCGGACCTGCGCCGGGTCGCTGCCCTCATCCGCGCCTGAAGCGGGTCCCTGCTACTTGCTCACCGCGCCGAGGGTCAGGCCGCGGACGATGTAGCGCTGGGCGACCAGGGCCACGATCGCGGGCAGCATGATCGCGATGGTGGTCCGCACCATGCCGCCGGCGCCGCCGCCGCCGGCGGTGATCATGATCGGCATCGTCCACAGCTCGAGCCGGAAGAAGGAGAAGGCGAACAGGTAGTCGTTCCAGACATAGGCGAGGGCGATCAGCGCGCTGGCCGCGAGCGCCGGCGTCGAGACCGGCAGGATGATGCGGAACAGCACGACCCGGGCCGGCGCCCCGTCCAGCATCGCCGCCTCCTCCAGCTCGACCGGCAGGTCGAGAAAGGTCTGGCGCATGATGATGATGATGAACGGCAGCACCAGCGAGGCGTTGACCAGGATCAGGGGCAGGATCGAATCGAGCAGCCCGACCCAGTCGGTCATCAGGTAGAGCGGGATCATCAGCACGATTGGCGGCACCACGCGGGCCGCGAGCATCAGGCCGGCGATGATGTCGCTGCGCCGCCTGTTGCCATGCCGCGCCTGGCGGGCCAGCGCCCAAGCTGCCGGCACCCCCAGCAGGGCGGCGAGCGCCATCGCGCCGAGCGCGATCAGGGTGGAGTTGAGCAGCCCCTCCTGCACCCGCGGCACCGCCAGCTCGTGGGTCCAGGCAGCGAAGGTCGGCTCGAAGTCTATCCAGGGAATGCCGAGGCCGTCGACGTCGAACTGCTGCCGCGGGTTCCGGATGCTGGCGGAGATCATCCACAGGATGGGCAGCAGGAAGACCATGGAGACGGCGAGCGCCGCCAGCGAAACCAGCGTCACCCGCATCGGCGGCACCCCGTGGCGGCTGCGCGGCAATCCGACCGCCCCCCCTTGCCGGCCATCGCGTTCCTTCCCATCATCGTGCCCGACACTTCCCCCAGAGACCAGGCCCGCCCATGTCCGACGGACGCGACGAGTTCACCGCCCGGCTTGTCGGCGCGATCGGCGACATCGATCCCGGCGACTGGGATCGCTGCGCCGGCGGCGACAACCCGTTCGTCAGTCACGCCTTCCTGCACGCGCTGGAAGAGAGCGGCTCCGTCGGTGACCGCAGCGGCTGGTGGCCGCAGCATATGGTGCTCTCGGATTCGGGCAACAGCGGCAAGATCGTCGGCTGCCTGCCGCTGTATCTCAAGAACAACTCCTATGGCGAGTACGTGTTCGACCACGCCTGGGCGCACGCCCTGGAGCAGGCGGGCGGGCGCTACTACCCCAAGCTGCAGTGCGCGGTGCCGTTCACGCCGGTGCCGGGCCCGCGCCTGCTGACCGAAAGCCGCGATCCCGCCGTCAAGCGCGCCCTCGTCCGGGGCGCGGTCGAATTCGCGCGCCGGATGGGCGTCTCCTCGCTGCACGTCACCTTCGCCTCCGAAGCCGACGCGGCGGTGATGGCGGAAGCCGGGCTGCTGCAGCGGCTGGGCCAGCAGTTCCACTGGCACAACCGCGGCTACGGCAGTTTCGACGACTTCCTCGCCACGCTCAGCTCGCGCAAGCGCAAGGCGATCCGCAAGGAACGCCGCGCGGTGCAGGAAGCCGGGATCACCGTCGAGGCGCGCCACGGCGGGGAGATGACGAAGGCGCTGTGGGATGCCTTCTTCCGCTTCTACACCGACACCTACGACCGCAAGTGGGGTGCGCCCTACCTGACCCGCCGCTTCTTCGACCTGGTGTCGGAGCGGATGCCGGAGAAGGTGGTGGTCTTCTTCGCGTTCCGCGAAGGCCGGCCGGTGGCCGGCGCGCTCAACTTCCGCGGCGCCGACACGCTCTACGGCCGGAACTGGGGCTGCGCCGAGGACCACAAGTTCCTGCACTTCGAGTGCTGCTACTACCAGGCGATCGACTATGCGATCGCCCACGGGCTGGCCCGGGTGGAAGCCGGCACGCAGGGGCCGCACAAGATCCAGCGCGGCTATCTGCCCGTCGCCACCTACAGCGGCCACTGGATCGCCCACGACGGTTTCCGCGCGGCGGTCGCCGACTTCCTGCGCCGCGAGCGCGCCGCGGTCCGCGAGGAGATGGCGTGGCTCGAGCGTGAGCACTCGCCCTATGGGCGGGAGGACGGGGAGCCTGCCGGCTGCCCGGAGGTCGCCCGTCTCTCGTAGAACGCCTCAGAACGCGAAGCGCAGGGTTCCCTGGACGGTGACGCTGTCGAAGTCGTCGCGACCGATGGCGTCGTAGCTCGCCTCGATGGTGCCGGCGAAGCCCTGGCCGGAGATGA
>CALKHQ010000271.1 GCA_937988735.1 uncultured Alphaproteobacteria bacterium
TGTGCTCGGTGACGCCGAGGCCGTAGTAGATGGCGGCGTTGCCGCCGGTGGCGTAGAGGCGGGCGGCCGCGCGCACCTCCGTCGCCGGAACGCCGGTGATCGCCTCGGTCGCTTCCGGGGAATTCTCCGGCTGACGGATGAAGTCGAGCCAGCGCGCGAAGTCCTCGGGCTCGCACCGCTCGGCGACGAAGGCCTCGTCGATCAGGCCCTCGGTGGCGATGACGTGGGCCAGCGCATTGACCAGCGCGACGTTGGTGCCGGGCCGCAGCTGCAGGTGATGGGCGGCGGCGATGTGCGGCGAGCGCACCAGGTCGATCCGGCGCGGATCGACGACGATCAGCTTCGCCCCCTCGCGCAGCCGCTTCTTCATCCGCGAGGCGAACACCGGATGGGCGTCGGTCGGGTTGGCGCCGATCACCATCACCACGTCGGCATGCAGCACCGAATCGAAGTCCTGGGTGCCGGCCGAGGTGCCGAACGCGGTCTTGAGCCCGTAGCCGGTCGGGGAATGGCAGACGCGGGCACAGGTGTCGGTGTTGTTGTTGCCGAAGGCGGCGCGCACCAGCTTCTGGACCAGGTAGGTCTCCTCGTTGGTGCAGCGCGAACTGGTGATGGCGCCGACGGCGCCGCGGCCATGTCTGGCCTGGATACGCCGGAACTCGCTGGCGGCGTGGGCGATCGCCTCCTCCCAGCTCACCGGCCGCCACGGCTCGTCGATCGAGGCGCGGATCATCGGCGTGGTGATCCGGTCCGGGTGCGTGGCGTAGCCCCAGGCGAAGCGGCCCTTGACGCAGGAATGGCCGTGGTTGGCCTTGCCGTCCCTGTTCGGCGTCATCCGCACCACGCGGTCGCCCTGCAGCTCGGCGACGAACGAGCAGCCGACCCCGCAATAGGCGCAGGTGGTGACGACCTCGCGCTGCGGCTGGCCCATCTCGATGATGCTGTTCTCGATCAGGGTCGCGGTGGGGCAGGCGTTGACGCAGGCGCCGCAGGACACGCATTCGGAACCGAGGAAGTCCTCGCCCATGCCGGCCGCGATCTTCGATTCGAAGCCGCGGCCCTCCACCGTCAGCGCGAAGGTACCCTGCTGTTCCTCGCAGGCGCGGACGCAGCGCGAGCAGACGATGCACTTCGACGGGTCGAAGGTGAAATAGGGGTTGGAGGTGTCCTTCTCCTGCCCGAGGTGGTTCCGGCCGTCGAGGCCATAGCGCACCTCGCGCAGGCCGACCGCGCCCGCCATGTCCTGCAGCTCGCAGTTGCCGTTGGCGGCGCAGGTCAGGCAGTCGAGCGGATGGTCGCTGATGTAGAGCTCCATCACCCCACGGCGCAGCTTCGCCAGCCGCTCGGTCTGGGTGTGCACCTTCATGCCCGGCTCGACCGGCGTGGTGCAGGACGCCGGCGTGCCGCGGCGGCCTTCGATCTCGACCAGGCACAGCCGGCACGAGCCGAACGGCTCCAGCGTGTCGGTGGCGCAGAGCTTCGGCACCTGGACTCCGGCCAGCGCGGCCGCGCGCATCACCGAGGTGCCCTCCGGCACGGTCACGGGGATGCCGTCGATCTCCAGCGAGACTGTCTGCGCGCTGCTGCGCTCGGGCGTGCCGTAGTCGAGGTCGCGGGGCGCCGTCATCCAGGCTCTCCTTGCTCAGGCCGCGGCCGCGGTGTCGCGGGCGAAATCCTCGGGGAAATGCTCCAGGGCGCTCAGCACCGGCATGTGCGTCAGCCCGCCGAGCGCGCACAGCGAGCCGTCGCGCATCACCTCGCAGAGGTCGCGCACCAGCTCGAGGTTGGCGGCGAGCCGCTCGCCGCGGATGATCCGCTCCATGGTCTCGACGCCGCGGGTCGAGCCGAGGCGGCAGGGCGTGCACTTGCCGCAGGATTCGAGGGCGCAGAATTCGAAGGCGAACCGGGCCTGGCGGGCGAGGTCCACGGTGTCGTCGAACACCACCACGCCGCCGTGCCCGATCATCCCGCCGCGGGCGGCGAAGGCCTCGTATTCGAACGGCGTGTCGAACAGCCCGACCGGCCAGTAGGCACCGAGCGGGCCGCCGACCTGCACCGCCCGCACCGGCCGGCCGGTGAGGGTGCCGCCGCCGTACTCCTCGACGATCTCCCGCAGGGTCAGGCCGAAGGCGCGCTCGATCAGCCCGCCGCGGCGGACGTTGCCGGCGAGCTGCACCGGCATGGTGCCGCGCGAGCGGCCGGTGCCGAAGTCGCGGTAGAAGGCGGCGCCCTCGGCCAGGATCGTCGGCACCGCGGCGAAGGACAGCACGTTGTTGATCACCGTCGGCAGGCCGAACAGGCCCTTCACCGCCGGTAGCGGCGGCTTCGCCCGCACCTGCCCGCGGCGCCCTTCCAGGCTCTCCAGCAGCGAGGTCTCCTCGCCGCAGACATAGGCGCCGGCGCCGAGTCGCAGCTCGATGTCGAAGGCGCGGCCGCTGCCCAGCACGTCCGGGCCCAGCAGACCGCCGGCGCGGGCGGCGGCGAGCGCCTGGCCGAAGGTGCGGAACGCGTCCGGATACTCGGACCGCAGGTAGACGAAGCCCTTGTCCGCGCCGACGGCGATGCCGGCGATCGTCATGCCCTCGATCAGCAGGAACGGGTCGCCTTCCATCAGCATGCGGTCGGCGAAGGTGCCGCTGTCGCCCTCGTCGGCATTGCAGACGATGAAGCGCCGCGGCGCCTCGGCTGCGGCAACCGTCCGCCACTTGATGCCGGTCGGGAAGCCGGCGCCGCCGCGGCCGCGCAGGCCGGACTCCACCACCTCCCCGATCACCGCCGCCGGCGCGAGCTCCAGCGCCCGGCGCAGGCCCTTCAGCCCGCCGTGGCGCTCGTAGTCGGCCAGCGACAGCGGATCGACAACGCCGCAGCGGGCGAAGGTCAGGCGCTGCTGGCTCTTCAGCCAGCCGATCTCCTCCACCGGCCCGAGGCAGAGCGGGTGGGCCCGGTTGCCGTCGAGGACCACTGCCGCGGTCTCGGGCGCGAGCGGGCCGTAGCCGATGCGCCCGCCTGCCGTCTCGACCTCGACCAGCGGGTCCAGCCAGAACAGCCCGCGGGAGCCGGTGCGGACGATCTCGGCATCAACGCCGCGCGCGGCGATCTCCGCCGCGAGCGCAGCCGCTACCGCGTCGGCGCCGACCGAGCGCGCCGCGGCGTCGGCGGGAACGAACAGGCGCAGGCTCATGGCGTCACCAGCGCGGCGACCTTCGCGGCGTCCACCCGGCCGAGCAGCCGGCCGTCCACCAGCGCCGCCGGCGAGAGCGCGCAGTTGCCGAGGCAGTACACCGCCTCCACCGTCACCGGCCGCCCGGCGCAGCGCTGCTCGACCTCGGCGAACAGCCGGTCGGCGCCGAGGGCCTGGCAGGCCTCCGCGCGGCAGATCTTCACCACGTGGCGCTCGGCCGGCGTGCGGCGGAAGTCGTGGTAGAAGCTGACCACGCCGTGCACCTCCGCCCGCGACAGGTTGAGGACGTCGGCGACGATGCGCACGGCCTCGTCGCCGACGCAGCCGAAGCGGTCGTTGATCGCGTGCAGGATCGGCAGCAACGGGCCCTCGAGCCCCTTGAGCCCTTCCGCTATGGCGCGGGCTTGTGCGGCGTCCCAGGGTGCGGGCGCCGCCGATGGTCTGGCAGTCGTCATGGCGCGAACGATCAGCCGAACGGGAAATCGGATTCAAACGAGTTTTTCAGATTTCCTGATCGGTTTTCCCGATCACATACCGCGCGGTCGCAGCTGGGCCTCGATGTCTGTGGCCTGGACGGCGCGCAGGAAGGCCTCCGCCAGCGGGGGCAGCGGCTGCTGGTCGCGCAGGACGAGGCCCATGGTGAACCGCCGCTCCGGCTCGACCAGCGGCAGGGCGATCATCCCCGGCGGCGTACCGAACACCCACAGGAAGTTGTGCGGCAGCACGCTCGACCAGATGCCCGTGCGGATGTGGGAGCAGAGCGTCATCACCGAGTTCGTCTCGGCATGGGCGTTCGGCACGCGGTCCACGCTGGCGAAGATCGCGTTCAGGATGCGCCGGTTCTGCATGTCGGGGGTGAGCAGGCAGAGCGGGGTGTCGGCGGCCTCGCGCCAGGTCACGTTCCTGCGGCCGCGGAACGGGCCGTCTGCCGGGGTCAGCAGGATGTAGCGCTCGGCATAGAGCGGGTGGGTCACCACTCCGTGCAGCGGCTCGTTGTCGAGGTAGGTGATGCCGACGTCGAGCACGAAGTCGTCCAGCATGCGCTGGATCTCGTTGGACGTGCGCGACAGGATGCGCAGCGTGACCTTCGGGTGCCTCCGGCTGAACGGGGTGGTCAGCAGGGCGACCGTCGGCAGCGCGGTCGGCACCACCCCGATCATGAGTTCGCCGGTAAGCTCGCCGCGGAGCAGCCCGATCTGCTGGTCGAGCGCCTCGCGCTCCGCCACCACCCGGGTCGCCCAGTCGAGCAGCACGCGGCCCTCGGCGGTGAGGCCCTTGAACCGCTTGTCGCGCTCGATCAGCGGCGCGCCGATCTCGGCCTCGAGCTGGCGCACGGCGGCCGAGATCGTGGACTGGGTGACGTTGCAGACCTCGGCCGCGCGGCCGCACTCGGCTTGGTCCCCGACTCGATCGAGGCCGCGGGCCGCGTCGGGCTCGACCTCGCCGTCC
>CALKHQ010000272.1 GCA_937988735.1 uncultured Alphaproteobacteria bacterium
ATTTCGACGTCGATTTCTGCCAGGACTGGCGCGACGAGGTGATTCGCTACGTCCAGCAGAAATACGGCCGCGACCGGGTCGCCCAGATCATCACCTTCGGAAAGCTCCAGGCCCGCGCCGCGCTGCGCGACGTGGGCCGCGTGCTGGAGATGCCCTACGGCCAGGTCGACAAGCTGTGCAAGCTCGTTCCGAACAACCCGGCCAACCCGGTGACCCTCGCCCAGGCCATCGAGAACGAGCCCATCCTGCAGCAGCAGCGCGATCGTGACCCGACGGTCGGCCGGCTGATCGACGTGGCGATGAAGCTCGAGGGCCTGTACCGCCACGCGTCCACCCACGCGGCCGGCGTGGTGATCGGCGACCGGCCGCTCGACGAGCTGGTGCCGCTCTACCGCGATCCACGGTCGGACATGCCGGTCACCCAGTTCAACATGAAGTACGTCGAGCAGGCCGGCCTCGTGAAGTTCGACTTTCTCGGCCTGAAGACGCTGACGGTGCTGGCCCGCGCCGAGGAGCTCATCCGGGAGCGGGGCGAGCATGTTGATCTTTCGAACCTGCCGCTCGACGACCGGAAGACCTACGAAATGTTGGGGCGCGGTGAATCGACCGGCGTGTTCCAGCTGGAAAGCGCGGGCATGCGCGACGTGCTGCGCAAGCTGAAGCCTGACCGCTTCGAGGACATCATCGCCGTAGTGGCCCTCTACCGCCCGGGCCCCATGGACAACATCCCGCGCTACATCGCCTGCAAGCACGGGCTGGAGGAGCCCGACTATCTGCATCCGGCGCTCGAAGGAATCCTCAAGGAAACCTTCGGCATCATGATCTACCAGGAGCAGGTGATGCAGATCGCGCAGGAGCTGTCGGGCTACAGCCTCGGCGCCGCCGACCTGCTGCGCCGCGCCATGGGCAAGAAGATCAAGTCGGAGATGGACGCCCAGCGCAAGACGTTCGTCGACGGCGCCGCCGCCCGCGGCGTGCCGGAAGCCAAGGCGTCGCAGATCTTCGATCAGGTGGCCAAGTTCGCCGGCTACGGCTTCAACAAGAGCCACGCCGCGGCCTATGCCCTGGTCGCCTACCAGACGGCCTGGCTCAAGGCCAACTATCCCGTCGAGTTCTTCGCCGCCTCGATGACGCTGGAACTCGGCAATACCGACAAGCTCAACGTCTTCCGACAGGAGCTCGATCGCCTCGGCATCAAGCTGCTTCCGCCGGACATCAACCGGTCGCGGGCGACATTCGGGGTGGAAACTCTGCCGGACGGCAGCGGTGCGATCCGATACGCGCTGGCCGCCGTTCGCAACGTCGGGCTGGGCGCAGTCGAGACCCTGGTCAGGGAGCGCGACACCCACGGTCCCTTCCGCGACCTGTCCGACTTCGCCGCCCGGCTCGATCCGCGGTCCCTCAACAAGCGGCAGCTGGAGAACCTGGTCTGTGCCGGCGCGCTCGACTGCCTCAACCAGAACCGGCGGCAGACCTTCGAGGCCATCGAGAGCATCCTTCGCCAGGCAAGCGCCGCGGCCGCCGAGCGCGACAGCAATCAGGTGAGTTTGTTCGGGTCCTTCGGGGAGGATGCCGGGCGCACGCTCGCGGTGCCCAACGTCCCGGACTGGCCGATCATGGATCGGCTCCACAGGGAGTTCGAGGCGATCGGCTTCTACCTGTCCGCCCACCCGCTCGACGCCTATGGCGCGAGCCTCCGCCGTCTCGACGTGGTCCGCTATGGCGACCTGTCGCGCTGGCTTGTCGGACGGATCGGAAAGCGCCCCAAGCTCGCAGGAATCGTCCTCAACCGGCAGGAGCGAACCTCCGCCAAGGGCACTCGCTTCGCCTTCGTCCAGCTGTCCGACACGAGCGGCATGTTCGAGGCGGTGGTGTTCTCGGAGACCCTGGCAGCATCCCGGGAGCTGTTGGAGCCCGGCCGCATCGTCCTCGTGGAGGTGGACGTACGGACGGAGGAGGACAACCTGCGCCTCACCATCCAGACGGTCCAGGCGCTCGACGAAGCTGTGGCGAAGTCCGGCGCAGGGCTAAGGATCTACCTTCGCGACGAGAGTCCCATCGGTAGCCTAAAGCAGCTGATGGAGCGGGAGCGGCGCGGGAAAGGGAAGATCGCCCTTGTCCTCGACCTCGACGGCGGGCGGGAAGTCGAGATCGCGCTCAAGGAGACGTACGCCGTTTCGGCGGCCACCCGGGCAGCGATCAAGGCGGTTCCCGGCATCGTCGAGGTCCAGGACCTCTGATGAAAGGGTTAAATCACGGAAAGGACGAGGCTTTTGGAGCCGGATTTGGCTTGATTTTGCGCGCTCCGGCGGCTATCTACTGCGCCACCTGAACCCCACACGCGGGATTTGCGGGCGGACGGGGAGACATCCCGCCGCTCGGTCCGGTGCCTCGTCCGTCCAGAACGCGACCTGGCTCAGCACCCGCGGAGGCCGAACCGGAAAAGGATCTGACGCATGGCATTGCCGACCTTCACCATGCGCCAGCTGCTCGAGGCTGGCGTGCATTTCGGTCACCATACCCGGCGCTGGAATCCGAAGATGGCTCCGTACCTCTTCGGCGTGCGCAACGGCATTCACATCATCGACCTCGGGCAGACCGTGCCCATGCTCCACGCCGCTCTGGAGGCGGTGCGTGAAGTCGCGTCGAACGGCGGGCGCGTGCTGTTCGTCGGCACCAAGCGGCCCGCGCAGGAGAAGGTGGCCGAAGCGGCCAAGCGGTGCGGGCAGTATTATGTGAATCACCGCTGGCTGGGCGGCATGCTCACCAACTGGAAGACCATCTCCCAGTCGATCAAGCGGCTGCGCGAGCTGGACGAACAGCTCCAGGGCGGGCTCCAGGGACTGACCAAGAAGGAGCTGCTCCAGATGACCCGCATGCGCGACAAGCTCGAGCGGGCTCTGGGCGGCATCAAGGAAATGGGTGGCCAGCCCGATCTCCTGTTCGTGATCGACACCAACAAGGAAGCCATCGCGATCGGGGAAGCCAAGAAGCTCGGCATCCCGGTCGTCGCGGTCGTCGACAGCAACTCCGACCCGACCGGCATTCAGTACCCTATTCCGGGCAACGACGACGCGATTCGCGCGATCTCGCTCTATTGCGACCTGGTTTCGGACGCCGTGCTCGACGGCCTGCAGCAGGAGGCCCTGGCGCGCGGCGAAGACATCGGCGAATCCGTCGAGGGTCCCGTCGAGCATCTGCCGGTCGAGGAACCGGCTCAGCAGGCCGAAGGGAGTTCGGCTGCGGCGTCGGCCTAGCATGCCCGTGACGGCGTGGCGGCGCCTGAGCGGCGTCGCGGTCCTGCGTAATTCGAACATACAGAACGAGGGCTACAGGAATGGCTGAGATCACCGCGGCTCTGGTCAAGCAGCTCCGCGAGATGACCGGCGCCGGCATGATGGACTGCAAGAAGGCGCTGGCCGAGACGTCCGGCGACCTGGAAGGCGCCGTGGACTGGCTGCGCAAGAAGGGGCTCTCCGCCGCCGCCAAGAAGGCCGGCCGCGTCGCAGCGGAAGGTTTGATCGGTGCCGCAGCCGAGGGCAATCGCGGCGCGCTGGTGGAGGTCAATGCAGAGACGGACTTCGTCGGGCGCAACGAGACTTTTCAGCAGTTCGTGACCGCCGTCGCCAGGCTGGCGCTCGACACGCCGAGCGTCGAGGCGCTTCCGGCGAAGCCGATGAATGGCGGATCGACTGTTCAGGACCAGCTCACGCAGCTGGTCGCCACGATCGGCGAGAACATGAACCTGCGCCGCATGACGTCGATTTCCGTCGGGACGGGTGTGGTCGCCAGCTATGTGCATAACGCGGTCGCCCCGGGGTTGGGCAAGATCGGCGTCCTCGTCGGGCTCGAGTCGCAGGGCGATCCTGAAAAGCTCGCCGCTCTCGGCCGGGACATCGCCATGCACGTGGCTGCGACCAGTCCGATGTCGATCGATGTGGAAGGAGTCGACCCCGCCGCCCTCGAGCGTGAGCGCTCCGTGCTCGCCGAGCAGGCCAAGGCCTCGGGCAAGCCGGCCGAAATCGTCGCGAAGATGGTCGAAGGCCGCCTGCGCAAATTCTACGAGGAAGTAGTGCTTCTTGAGCAGACCTTCGTGAAAGACGGCGAGCGCAAGGTGAAGGCGGTGATCGAGCAGGCCGCCAAGGAGATCGGCGCCCCGGTGAAGGTGGCGGCAATCGCCCGGATGGCCCTCGGAGAAGGCATCGAGCGCGAGCAGAAGGACTTCGCAGCCGAGGTGGCTGCCCAGCTCGGCAGCTGACTTCGGTTTT